>VGOD01000035.1 GCA_016876015.1 Chloroflexota bacterium
TCTGGCTCGTTTTCGAGGGCATCCTCCAGGAATGGGTCATCTTCGTGAACGGCGTGCGCGTGGCCGCGGGTAACGAGAACTTCCTGCCGATCGAGGTGGACGTCACGGCCCACGTGCGGCCGGGCGAGGTGAATGCGTTGGCCGTCTGGTGCGGCGCATGGCGCAGCGTGACGACGGTGACCGGCCCAAAGTTGCTCGTGCCGGAAGGCTCGTGGTTCGCCCGGCTGGGCCGCGGCATCTGGCAGGATGTGTTCCTCGAAGTTCGCCCGGCGGTCGCCGTGGAGGATGTCTTCGTCCAGACCTCGGTGCGCCGCGGCGAGCTTTCGGCGCGCGTGCGGGTGAATCATGCTGTGTCATTGCGAGGAGCGGGTTCTGCGACGAAGCAATCCTCTGCGCATGGAGAAGATTGCTTCGGCCCGAACGACGGGCCTCGCAATGACGCGCTGATCGTGCGCGCCTGCGTGCTGGACGGCGAGCGGGTCGTGCTGACGCTGCCCGAGAAGCCAATCAGCGTGGCCGCGGGCGAAGCGACTGAGGTCGAACTGATCCAGCCCTGGCCCGATCCGATCTTCTGGTCGCCGGAGAACCCGCATCTCTATCATCTTGAAGTGGAGCTGTGGGCGGACGGGCGACTGGTTGACCGGCGCACGGTGCGGTTCGGGTTCCGCGAGGTGTGGTTGGAAGATCACAAGCTCATCCTCAACGGGACGCGCATCAACCTGCGCGGCGACGCCTGGCACTACCAGGGCTTCGTCCAGCAGTTCCCGGAGTACGCCGCCAACTGGTATCGGCTGTGCAAAGAAACCGGCATCAACTTCATCCGCCTGCACGCCATGCCCTATCCGCAATTCTACCTGGATTTGGCCGACGAGATGGGCATGTTGCTCGTGTCGGAGAGCGCCATCTACGGGTCGAGCAAGGCGATGGTCGCCGAGCATCCGGAGTTTCTGGCAGCCTGCCGTAGTCACCTCCGTGACTTCGTGCGCCGGGACCGGAATCATCCCAGCGTAGTGATCTGGAGCATGCAGAACGAGATGCGCTGGGTGGACGGTCGCGACGGCTACAAAGCGGCGATGCCGGCGCTGACTGCGGTGATGAAGGCGGAAGATGGCACGCGGCCCATCTCCTACGATGGCGACAACCGCCTGGTGGAGCCGCAGGCGTGCGAGATCGTCTCCATGCACTACAACATTGATGGCACCGTAGCAAGCTGGGATCGAAGCAAGCCGCTGATCTTCGGTGAGCACGGCAAGTGGCACTACGTCGCGCCGCAGGTGGGCGCCGAGTTTGCAGGCTCCGCGGCCTACGCCAGCCTGGAGCGCTGCCTGGAGAGCATCGGCCGCGAGGAGCAGCTTTTCAACGAGTATGCTCGGCGAGAGGAAGTGACCGGCCTCACCCCGTTCAATATCGCCAACTACTGCGCCTGGACCTTCCCCGATCACGACATCCCGCTCGACTGGCCCGATCTGACGACCCCCGGCCCGAAGCCCAGGGTCATCCCGGCGCATACGCTGGTGGTGAACAACGGCCTGGCCGCCGGCGATCCGCGCTTCCGGCCCAACCCCTCGTACGCGATGATCCAGGAGTCGTTCCAGCCTGTGGCGGCCATCGCCAACGAGTACGATACGGCCTTCTTCGGCGGGGAGAGCGTGCGGCGTAGCGTCAGCGTCTACAACGACACCGAGCACGCGGTCGAGGCGCGTCTCGCCTTTCGTCTGACCGCCGCCGACGGGGCGGTGATCTGCCACGGCGAGCGGTCCGGGCGCCAACAGCCCGGCGAGAAGCTGGAATGGGAGTTCGTTCTTCCGCTGCCGGCTGTGGAAGCGGCGAGCCAGATCACGCTCGAACTGGCGTTGTATCACGGGGAACGGCTGGTCTGGACGGGAGAACCCCGCTCCTACAAGGTTCTTCCATCCAGCCTTCGCGCCGAGCCGGTGAACCTCGGCGGCAAACGCGTCGCCTGCCTGGGCGCGATGGCGTCCTGCCATGCCCTGGCCGCGCTTATCCCGGAGATCGTCTGGCTGCCGCGCCTGCCCGACAGCCTGGACGGGCTCGATCTGCTGGTGATCGGCCCCGAGTTCGCAGAGACCGAGGAGCGCGCGGCCGCGATCCTGGAACCATTCGTTCGCAACGGTGGGTCGCTGCTGATCATGGAGCAGGGCAGCTATCTTCCCGGCGAGCTGGTTCTCTCCGGCAAGAAGTTCTACAACGCCTTCGTGGCTCAGCCCGACCACCCGGTCTTTACTGGGCTTGCAGCCGAAGATTTCATCCAGTGGAATCGTGCCAGCATCCACGCCGGCGACGATCAGTGGCTGGTGCAGAACGCCTTCAACAAGCCGGAACGCGGCGACTTCTCGATCCTGCTCGAATGCGGCGCCGGCGACTGGGGCAATGGCGGTATGAACTGGGCCGCGCTGGTCGAGTATCGGCTGGGGCGCGGGCGGGTGCTGTTGAACCGCGTCGAACTGCTGGAGCATTGGGCGCAGCATCCTATCGCCTGTCAACTGGTGCGCAACCTGCTGGAATATGGCGCAACCGCACCGGCTCTCTCCGAGGCTACTGATGTGCGCGTCATCGTGGGATCCTCGGGCGAGGGGTTCTTATCTTCGCTCGGCGTGCAGTTCACGGCGTTGGCGGCCAATGATCTGCCCGATGAGGCTGATCTTCTGATTTGCGATCTCGCCGCGCTCGACCTGGCCCAGGCGCGGGCGCTGCATGGCTGGGTACAGGCGGGCCTGCGTCTGATCCTGCTGCCGGTCGAGCCATCTCAATCGGAACGGCTAGCAGCTTTACTCGGCCGGCCGGTCGCGATCACCGAGGCGCCGGTCTACCAGGTGACGCGGTTGGCCGATCGCTTCACGGCCGATATCACATCGCACGATCTCTACATGTTCGAGAAGGCGTCCTATACGCAGCCGCCGAAAGTGAATCGGCTGATCTGCCAGTACGCCCTCGACGTGGCTGACGCCGAGCCGCTGCTGCAGGATCCGCACACGCCGTGGGAGGTCTATTTCGTCCGGCGCGAACTGGAAGAGTATCAGAAGATGGCCCGCGCCACGCAGACCCTGGCCGAGCCGTTCACGTCGCGCACCTATGGCGCACGGGTGGCGGTCGGGCAGGGCGAGGTGGTGTTGTGGCAGGTGGATTACCGGCTGGATTCGGAGAAGGTGCGGCGAAGTTGGGCGCCGGGCTGGCGACGCCGCTCTTCTCCTACCGCAAGGCGCCGGCCGACCTGGGCATTCCGGCCTTCATGGGGATCGCACGCCAGCCGTACATGGATCAGGCCGCGATGACCGCCTACTTCAGCGACCCCGGCTTCATCCTCAACAACCTGGGCGAAGGGGTCTTTGGCTGGATGCAGCGGAAGGACAAGCAGGCCGGCCGGGTGGTCGTGCCAGACAGCGCAGGCCAGAGCTGGTTCCTGACCGTCTTCATCGAATCGGAAGTGAATCGCGACCCTGAGCAGCGCGGCACCGATGTGTTGCCCGATCCGTCGCTGGTGCCCGATCTCTACCTTGAAATCAATCGGCCCTTCCGGCTCTACCTCAACGGCCGCTGCCTGGCCGATGCACCGGCCCCATCCGCCGGCCCGGCGAAGATCGAAGACGCACTGTTGCGCCAGGGGATCAACCGGCTGGTTCTGGTCTGCGCCGCGGGCGCCGAGGAAATCCGGCTGAACGCCTGGTTCAAGGACAAGCTGGGTGCGTTCCTGCCGGATTTGCGGTATCGGCTGACGTTGGATTGAGCGGTTGCATGACGGGCTATCAGGTGATCGAGGCGGCGTGAGCCGGGTTGTCGCCTATCCAGGCGGCCAAACCTTCACGGTTCAGCAGATAACGCACCGCATCGGGACGCTCGAAAAGGCGCGCCATGTCGGCGGCGAGCCGCTTTGGGCTGTTGACAAATGCATCCACCGAGCCGCCCGCCATGTGGGGCGTGAGGGTCACGTTGGGCAGCGTAACCAGCGGGTGCTCCAGGCCGGGCGGCTCCTTCTCGAAGACATCCAGCGCGGCGCCGGCGATCCGCCCGTCCTTCAGGGCATGGTAGAGCGCGTCTTCATCCACCAGGCCGGCGCGCGCGGTGTTGATGAGATAGGCGGTCGGCTGCATCAGCGCCAGCTCGCGCGATCCGATCAGATGGCGGTTGTCGGCCGTGAGGCGGGCGTGCAGCGACACGAAGTCCGCGGCAGCCAGCAACTCATTCAGGCTGACAAGCTGCACGCCGTGCTGGGCAGCCGCTTTCGGCCTGGCATAGGGATCATAGCCCAGGATGCGCACCTCGAACCCGCTCAACCGCCGCGCTACCTTCAGCCCGATTTCGCCCAGCCCGATCAGCCCCACGGTGCGGCCGGGCAGGTCGGGGATGTGCTGGTAGTTCGGGTAGGTGCGGATCCACTCGCCGTTCTTCAGGCCGTGATGCCCGCGGGCGATGTTGCGCGCCTCGGCGATGATCATCCCGACCGTGAAGTCGGCCACGGCGTCGGCGTTGCGGCCCGGCGTGTTGAAGACCAACAGCCCGCGTTCCCTGGCGTAGGCGAAGTTAACATTTTCGTAGCCCCCGCGTAGCACCCCGATGACCTTCAGCCGCGGGCAGGCTTCGATCAGGCGCCGGGTCACTGGGCAGAAGTGGGTAATGAGGATCTCGGCTTCTGCGGCCGCCGCGAAAATCTCTTCGGGCGGCTCCACCGCATCGCTCCCGCCTTGCTCGACCAGCAGGTTGATCGCCTGCAACTGATCGAAGCCGTCCAACTGCCACTCGACCGTCTCCACCTGCACGCCGTGCGCCGCCAACTCCGCAAAGCCCCGGCTGATGGCCCAACGCGGCACGAACAAATCACCGATCCCAACGAGTTTCATGTGCTGACACCCTCTTCCGCAGGCCGCAGGACCACCCGCAAGGCCTCGCCACGCTGCATCAGGTCAAATGCGGCGTGGATGCCAGACAGGCCAAACTGGTGCGTCACCAGCTTCTCGGCTGGGAAACGGTCGCTGCCGATCAGTGCCACGGCCGCCGCGACTTGGCGCGGGCTGGAGTCGCTGGCGCCCACGATTTTGAGCTCGCCGTAGTGGATGGGCCGGCTGTCGAGCGCGAGCATGCTCTTCCCCGCGGGCAGGGAGGCGAACAGGCACACGACCCCGCGCTTGCGCACCAGGCCGATCGCCTGTTCTTGTGGCTCGGCTGAAGGTGCCGCCACGATGACCGCATCCGCGCCGATGTCGCCGGTTTCGGCCCGCACGACCCCGCGCAGATCAGCCAGTTGCGGATTGACCAGCGCATCAATGCCGAACGCTTCAGCCTGCTTCAGTCGCGTCGTGTTCCGGCCCGAAAGGATCACCTTGGCCGCGCCGTATTGTTTGGCGACACAGGCATTCAAGATTCCGAGCGGCCCACCCCCAATCACCACGACGACATCGCCGGGGCCGATGCCGCAATTCTCGACCGCATTCACCGCGCAGCTTGTCGGCTCGGCCAGCGCTGCGCAGATCGCCGGGATGCCCGCCGGAACCTTGACCACATGGCCGTTACCCAGCGCCCGCGCCGGGATCGTGACGTACTCGGCCATGCCGCCGGCGTAGCCGAAACCCATCGGTGCCAAGTTGATGCACAGGTTGGGCCAGCCGCGGCGACAGCAGTAGCACTCGCCGCACGAGATCGAGGTCGCCATCACCACGCGCTCGCCCAGTCTGAACCCCGGCACGGCCGCGCCGACGGTTTCGACCAACCCGGTGAACTCGTGCCCCATGGTCAGCGGCGCCTTGATGCGCGGGTTGCCGTTCAGGAACGACTTCAGGTCGGTGCCGCAGACCGCGCAGGCATCCACGCGGACGCGCAACTCGTCATCGCTGCACGCAGGCACCGGCAAGGTCTCGATCCGGACATCGCCCGGCGCATGGAAGACCACCGCTTGCATCGTCGCCTGGGCCGTCATGCGGGCGCCTCATCCACGATGGCTTGGGTCGCGGTCGCGCCCAGCCGCTTGCAGCCTTGCTCCAGGTAGGCTGCGGCCGTGGTGTAGGAGCGCACCCCGCCCGACGCCTTTACGCCCATCGTCTGACCCACCGTCTGCACCATCACGCCGATTACTTCCGGCGTGGCGCCGCCGTCGCCGAAGCCGGTGGAGGTCTTGACGTAGTCGGCGCCGGCCGCCTCCGCGATCTTGCACGCCGCGGCGACTTGCGCCAGGGAGAGGTAGCACGTCTCCAGGATGACTTTGACGAGTACGCCGTGCGGCCGGGCCTCGGCCACGACCGCGGCGATGTCGCAGCGGACATGGTCGAGATCGCCGGACAGGAACTTACCGATGTTCATCACCATGTCCAGCTCGGCCGCGCCGTCCGCAATCGCCAGCCGCGCTTCGAGCGCCTTGACCTCGGGACGGTTGGCGCCGTGCGGGAAACCGATGACGACCGATGGCACGACATCGCTGCCGGCCAATTCGCGAGCTGCCAAAGGCACATCGGTCGGCCGCACGCACACGCTGGCGATGTGGTATTCTTTCGCGAGTTTGCAGGCGGCGATGATCTCCTGATCGGTGGCGAACGGTTTCAGGACGGCATGGTCAATGGTTTTGGCGACTTGGGTCTTGGTCCACATAGTTCCTCCATCGTCATTGCGAGCGTCTTTTGCGAAGCAATCCCCCGCCAAGGCAGAGATTGCTTCGTCGCGAACGACGCTCCTCGCAATGACCGCTGATATTGGGTTAGTGCATCTCCCGGCCGCCGGTCACGTTGATCGCCTGGCCGGTCATATAGTCCGCCCCCGTGGAAGCCAGAAAGCAGGTGACTGCCACGACATCCTCGATCCGGGCCAGCCGCTTGAGCGGCACCTTGGCGGAGAATTGCTTAACGACTTGCTCCATCGGCATCTGGAGATTCTGGACATAGCCAGCCGACACCGCGCTCCAGACGCCGGTGTTCTCGGTGATGCCGGGGCAGACGCAGTTCACGTTGATCCCCGCATCGGCCAGCTCGTAGGCCAGCGCTTGCGTAAAGCCGATGATCGCTGCCTTGGCTGCGGAGTAGTGGCACATCAGCGCCGAGCCGGTCTTGCCGGACTTGGAGGAGAAGTTGACGATCCGGCCGTAGCGGTGCGCCTTCATGAGTGGGACGACTTCACGAGCGTAGAGGAACGTCCCCTTGCAGTTGACCGCGAAGATGCGCTCCCAGTCGGCCTCGCTGATCTCCTCCACCTTGCCCTGCCTGACGATCCCCGCGACATTGATCAGGATGTCAACGCGCCCTGCGGCCGCCGCGGCCGCAGCTGCGACGACTGCTCGCACCTGCTCGGCTTGCGTGACGTCGGCTGCCAGGCCGCGGCATGGGCCAAGCACACTCAGCTCTGCCACGGTCGCGGCCACCGCATCGGGCCGCAGGTCGCTGATGAAAACGAGCGCGCCGCTGCGGCAGAACTCGGCCGCAATCCCCTTGCCAATCGCGCCGGCCGCGCCGGTCACCAGGACCGACTTGCCGGCGAAGTCGAATTTCACCATCCTCTATCACTCCTGTGCTGTTATCGCATCAACATGCCGCCGCTCACATCCACGGTGGCGCCGGTCATGTAGCTGGCTTTGTCGGAGGCCAGGAAGACGACCACGGCCGCCACCTCTTCGGGCTGGGCGATGCGGCCCAACGGGATGCGCTCCAGGTAGGCTTCTCCGCGCGCCGCCAACGCATCGGCCGACATGGGGGTCTCCATCATCCCGGGCGCCACGGCGTTCACCAAAATGCCATGACGGGCCACTTCGCGCGCCAGCGATACGGTCAGGTTCACCAGGCCAGCCTTGGCGGCTGCGTAGTGGGCGTGACCCGACGTAGCGCCTTGAAAGGCCGCCTGCGAAACGATATTGACGATCTTGCCGGGGCGCTCAGTCGCCAGCAGGTGGCGCACCATGCGCTGCGAGAGCATGAACGGCCCGGTCAGGTTGACCGCCACCGTATGATCCCACTCCCGGCGGCTCATTTCCTTGACGAACGCGGTCGGCCAGAGGCCGGCGTTGTTCACCAGGATGTCCACGCGGCCAAACTCAGCGACGGCGGCGTCGAACAGTGCAGCGCAATCGGCCTCCTGAGTGATGTCGGCATAGATCGGGGCCGATTGCACGCCAATGCGCTCGCCCAGGTGGCCGCATAGCGCAATCGCCTCGTCCCGTTTATCGAAGTAATGCACCGCTACGTGTGCGCCTTCGGCAGCGAGGGCCAGGCACGTAGCGCGGCCGAGGCCGCACGGCGCGCCGGTGACCAGGGCGATGCGATCTTTCAGACCCAAATCCATGATGGCCTCTCTCTACCTGCACGCCTGGCGCAGCCGGCTGGCGATTTCCTCGGCCTCGGCACGGCTGGCAGCATTGATGTCGAAGACCAGGCGCGCATCCGGGGGATACTGCGCCGGCCAGGTCCAGGCCGGGCCTTCCCCGCCATACGAGTGCATCTGCGGCAGCCCGGCGAAGAACGCCACCGCCTGGTGGATCACCGGCGCGGGCTGAACCAGATTCAGGAGGCGCAGCCCTGGGATACGCCGGAAGCCCGGCCACTGGTGTCGCGCGTGAGCGCAACAGTGCATCCCCAGCCCACCGTAGCGCGCCGACAACTCGGCCAGTTCCGGCATGAACAGCGCGTCGAACATACGTTGGCTGATCGCGCCCACTTCATCTTCCGACAGTGTCAGTCCGCCCGGCATGAAGTAGCTGGGGTAGTGGGCAATGAACTTCCCGGCCGAAGCGCCCGAACCGGGCGTCCAGGAACGTCGTCATCAGCGCCTTGACTTTGTGCGCCAGCCGCAACACGGCATCGGGTGTCTGCGCGAGGGCCGTGTAGAATGTGTTCTTGTCCCAGATCAGCGCGGCGATATCCATTGGGCTTTGGATGTCCACAAGCCGCACCAGCGCGGCCTCGCCTGCTCGGTCACGCAACGCCTCGGCGATGGTGAAAAGCTGCGCAATGGATGGCGCGTCGAGGCTGGGGACGGTCAGCCGCTCGGCTTCTTCTGGCGTGCGCACCAACGGCAAGGCGAAGGGCATGTTGTCTTCGGGGTAGTGTACGGCGCAGCCGAACGCCGCTGCGAAGATCTCGGTCCCGGTGTACACGTCCAGGAATGGCAGCGAGTCATCATCCAGCCAGGCCAACTGCTCAAGCTGGAGCTGATACTTACGCCAAGCCCAATCTATCCGAGCGGCGACGGCGTCGGGCGTCGGCCACGGCCGCGCGCCAAGCTCGGCCTCGCAGCGTATCAGGAACAGCCGCGTCGGCGGCTGCGCCGGATCGTAGAAGCGCCGCCAGCGTTCCTTGCGCTCGGCGACGATCGCCTTTTGTGTCGTTAGCTGTGTCATGTGTCTTCCCTGTGCGGGGCGCTGAGCCAGTCCAATGCGGCGAGGAAACGGCCATAGCGCCGATCATGGTGTTCGCGTACCGCGGGGTCGGGCAGATAGGTCTCGCGCTCATGCGCCATCTGAGCTGCGGCGGCTCGCACATGCGGGAACGCGCCGATGCCCACGGCTGCGACCATGCCTGCCCCCAGTGCGCCGGTCTCGTCGGAGGCTGGCACTGTCACGGGCAGCCCCAGGATGTCGGCCAGCAGTTGGCACAGCGGCGCGTTGCGGCTGGCCCCGCCGGTGAAGAGCACCCGATCGCCGGTCAGCCCCTCGCGTCGCAGATTCTCGATGTGGTAACGATGGGCGAACGCGATCCCTTCGGCCACAGCGATCAGCAGATCAGCCCGGCCGTGCGAGCTGCGCAGCCCCAGGAACCCGCCGCCCGGATCGTCATCGCGCAGCCCGCCGTAGACGAACGGCAGGAAGAGCGGCGCTGCGGCGGCCGGCCGAGCTTCGGTCAGTGCGCGTTCAAAGTCCACATAGGTCGCGCCATCGCCGAGCGCCCGGCGATGGAACCACTCCAGGTTGGCGGCCGAGGTCGCGCTGGAATCTATGTTGCTGTAGAGCCCCTCGTCCGCATAGATCGTACACTGGCGGATCGCGGTTGGGACGCGCGGCCGGCGGCTCAGGCCGATGTTCAGGCTCCACGTCCCGCCGACCGTGCAGAATCGCCCTTCGTCCACCAGCCCCGCGCCGAGCGCGTTGGCCGTGACATCGAACAGCCCGGCGACCACGGGCGTGCCCGCAGCTAGACCCGTTTGCTCGGCTGCCGCCGCCGTCACCGGGCCGATCACCTGATGGCTGGGCCGCGCCTCCGGCAGCCACGCTCGCGCCTCGGGGATCCCTAATAATTCGCAGATCGTCGCGTCGTAGGCTCGCGCACCCACCGCGTACAGCCCCGATGCGCTCACATCCGTGACATCGGTGGCAATCACCCCGGTCAGGCAGTAGCGCAGCCAATCTTTGCAGAAAAGCACTGTGCCGATCTGCCGGTAGCGGGCTGGCTCGTGCTGGCGCAGCCAGCGCAAGATCAGCCCCGGCTGGCCGCTCCACAACGTCTGGAAGGTCAGCTCGCGCAGCGCGGCGCGCACCGCGGGGCTAACGGCCTTCAGCAGCGACAAGGCCCGATGATCCATCGAGCTGATTGCCGGCTCCAGCGCCGCGCCGGCGCGATCCAGCAGGTAGGCGCCGTTGCCGTGCCCGCTCAGGCCGATGCCGGCAATCTGCCGCGCGTCTGCATCGGCCTGGGCGAGCGCCGAACGGATCGCCCGACACGTCGCATCCCACTGCGCGGCCATGTCGATCTCGGAGCGACCGGTGGGGTCAGCCGTCAGTGGCGTTGGGACGCGCGCGACCGCGACCGTCTGCCCGTCGAGGTCGAACAGCACCGCCTTGATCGTCGTCAACCCGGCATCAACGCCCAAGAGCAGGTCAGTCATAGTCAGACATCACTCAAACGGATACCCCAACCGCGCGATGCCTTCCACCAACGCGTCCGCCGCCTCGCGATCCTGGGGAAAGAGGTTGAGTTTGAGCCCTCTGGGCGGTCGCATCTCAAGGAATGGCAGCACGTCGGCCAGCTCGGCGGGGTTCTGCGCCCAAATCTCGATGCGTTTCCCGGCGGCTGCGATCTGCCGCCAGATCGGCATCAGCTCGGTGATGCGCTTGCCGTGCGGCACCTGGTAGACGACCTGGATGCCGTCGAGCTTGGCGATTCCGCACAGCATGGGCAGGTGCGGCAGCGCGTTGGTGCCATCCAGGTGATAGAGCACGTTGGCGAACAGCCCTGCCTGCTCGTCCAGGTACCATTTGCCCAGCCTGCGAAACGCCGCCGGCGAGATCATGCACGAGAAGTCGCTCTGCATGCAGTGGACAGGGCCTTCGGTCATCAGCGCCCGGTTCCAGGTGGTGATCCCGCACGGGTTGTCCTTGATGATGTCGTGCAGCGTGAAATAGACGGTGCGGAAATCATCCAGGAAGCGACGTTCCAGGGCCAGCACCTCCTCCTGGTGGGTCATTTGGCATGAGTACCGCCATTCTAAGAAGTATGTGATATAATGGGCCGTCAGTCGACATTCTCTGCATTGGAGGGCGTAACCCATGACACGACGGCAACGGGATCCGCTTCGCCTTTTAACTGACGAAGAACGCACTGCGCTGGAACAAATCAGCCGCGCGCACAGCGAACCCGCCAGTCACGTGGCCCGTGCCAAGGCCATTTTGGCGGTCAGCGCGGGTCAGAGCTACCACGCGGCGGCGCAAGCGGCGGGGCAGTATGCTGGCGATACGGTCGCCCAGTGGGTCGCGCGCTTTAACCGCGAAGGCCTGCCGGCGCTAGAACCGCGGCACGGCGGTGGATCGCCGCGCCGGTATGGCGGCGCCGCACAAGAACGCATTCTGGCCGAAGCGCGGCGCACGCCCGACCGGGTTCAGGACGGGACCGCGACTTGGTCGCTGACCACGCTGCAGCGGACCTTGCGGCAAGCCGCGGACGGCTTGCCACAGGTGAGCACCTACACGATTTGGCGGACGCTGCGCCAAGCGAACTGGTCCTGGCAACGCGCCCGCACGTGGTGCGCCACCGGCAAGGTCAAACGGAAACGCAAGGCCGGGGTGGTCGAAGTCGTTGCCCCGGATGCCAGCGCGAAAAAACTTGATCGAGAAAGCCTATCGGCACGGCGAAAAGCTGGGGTTGCCGGTGTGGTGCGGCGATCAAGCGGGGCCGTTTCAAACGATCCCCGACCTGGGCCCCAGTTGGCAACCGGTCGGGGAGCCAAGCTGCCAGCCGCATGAGTATATCCGTGCCGGGACCGCCAAGCTGCTGACCTTGTTTCATCCAGCCAGTGGTCAGCTCCGGGCCAAAGGGGTCGTCAGTTGTCCGAACAGCGTGCTCCACCCTTGGCTGAAAGAAGAGCTGGCCGCCATCTTGGCCGACTTACCAACCCCGTGCCAGGACTTGGCGCCAGCCAGGATCCGTAGCCAATGGCTGGATTTGTGTGGGGTGGCAAACGGGCCGCGCGGCGGGAGCGCGCCCGCCAACGCCGCCACGCGCTGGCTGGCTCTGGTGCTTGCATCCGCCGAATACGTCGTCATATTCCGATAACAGAGAAACTAAAAAGGAATGGCGGTGAGCATGCCAAATGACCCACTGGTGATCGAGGACGTCGAGCAGGGCGTTCTCGACCCCGCGCATCATCGCCAGGTTGTCCAGCGGCCCGTCGAAGCCGCCGAGAGTGGTGATCGCCATCTCGCCGGCGGCCATCTCGACCGCCAAGTGCGCCTGGGCCACGGTCAGCCGCCATAGCTCATTTTCGGGGTCGAGGCGCACCTTCTCTTCCCAGCCGGCCCAGGAGTCAAGGATCGGATCGAGCCAGATCGTCTCGTGGGCGAAATGCGCCGGGCAACCATAGAACGCAGCCTGACCGATGTTGATGCGACCGATGTCAATCGTCGGAAAGCCGTCGGCGTAGAACCAGCGTCCGCGGTTCAGGGCTACCTCGCGCGAAATGCGCGTTTCCGGATCCATGAACCAATGTTTCACCGCTTCATGTTCATGCGGCCGCGGCTCCAGCGCCACGTGCGGTTGGGTGGCGATGTAGAACAGCGGCGTATCCAACTCGCCGCGCCACCACGCCGCGTAGCGTGACCGCAGCCGCGGCCAGTCAATCTCGCGATAGCTCCGGGCCTTTGTATGCATCGGGTGTCTCAATAAGGGTTGAGGTCTTTGGTCTGTTCCGTGCCCCAGATTGTCAACTCTTCGATGACGCAGTTATCGGGCACATCTATCGCCTGCACGATGGTGCGCGCGAAATCGGCGGCGGCGGGCCGTGCGGGGTTCGGGGCGTCGCCGAAGCCGGCGGCGCGACCGAAGCCGGTGTTCGCCCCGGCCGGGATGACGAGAGTCGCTTTGCCGCCCCACTGCACGATCTCCAGATGCAAACAGCGCGTAAAGAGCACAAGCCCGGCCTTGGCTGCCGAGTAGACGGACCAGCCCGGCCACGCGTGGCTGGCGCATACGCTGGCGATGTTGACGATATGCCCGCGGCCGTTCGGCTTCATGGCCCGCAACACCTCGCGGCACCCTTTGATGACGCCCATCAAGTTGACGTCGAGTGCGGCAGCGATATCGGCGTCCGATTGTTCATCAAGTGACGCAATGTGAATACCGGCGCCCGCGTTGTTGACGAGCACATCAATTCGACCGAAGCGCGCCAGAGTCGCCTGGACAAGGCGCTGCCAATGCTCGGTGAGGGTCACGTCGGCCTGCACGGTCAACAGGTTCACCGATCCGAATTCTTGCGCCGCCTGCGTCAGGCGATCTTGATCCCGGCCAGTGATGACGACCTTGGCACCCATGGCGAGCAACTCCCGCGCGGTCTCGAAGCCGAAACCGCTGGCGCCGCCGGTGATGATGATGACTTTTCCGTCAATGTAATGCTTCACTGTATTGACTCCTCAGTTCTCCTGATCCTCATTCCGTAGGTAGGCGAGCAGGTCGGGCGGTGTGGGCCAGTCGAGCTGGACGTGCTGCTCACGCAGGAAGGCGCGCAGCCGGGCCGGCGGCACATCGGCCAGATCCACGCCCAGTTCCAGCGCCAGGAAGGCGGCGCTGCCCGCAGCCTGGCCCAGTTGCAGCATCGTGCGCGAGAGACGACAGCTCGATGCTGCCAGCGACGTGAAGCTGGCGCCGCGGCAGGCGACCAGCAGGTTGTCGGCGTCGCGCGGCAAGAGACAGCGATACGGCACGCCGTAGGGCTGATAAAACTCGCTCGTGCCCGCCCGCCCCGTGGACTTGCCGTGCGTATCCAGCGCGTGATCGGCGATCGTGATGATGTCATCGTGCGCCTGGTCGCTCAGCCCTGCCAGCAGGTCACGCTCGGTCAGCACGTAACGCCCCACCACGCGCGGCCCCTCGCGTTCGCCCAGGCCGGGCGCGATCCAGTTGAGGCGATAGCCGCGGA
Source organism: Chloroflexota bacterium (assembly GCA_016876015.1). Classification (GTDB taxonomy): domain Bacteria; phylum Chloroflexota; class Anaerolineae; order CG2-30-64-16; family CG2-30-64-16; genus VGOD01. The sequence continues at coordinate 14,329 of VGOD01000035.1, forward strand.
ACTCCGGGAAGCTCTCCTGATTGTGATGCCAGTGGGCATACACCCGGCGCAGGCACTCGGCGTAGGCCGCCTCGTAGCCCATCGTCAGCGCCTCGCGTCCCTCCATGGTGGGCAGCATGTTCACGTTCAGATCGCCGTTTGGATAATGGTTGATCGCCGCCACCGGGAACTTGGGCGCCCACCAGCAGCCATCCGGGATATCGGGCGGCAGCGGCTCGACGCCCGGCGACTCGACCGGCGTGACGCGATAGATGAGGGTCGCACCGTTGAGGTGGTCTTGCGGGGTCTCCGGCGCGTGCGGCTCACCGAACGCGGCCTGCCCTTCCTGCCCTAGCATCGTCTCGCACCCACACGCCTGCGCCAGGAGGACATTCGCCGTGCTGTCCACGTAGAAGCTGGCCGTCACCGCGCGGCCGTCCGCCAGTTTGATCTCAGCGATCCGCCGGTCGCGCATCACAACGCCGGTGCAGGCGGTGTTCATCAGCACGATGCAACGGCCGGTCTCGGCCAGCAGCTCGCCCGCCACCTGCGCCAACGCCTCCGGCTCGAACGGGACGCCGTGGTTGTGAAGCCGGCGGAATTCGAGCAGCTCCGGCCGCGGCATCGGCCGCGGGGGGTGACGCAGCAGCGAATCCGCGTAGCCGAGCGCGGGATCAATCAGGTTTTCGCCGCCGGGGTAGGGGATCGCCTCGTCGGGCCGCTGCCACATGAAATGCCGGCCGGATGAGTAGATGCCCACGGCGAGCGGAATCCGCTTCATGCGGTTGTAGATGTCGAACGGGATGCCGGTGCCGCCCACACCCGGCTCCCAGCAGTTGACGCCGCAACGGGTGGCGTTGCCGCCGAGCATATCGCTCTTCTCCACCAGCAACACGCGCAGCCCCGCACGCGCGGCTGCCAGCGCCGCGCCGATCCCGCCGCTGCCCGCGCCGATCACAACCAGATCGTAAGTGTTGGTTGGCATGAGTGTCTCTCGGTACTGCCTTGAGGTTGCTGGGATCATGATGAGAAGGGCAGTGGACTCCCCCTCTCCGAGCCGGAAAGGGGGAGTCCACGCTGAAGCATTACTTCGCTTCCATCGCGGCCTTGTAGTTGGCCTGGAGCGCCTTCCAGGAGGCCTGGACGTCCTTGACCTTGTTCAGTTCGTTGATCTTGGCAGCCACTTCATCGAACTTCGTCTGCTTGAGCGCCTTCATGTACGCATCGTACTCGGCGTTCACGTCGAGGTTCGGGTTGAGGATCACCTTGGTGGCGAACTCTTCGGTCTTGGTCTGGATGTCCACGATGTTGTCGGCAATGACCTTGTCGCTGGTGTTCACCGCGTAGTTGAGCGTCACCCAATTGGCGATCGTGTCGTTGAGGATGGGGGTGACGTACTTCATCTCGCTTTCGGGGATGTCAGCGTACGAGGGATTATCCGAGCGGAACACCATGTTCTTCGGGTGCGGAATCAGGAGCAGACGATCCAGCATGTAGAGATCGTATTCCGGCGCTTCCTTCAAGATCGCATCGCGGCCGCGACGCTTGGCGACGCCGTTGACCACGTCGAACGACTTGCCCTCGACGCCCAGCGTCAACAGCTTGTAGCCGTCGGTCCACTGCCACTGCACCAGCTTGAAGAAGGCGTCCGCCTGGGCCGGGCTGGCCGAGATGGTCAACGCAAAACTGGGGTTGCAGTCGCCGCGCGGATCGGGCGTGATCACCGGGCCGCCCTTGACGCCCTTCGGCCCCACCAGACCGGGGATGTAGTTCAGCACCGGCTTGGCTTCCTTCTGGGCGTTCTGGATCGCCTCGCGCCGGAGGTTGACGAACTGCGGCCAGTCGGTCGTGGCGCCGGCGGTGCCAGCATAGTATTTGAAGAGGCCGCGATCCTTGGAGACCAGGTAGGTCTGATCCAGCAGGCCATCTTTCATCAGGCCGCGCAGATAGACCAGGGCGTCCTTGAACTCGGGCAGGGTGGGCGCGTAGACGATCTTGTTCGGGTCCTGCGGTGAAACGATCCAGGCGTTGTAGGGCGTGCCGAAGGCAGCCATGACCGGTTCGACCCAGGTGAGGGCCAGCCCGCCGCCGCCAGACAGACGGTTGGGCACGAAGGCGATCAGCTTCTCTTTGCCGATCTTGCCGGGGTCCTTGTCCTTGACCGCCTGCAAGAAGGCGCGGAACTCGTCCAGTGTCTTCGGCTCCTGCATCCCCAGTGCATCCAACCAGTCGCGGCGGTAGTTGATCGTCTGCGGGTAGTAGACGCCGCCGAGGCGCGGGATGGTGTAGATCTTGCCATCCTTCTGGCGCAGCGCATTCCAGACCTCTTGCGGATAGGTGTTGGCGACGACGGGATATTTCTTGAGGTAGTCATCCAGTGGCAGCAACAGCCCATCGTTGTAGTACTGCTGGAAGGCTGGCTCACAGACGCCCAACTGGATGGCGTTGGGGTAGTTGCCGCTCGCCATGATCACATTGCGTTTCTCGACGTAGTCGGCGCCGGGCACGCCGCTCCAGAAGATAGGGAACCCGACCGCCTTCTCGATCAACGGCGCGTAAGCATTCTTCGGATCCCAGCTATCCATGCCCCTGAAGACGGAGAGGGAGAGCTTGGCATCCTTGGGCAGCGGCTTGGGCGTGGCCGTGACGACCACCTGCTTCTCAACCTGCTTCTCGACCACTTGGGTCTGCACGACCTGCTTTTCGACAATCTTCTCGACCGGCTTCTCGACGACCTTCTCCACCTGCACGGTCTCTTTGATGACCTGCGGAGTCGGCGCCGCACACGCAGTGACCAACATAGATAAGATGGTCACCAGGCAAAGAACCGAGAACCAGCGTTTCATGGACCTTTCCTCCTGGAGTGAGTATGAGTTACACTTATTGTCGAAACGATTCTGCCGAATCATCCACCTCCTGATATCAACCCTTCTCCGCGCCCAGCACGATACCCTTGACAAAGAAGCGCTGGAGGAAGGGATAGAGGGCGGCAATCGGGATCGCCGCCGCCATCACCGTCGCTGCGCGAATCGTGAGCTGGTTGACCGACAACTGGCCGTACATATCTCGATTCGACATCCCCAGTTCGGTCAGGTCGGCCATCACGACGACTTGCCGTAACAACACCTGCAACGGCCATTTCGTGGGATCGGTGATGTAGAAGATGCCGCGGAAGAGCTCATTCCAATGCGCCACCGCATAGAACAGGCCCACCGTGGCGATCGCCGGGCCAGACAGCGGCAACACCACCTGTGCCAGGATGCGCATCTCGCTGGCGCCATCAATGCGCGCCGACTCGATGATGGAATCGGGCAACTCCTGGAAGAAGTTGCGCATCAGGATCACGTTGAAGGCGCTCACCGCGCCCGGCAGGATCATCGCCCACACCGAGTCCAGCAGCCCCAGGTTGCGGATCAGCATGTAGCCGGGGATGATGCCGGCGCTGAACAGCATCGTGATCACCACGAAGACCGTCAGCGCGCCGCGGCCAGGGAGATCCGACCGCGAAAGGACATACGCCGACGTGGTGGTCAGCAGCAGGTTGAGCGCCGTGCCGACGACGGTGATGAACGCCGTCACGCCATACGCCCGCAGCACCGCCGGCCCTTTGAAGACAAACAGATAGGAATCGGGCGTGAAGCCTTTGGGCCACAGCATCAAGCCCATCTGCGCGGCCTCGTTGGGGTTGCTCAAGGACACGCTGAACACATGGATGATCGGCGCCACACTGACGATGGTGAGCAGAGTCAACACCAGGTAGATCAGCGCATCGGCTATCGGGTTGTGTCCGCGCAGGGCGGGGTGGGTTGATCGCTGGAACAGACGCATGGCTCAAAACCTCCCCAAGGATCACCAGATGGTCGGCATGCGCAGGCGCTTGAGCACCTGGTTGGCCGCCAGGATCAGGAGCAGGCCGATGACCCCTTTGAAGACGCCCACCGCGGTACCCAGGCTGAAGCGGCCGCTTACCAGGCCGACGCGATAGACGTAGGTGTCAATGATCTCAGCCACCGAGTAGACGCTCGGGTTGTACATCACGAACACCTGCTCGAACCCGGCGTCCAGGATGCGGCCAAGCTGGAGGATGAACAGAATCACGATCACGCCGCGGATGGCGGGTAAGGTGATGTGCCACATCTGCCGCCACCGGTTGGCGCCGTCCACCATCGCGGCCTCGTAGAGGGTCGGGTCAATGGCCGTGATCGCCGCCAGATAGATGATGGCGCTCCACCCGAAGCCCTTGAGGATCTCCGTCACCACCAGCACGCCGCGGAAGGTGGCGGGTGTGGAGAGCAGTTTCGGATCCTCCAGGCTCAGGGTCGCCAGGGTGTTCGGCAGCGCCCCGCCCGGCGCCAGGAAGATGACCATCAGACCGCCGTAGACCACCCACGAGAGGAAGTGCGGAAACGAGGCCAGCGTCTGCGATACCCTGCGGAACCAGATCATGCGGATCTCGTTCAAGAGCAGCGCGAAGATGATCGGCAGTGGGAGACCAAAGATCAGCTTGTAGAAACTGATCAGCACGGTATTGAGGAGGATCTGGAAGAACCCAGCCCGGCCAAATAAGTACTGGAAATGCTCCAGCCCCACCCACGGGCTGCCGAAAATGCCGCGCCGCGGGGAGAAGTTCTGGAAAGCCATGACCAATCCCGTGTATGGCACGTAGGCGAAGATGATGAGGAAGATCGCGGCGGGCAAGAAGAGCAGATAGAGCTCACGATACTTCCACGCACGATGAAGCCAGCGTGCGACCGCGCCGCGTGGTCTTCGCGCCAGCCCCCGAGGAGTTGTCATTGCCGCAGATGCTTCCATTTTGGCGCCTCCGAGCGAGCCATCAGCAAAGGTCATTCTCCCACTGCTCCAGCACGCCCCGCGCTGTGACCTCATCGGTGATGAGCGTCTTCAGGTAGCCCCCGCGCAGCGTGCTGATGATCGGCGCGATCTTGGTCGTGGTGGCGGCTACCCCGATCGTCAATGGGATGCCGCGCAGGTCGTCCAGGCTGATGCCGACGACGCGAGTGTTGTAGTCGGGTGCGCAGGGGCGCCCGGATTGGTTCACGATCTGGGCCAGCAACTCGCCTGTACCGCAGAACTCTTCCACAAGCCGGCGGCGGTCATCCTCGCGCAGCGACGGCAACTCAAAATAGGTCGAGCTGCCTGGCGCCACCGAGCCGATGCCAAGCACAGCGATCTGCGCCCGCCGGGCCACGTCCAGTACCGCGCTGATCTGCCGAATGTTCACCAAGGCATCGCGTTCCTCTATCGTATCCACGATCACCGGCGCGTGCAGCTCATGCACTGTGCCGCCCAGCCGCTGCGCCAACTCCGAGGCCAAGTAGTTGGCATCAATCTGGTGCCGGCCTTGAGCGCCGCCGGTGGCTGGCACGACCTGAACATCGAGCTTGCGCGACGACTCGATGTTGCGCACGACCGCCGACAACGCCTTGCCGCCGCTGATGCAGATCGTATCGCCATCCCGCAGCCGTTGGGTCAGGTATTGCGCAGCGGTGCGGCCCACGGCATCGAGCACGAGTTGCGGATCATCGGACATCTGGGGCACGACCACGGCCTCCGGCACACCGCACACGCTCTGCAGCCGAGCTTCCAGATCGAAGAGCGACTGCATGGGGGTGCGGATGCGGATCTCTACCATACCTTGCTCTCGCGCCTGCTTGAGCAGGCGATTCACCTTCGCTGTGGACAGCCCAAACGCCTCGGCGATGTCGGCTTGATTCAGGCCCTCCTGGTAGTACATAGTGAGGACGCGATGGAGTAGCCGCAATGCTGCATGGTCGGCGGCGGGGATCTGGGTAGCCCCGCCGCCGGTTGTGGAATACGGTTGGTTCGACAAGATGCCCATGTTAGCACCTTTACGTCAGGAAAGCGCTACGTGATGAATGAAATAATTTTCAGATATTGAATATAATATCACGTCGTGAAATTTCTGTCAAATTTCGCTCGGCCGCTTTACGCGGAGCATCGTATATTGTTGACTATGGGGTCACACTCTGTAAATGGCCGTTTGCGAGCGACCGGGATAGCGCCCCAAACTAGCGTGGAGTAGGCCAGTTGTGGTACAAAGTATGCCGGCAACCAATCCTATTCAGGGGTGATTTGCGCATCGGGTAGCCCTACACGACAGCCCTGAGCCAGATTGCGGGTACAGCGCGCCAGGGCCGGCAAGTGGGCGCGGAAGGTGACGTTCAGGCGTTCGATGCCAGTTCGGCCGCGTCGGTTGCGCTCGGCTTTGCGTTCGACCCGACCCCGGTGAAGACCGCGATGGCGAACGTGACCAAGAAGTAACTGCAAAGGGGGGTGTTTTGGCCGCCTCCGGTGGCCAAAACACCCCCCTTCGATTGCTTTTCCCGATCGTGTGACGAGTTACACCGTCGAGAGATCCCACTCCTCGTAAATCTTCGGCACGTCGTTGATCAGGCGCCGGGTGTAAGGCTGTTTCGGGCGCAGGATCACGTCGTCGGCCGAGCCGCGCTCCACGAACTTGCCGCGCTCCATGATGTACACGCTGTCCGACACATAGTACGCCAGGCCGATGTCGTGGGTGATGAAGATCAGCGTCATCCCGGTCTCGTCGCGCAGCTTCATCAGATAGTCCAGGATGGTGGCGCGCGAACAGGCGTCAATCATCGAGGTCGGCTCATCGGCCAGCAGGATCTTGGGCTTGAGCAGGAAGATGCGGGCGATCATCAAGCGTTGCATCTGGCCGCCCGAAAGCTCGAAGGGATACTTGTTGGTGAGTTCGGCGAACTTCAGGTTGACGAAGCCGCACGCCTCCGTCATCAACGCGATCTTCTGCTCTTTCGGCAGCTTGCGACCGCCGCGCATGTGGATACAATCCAGGAGCACGGTGTCAATCTTGCTGAAGATGTTGTAGGAAGAGAACGGATCCTGAAAGATGGCCTGGGTGTTCTTCCAGTATTCCTGCTTCTTCTTTTGCGTACTGATATCGCGCTTTTGCCCCTGGAAGTAGATCTCACCCTCGGTGGGGTTGATCAATCCCAACAGCATCTTCGCCAGGGTGGTCTTGCCGCTGCCCGATTCACCCACGATCGAGATGACTTCGCCCTCGTGGAACTCGAAATCCACACGATCCACGGCGACGGTTTTTGTTCGGCCAAGCCCAAATACCTTGGTGAGACCTGATCCGCTCAGGCATAGGGGTTTATGACTGTGCATGTTGATAGGCCTCCCTCAGTGTTTTCTCAGACAAGATACAGCGGTAAGCGCGATGATCACCCGCGTTGTAAAGCGCAACGGTAGTGGCTTTGCAGTCTGGCCGAACATATTTACAGCGTTCGGCGAAGCGGCAGCCCTCCGGCGGCTTCTTCAGGTTGGGCGGCACGCCGGGGATGGCGGTCAATTTGGCATTTCGCAGGCCGCTTTCAGGCACGATGATCGAGCCCATCAGCCCCTTCGAATACGGATGGAGCGGATCGAACACCGCCTGTTTGGCGGGGGCCTGCTCCACAATCTGCCCGGCGTACATGACCATAATGTCGTCGGTGACGTTGTACAGCAGGGGCAGCTCGTGCGTGATGAAGATCATGGATTTGATGAAGCCGGTCTCCATCAACCCCCGCAGCATCTTGATGACCATCTTCTGTGAGGTGACATCGAGCGCCGAGGACGGCTCATCGGCAATCAGCACCGTTGGGCGCAGGATCACCGATACCGCGATCACCGTGCGCTGCTTCATGCCGCCCGAGAGCTCGACCGGGTATTTCTGCAGCACTTCGGCCGGCAGCCCCAGGACCTCGAAACTTGCTCGTGCCAGGTCATAAATGGATTTCTTGTTCTCGGTTGGATCATGCGCCTGCACGACATCTTCAATGAAGTGGATGATCTTCTGGGTGGGGTTGAGCGCGTTCATGGCGGCCTGGGGGATATAGGCGATCTCGGTCCCCAAGACCGACTTGCGAATATCATCCGGTTTCATGCTGGTGATATTGCGCCCGCCGATGATGATCTCGCCGCTGGTGTAGTGCAGCGGTGGGAAGTAGTACCCCATCAGGCTGAGGGCCAGGGTGGATTTGCCGCAGCCCGATTCGCCCGCAATCCCCAGCGATTTACCCTCTTCGACCTTCAGAGAGACGTGATCCACTGCGTACACATCTTCGCCGAACCGGGTGATGTACTTGGTGGTGAGGTCTCGAACCTCTAGCATAACTTTTGCCATATCAATCACCTAGTCTCTCAACGCGGGGTTGAATATCTGGTCGAGGCCGGTGTTCATCAGGTTCATCGAGAAGGTGATCAACGCGATGGTGACGAGCACGGGCAAGTACGCCCACCACTTCTCAAGGATGTGCGCCTGGTAGATCATGGCCCAGTTCATCATCAGCCCCAGCGTGGGCACTTCGGTCGTCCGAGGTCCCAGGCCCAGGATGGACAGCCCGGCCTCCGCCAGGATGCCCGAGGAAATCTGCAGAATCAGCGCCATGACGACGTAGGAGGCGATGTAGGGCAGAATATCGGTCAGGATGATGTGGGGGATCGAGTGCCCGGATAGTTTGGACAGATTGACGTGGTCGCGGTTGCGCAAGGAGATCACCTGCGAGCGCACGGCCCTGGCCGTCCAGACCCAGGATGTAAACCCGATCACCATGGCGACCGTGAACGCGCCGCGTTTATCCTGTCCGATGCTGAAGGAAATCAGGATCAACAAGACGAAGCTGGGGATGACGATGAAGAGATTGGTGATGAACATGACGATGTCATCCACCAGGCCGCCGATGTAGCCCGCCGCCAAGCCCAGGGTCAACCCGATCAGGGTGGCGATGATCCCGGCCACAAAGCCGATCTGCAGCGAGACGCCCGTGGCCCGCACCAATTCCGTCAACACATCCCGGCCGAAGTTGTCGGTGCCCAGCGGTAAGGCCCGCACGTTCGCCACCTGGTTGATATTCACGTAATCGGACTGCTTGACGGCGCCGACCGCCTCCAGGGCGCCCGTGTCCGGTTTCTTGGCCGCAATGATGGCCGGCTCGGTTGACAGCAGTCCCGCGATGGAGTCGTTGACCCGCTGATAATACCGCAGCTTCGCAATGGTCATCCCCTCGATCTGCTTATCGGGACGATAAGTGCTGTTCCACTGCGTCAGCAGTTTTTGGGTATCCAGGGTGTCAATCTGACTCTCGGCAACCCCGGCGGCCACGAGCCATTCCTTCATCGCAACGCGGTCATCGGGGCTGAGCTTGTTGGCGATGCGCCTCGCCGCGGCGTTGTCCAGATTCAACGTGTAGGTCTTGGGGGCGTTGATGCTGTCGTATGCGTTCACATAGATCCCGGGCGGGAAGAATGTGCCCTGACCGATGATCTGCAATGGTGAATCTGTGATGATCAGCGGATAGACGATCACGATCAGCAAAATTGCTGCAAAAATCGCAAAACCAACCACGAACTTCCCGGAGTGAAAAACCTGGCGGAGTGTATGTTGCATGACAGCATCTCTCCTTAGTCGGCCTGGGTCGCCTTGATGCGCGGGTCAATGAAGCCATACAGGATTTCAATGATGAAATTCGCACTCAAGACCATGAGCGTGACGATCAACGTCGCCGCTGAGATGAGCGGGTAATCCTGGCCCATGACGGCGTTCAAGAGTGTGGTGCCCAGCCCCGGATAGCTGAAGATAATCTCGGCCACCAGCGCACCGCCTACCATGGTGCCGATGGATAACGCCAAACCGGTCACCTGCGGCAGCATGGCATTCCGAAACACATAGCCGACGATTTTGCGGTCTTTGATGCCCATGAAGCGACTGTATTTTACATAATCCGCATTCAATTCATAGATAGACATGGAGCGCATACCGATCGCCTGACCGCCGATCGCGATCACCACGATGGACCAGAAGGGGAGTTGATAGTGAACGATCGCCGACCAGATGAAGTTCCAACTCGCGCTGGGAATCAAATCGAACCCATAGCCCCCCGAGGTGGGGAACCATTTCAGGCGCACTCCGAAAATCACCATGAGGATGATCGCCATGCCAAAGGCCGGGAAGTTGCTGACAAAGATACTGATCGGCATGAGGATTTTGTCGAAGCCGCCCTTCAGGTACGCCGCGAGCGCGCCGAGGCTGTTTCCGATGATCCAGCCGACGATGATCGCCGGGAACTGCAGCGCCAATGTCCACCCGATGGAAGACCCGAGCACGTCAGCGACCGTTCGGGGGTATTGGCTGAACGAAAAACCGAAATTCCCCTGCAGCACGTTTCTGACGTAGAGGAAAAATTGCTCGAGCATCGGTCGGTTGGTGCCAAACAACTCCGTGTATTGCTGATAAATCGCCTGGACCCCGGTCGAATTGCTCATGCCCTGGGCCTGCCGGGCGACGATGGCCGCCACGGGATCGCCGGGCATCAGGCGCGGCAGGATGAAATTCAACAGGAAGGCGAAGACGAAGGTGATCGCAAACCAACCCAGTTTGTTGAGGAAATACTTTCGGTAGCCTTTCAACCCAACACCTCCTGTGACAAAGACCTTTAGGGTCTGCGAGACCCTAAAGGTCTGGATTCCCGGATGCCGGTTTACTTCTTGACCAGCTTCAAGTTATAGAGGCCCGCGATGCTCCAACCGTCGGTCAGGTTGAGCGGCGGGACGGGCGGCTTGGTGCCATCGGCAGCGTGCGGGAAGCCGGTCCACACGCTTTCGTTCACTGCGTGGAACGATTGCGGGCGGTACATCAGCGTGAAGGAGGGAACCTCGGTCAGGTAGAGCTTGACCAAATCAGTGTAGGCGGCCTTCAGCTTGGCGGCGTCAGTTTCAGTCGGGATCGCCTTGATCAGTTTGTCGGCGTCCGCGTTCTTGTATTGGCCCCAGTTGCCGTTCCAGTTGCTCGCCATGCCGACGAACTCGGAACTGAGCAGCTTGCGGACGCGGCCCCACGGCTGCGTCGGGCCGGCGCCGTCGCTCCACATCATGAAGATGTCGTACTTTTCGGGCAGCGGCGAATCCGACTTGGTGACGACGGTCTGGTACACGGACCATTCCGGGTAGTTGGTCGTGATGTCAATCCCGATCTTCTTGCCGGCGGCCGCAACCACTTCGATCGCCGCCTGCCAGTCGGACCAGCCGTTGGGGCAGGTGGCGACGTAGCTCAGCTTCTTGCCGTTGTATTCGCGCCAGCCGTCGCCGTTGGTGTCCTTGATCCCGGCCGCGTCGAGCAGTTTCTTGGCGCCTTCGATGTCGTTGCCGGCCCACTGCAGATCCTTGACGGCGGCCTTATCGTACATGGCCTGTTCACCGGCGGTCGGGTTCATCAGCGAGCGCGGGACCTGATCGAAGGTCGCCGACTGGTTGGTCATCGCGTTGGCGATGATGGTGGGGTAATCCACCGCGATGGCGATCGCCTTGCGAACCGCAACTTGATCCAACCCGGGGGACTTCAAGTTGAAGAAGGCGGTCGGCAGGCTGGCGCCGATGCCATAGGGCGGCTTGGGCAGGTAGGTGGAGACGGGCAGCCCGTAGCTCTCCCACAGAACCTGAACGTTGGAGTTGAACTGCTGGCTCACATCCACTTCGCCCTGGGCCAACGCCACAGAACCGGCGGCGTTATCCTTGAAGATCGTGTGCGCCAGGTACTTCGGCGCCGGCAGTTTGCCCCACATGCTGGCATCCTGGCCCCAGTACTTGTCATTGCGGACATAGACGACCTTCGTATCGTCGGCGAAGAACTTGCTGTAAGGCCCGGAGTAGACCACGTCCTCCGCCTTATCGGCCATCAGCTTGGTGGCATCGCCGGCGCGCGCTTCCAGTTTCTGGGTCCACGCCTTCTGGATGACGTAGTTTGTGCTCAGGTACGCCTGCACCAGCAACGGATTGACCGCCTTGCCATCCGCGCCCAGCTTGGCCTTGACCACGGCCGTCTGCGGGTCCTTGGCGGTAATGGTGTCAACGAAGTCCTTGTTGGCTTCGGCGAGCGGGGTCTTGTACTTGACCGCGGTCGCCCACGTATAGGCGACGTCCTCAGCGGTGACCGGCGTGCCATCGCTCCACTTGGCGGCAGCCTTGAGCTTGAAGGTGATCGCCGTCATGCCGGCGTCCCACGCGAACGGGCCGTCAGCCAGCAGCGGGTACACCTTGCCATCGAGCATGTTGTAGAGGTAGGGCGTCTCGAACATGACGACGCGGGCGCTGTCCTGCTGCGAGATCGCCAGGGCATTATTGTTGTTGTTGGAGTACGGATTCCAACCAACCACCGGCCCCCACTGCTGACCATTGAAGTAGAGGGTTTCCTTGCGGGGCAGCGTGTTGGCGTCCACAGGCTTGGCCGGCGGCGGCGTCGCAGTCACGACGACCTGCTTCTCGACCGGTTTCTCGACGACCTTTTCGACGACCTTCTCGACCGGCTTTTCGACAATCTTCTCGACCGGCTTCTCGACGATCTTCTCGACCACCTGCGGCGTCGGTGTGGCGCAGGAAGTCAGAAGCATGCTGGCGATGATCACCAGGCTCAACACAACGAACAGACGGGATTTCATGCTACCTCCTTGTGTGAATGGGGTTTTACTGAAAGGCACTTACAAACCCGAGATGATCTGCGCTCACCACCTCCCTTCTGATTGTCCCGGTTCTCAACCCCCGAAATCGGTTGACGCCCGCACGACCAACTCGGTCGGCAGGATGATTCGCCGCGGCGGCGTATGGGGGTTCTCGATCAGATCGAACAACGTCTCGGCGGCCACGACACCGGCACGCTGGATCGGTTGGCGCACCGTGGTCAACGGTGGGTCGGTGCGGGCGGCAAAGGGCATGTCGTCGTAGCCGGCAAGCCCCAGGTCGGCGGGCACCCGCAGGCCGGCTTCGCGCAGCGCCCGCAGCGCGCCCAACGCCATCGCATCGCTCGCCACGAACACGGCGCCCGGCAGGCCACCCGATCCGGGCTGTCGGGCGCGCGCCAGCAATTGCTGCATGGCGACGTAGCCGCCGTCTTCCAGGAAGTCGCCTTCGACGATCAGCGCGGGGTCGGGGACCAGCCCGCGGGCACGCAGCGCGTCCTGATACCCCAGCCGGCGGTCGTGCCCGGCGATCATGTTGGCCGGCCCGGCGATCGTGGCGATGCGCCGATACCCCAGCCGGAGCAGATAGCCGACCAGCTCTTTGGCGCAATTGTAGTTGTCTACATCCACATAGCTGACGCGCTCGTCCGTGGGATGGCGACCAACCTGCACAAACGGGATGTGATCTTCGAGCAACGCCTGCACCACCGGATCATCCATGAGCGCCGAAGCCACGATGACGCCATCCACCATGCCGCTGCGAGTGATCTTGTTGATGATCTGGCGTTCCTGTTCGATGTCAGCCAGCCACAACATGACGGAATAATCGTGGGTATTGCAGGCCGAGGTGATCCCTTGAATCAGCAGGGGAAAGTAAGGGTCGGTGAAGAGAGATGATACGGCGACCGGAATCACCAACCCAATGCTACGCGTGCGCCCCGCCGCCAGGTTGCGGGCCGCGGCGTTGGGGTGGAAGTTCAGGCGTTGCGTCACAGCCAGCACGCGCTCGCGCGCCCGCGCACTCACGTGCGGCCCGTTGTTGAGCACACGTGATACGGTTGAGCGTGACACGCCCGCTTCCTCTGCGATTTCTTCCAACGTCAGCGCCATGACCGGGGCCTCGTCTGTGAACGCATTCCCAAAATTGTCCCAATTGGTGCTTGCCCGTGCAAAACCCCCACCATCCCTGGGAGCGCTCTCAGTATACGCCTATTTTGTGCGGTTGTCAAGTGCGCGCTACGGTAAGGTTTTATCATGAGGCAATACGGTGCGAATTTGCGCCGCGTGCAAAACTTTAAGGTTCGGCGGACGGGCCAGACTCCCGGCATCGGCGGCACGGTGTGTTGACCGCTTTTCGGCCAAATCCTGGCCCCGGCCTGCTTCACAATCGCCCGGCTTGCGGTTATACTGGATCGTAATCTGGCTCCGTTACCAAGGAGGGAATCTCATGGCAAAGAAACAACTCGGCCCAACCACCAACCTGTTCCCCATGCCCGCCGTGCTCGTGGCGGTGAAGACCGGCGAGACGAGCGCCAACATCCTAACCGTCGCCTGGTGCGGCATCGTCGGCGGCAACCCGCCGCTGATGGCGCTGGAGATCGGCCAGAGCCACTACTCGACGCCCTTCATTGACCGTGAGGGCTGCTTCACCGTGAATGTGCCGGACAGCAGCCAGGTCGTGGGGGTGGACTACTGCGGCATGGTCAGCGGCACGACCGACCCGCACAAGCCCGCCACCTGCGGCTGGACGATGACGCCCGCCAGCAAGATCAGCGCGCCGTTGATCGCCGAATGCCCGCTCAACCTGGAGTGCCGCATCGTGAAAAAGGTGGACACCGGCACGGGGATGTTCTATCTGGCGGAGATCGTAGAGACGCACGTGGATGAAGCCGCGCTGGCCGGCCCGAAGAAGATCAACGCGACCGCGCTCGACCCGCTCATCTTCACCCCCGACGGCTTCTATCACAAGCTCGGCGCACGCGTCGCGAAGGCGTGGGATGCCGGCAAGGCGCTCAGGAGCTGAAAGGCTGTCATTCGACCAAGCCACTCTCGTGAGAGACCTCTAACCCTATTCACAAGGAGTGTCGTCCGCATGAAAATACTCGTCACCGGCGCTGCCGGCAATTCCAACCAGGTACTCGTCCCGATGTTGCTCAACGCCGGGCATACGGTCATCGCCCTGGATGTCGTAGCCATGCCGTATGATTGCGAGTGCGTGCGCACATCGGTGTTGGATGATCACGCCCTTGTGAAGTACGCCCGAGGTGCAGATTTGGTCGTACATGCCGCGGGAACGGCCGATCACGCGCATCCTCGCACCCCACAGGTACCAGACGCCTACTACGGCTGGTGGGAGATGAGCGCGGAAAGTACGCACCACTTGTACCGGTCGGCCCTTTATGCCGATGTTGCCAAGATTATTTTTCTCAGCAGCCAGGAATACTACTCATATGCTCACGGCCCCGGCGTCATTGACGAGGAGTATCCGGCCTCGCGCCCGGCCAAGAACTACTATGACCTCTGCAAGGTCATTTCGGAAGATATCGCGCGCTACTACGCAGCTCGGCATGGCATCCGTTCGATCGTGCTGCGTCCCGGAAACTTTACTGGGCTGCCAGAGCCTGGGCCAGACTTTCTGGGTAACCGGCTTCGACGGGAAGATGTGGCGCAGATGGAGTTTCGCTGCTTGGACTATGAACCCGAAGACGGCTTCGAAGCCTTCAACGTCATGGCAGGCAATCCGTTTCAGCCCGAGGATCTGCCTGACTTGATGGAGCGTCCAATGGAGTTGATTGAGCGCTACTATCCTGGCGCGAAAGCATTGATGGCGGCCAATAACTCCGTCTGGGAGGGCACCAACCGGCTTCGCACGATTCGGAAGGCCGAAAGAAAGCTCGGCTATCGGCCTGAGTTCACCTTTGAGCGATATCTCGAGAAACTGGGCTGGACAAGAAGGTAGCTCGCTCGTGGTGTTTGTGAGGCGTGAGCTTGGCGTTTTCGCCTGTCACCACTTGAGCCAGAACCGAGTCACTGCGGAGGTGTGTTAGCTATGCCTTTCCCCCCGGTCATTCAATCCGTCTTCGAGGAATTTATCCCCATCTGCCGGCGGATCGCCGGTGAGCAGCGTTACGCGATCTCGGTCGGCGGGTCGCTCGGCAAAGGCACCTGGGACAGCCGCTCCGATGTGGACTTCCGCCTCTTCACCGACCAGCCGTTACCACGGGCGCAGCAGCAGCCGGAGCGATGGGCCGATTGCCGCGCGGCGATCGAGCGTTGGCGTGCCCGCGGCATCGAGATTGACGGCGTCTGGCCGCGCACCGTGGGCGAGATTGACGCGGCGCTCGACGGCTGGCTGGGCGGCGAGATCAAACCGGTGAACCTGGTGTGGACCATCTGGGGCTACCACATCCTGACCGATGTCAACAACCAGTTCGTGATCGAAGATCCGTATGGCATCATCGCCGCGTGGAAGGATCGGCTGCGCATCTACCCGCCGGCGCTGAAGCAGGCCATCCTGAGCAAGTACACGGCGTCGCTGCGCTACTGGCGCACCGACTATCACTACGCCAACAAGGTCGCGCGCGGCGACGTGGTCTTCTTGGCGGGCATGACCTCCAAGCTCGTGCATGAGATCATCCAGATCCTCTTCGCCCTGAACGAGACCTACTACGCGGGCGATGGCGCGAACCTGGGCTTCGTCGAGAAGTTCACCACCGTCCCGGCCGACTTCTCGGCTCGGGTGTGCAACCTCCTGTATCCCGGTTCTGCCGGCGCGTTCGCCGGTCAATACGCCGCGCTGGCGGCGCTGATTGATGAGACGCTGGCGCTGGCGGCGGAGAGTCAAGCATGAGCAACAAAGAATGGTTCCGACAGGCGAAATTCGGAATGATGGTCCACTGGGGGCTTTACTCGCTCCCCGCCGGCGAGTGGCGGGGGCAGCGGATGCCGTTCATCGGCGAGTGGGCGCAATCGTACTTCAGGATTCCGAATCAGGAGTACGGCCGGCTGGCGGGGATCTTCAACCCGATCCTTTTCGACGCCGAGGAGTGGGTGCGGCTGGCGCTGGATGCCGGGATGCACTATCTCGTCGTCACCAGCAAGCACCACGATGGCTTCGCGATGTTTCGCTCCGCGGTGGATCCGTACAACATCTACGACGCGTCGCCGTTCCGCCGCGACGTGATCGGCGAGCTGGCCGAAGCCTGTCAGAAACATGGGCTGAAGCTGGGGCTGTATTATTCGCAAGACCTGGATTGGCACGAGCCGAACGGCGGCGGGTACAAGCACGGCCACACGAACGTCGGCGTGATGAGCTGGACCAACGACTGGGACTATCCCGACAACGCCAGCAAGAACTACACCGAATGCTTCGAGCGCAAGATCGTGCCGCAGGTCGAGGAGATCCTGCGCAACTACGGCGATCTCTGCCTGATCTGGTTCGACACCCCGCTCACCATCTCCCCGGAACAGAGCACCGAACTGTATCATCTGGTGAAGAAGCATCAGCCAAACTGCCTGATCAACTCCCGGATCGGCAACGGCCTGGGGGATTATCGTTCGTGGGGCGATAACCAGATCCCGGAGGAGTTCATGAAGGACGGCCTGTTCGAGACACCGGCGACGTTGAACGACACCTGGGGCTACAAGAGCTTCGATCAGAACTGGAAGAGCGCCGAAAAGGTCATCCAGTTGAAGGAACACCTGAACGCACGCAGCATCAACTACCTGCTCAACGTGGGGCCTGACTACCTGGGCCGGATTCCTGCGCCCAGCCAAGAGATTCTGCGGCAGGTGGGCACGACACTCAGCAAATAGAATCGGGAGATCCTATGTCAGTGAAAGCGACTCAGCAACGTGGCTTCGTGAATGCCGCCGACTTCGGGTTCTCGCCCGAAGCGAGCGGGACGGAGAATGCACAGGCGCTCCAGCGCGCCGTAGATGGATGCGGCACGATCATCGTGAGCCAGCCGGGCGTCTACAAGATCGCCGACACCGTTTTCCTCGGCAGCCACACCTCGCTGATCTTCGGCAACGACGTGTTCCTCAAGAAAGTGGACGAGCAGGGGCCGTTCACGCATGTGCTGCTCAACAAGGGCGCGTTGACCAGGACGTTCGACGAAAACATCACCGTGGATGGTCTGCACATCATCGTGAATGGGATAGACGTGCGCAAGTTCCTGGCCTACGGGCTGCACGGCCAGCTCGCGTTCTTCTATGTGAAAGACCTGCGTATCGAGCGGTTCCGCTGCATGGATCTGGGCCGGGCGCAGTATGCCATCCATGTCTGCACCTTCGAGGACGTTCTCATCAACGATGTGATCATCAAGGGCGACAAGGATGGGGTGCATTTGGGCCGCGGCAAGCGTTTCACGATCCGCAACGGGGTGTTCCAGACCTTCGATGATGCGGTCGCGCTCAACGGGCAGGACTACGATGTGGGCAATCCCGAGATGGGCTGGATCGAAGATGGCGTGGTAGAGAAGTGCTGGGACTTGAACGCCGAGAAGACGACCGGCTTCTTCTGCCGGATCGTGGCCGGCGGCTGGATTGACTGGCGGCCGGGGATGGCAGTGCAGAAGTCGGACACGGTCGTCTCGGCCGGCCGGCTCTACCGCGTCCAGGCAGACCCCGACGGGACGATCTACATCTCGACCACCCAGCCCATGCACGCGCACGGCAGCCAGGTGCTCGACGGCATCACCTGGGGCGCGGGCCAGACCGACGTGACCTATACGGCCGGCGTGCGGAACGTCGTCTTCCGCGACATCTTCCTGTACAAGCCGCGCATCGGGTTCTCGGTGCATTTCTCGAAGGACAAATACGATCGGTCGTATTACCCCGGCGCCGAGATCCCTGTGCAGGAGCAGCTTACGTTTGATAACATCCGGGTGCTGCACGATCAACCGACCCCGCTGTTCGAGATCAACACGCCGATGGATGTCATCACCCTCACCAATTCGAGCCTGCGGAACAACCGGATCGCGTTTCGCAGCAACGACGCGCTGCCCGACTACCTGAAAACGCGCATCAACATGGTGGGCTGTGTCTTCAATCAGAAGGGGAGGATGGAATTGGTGACAAATAGCGTGGCGGGCAAGGAGATTGCCCTGAAAACATCGGCCAGCATCGAACTGCATGATGACTTCAAGGCGCAAGTCGTGCCCGGCCCTGGCCGCATCACGGTCGCGTCGGATTTGACCGGGCTGCGGAGCTGAGGGCGCAGTCTGAACTGGCTCGGTCGGAGACCGGCCAGAGCAGGAAAAAAGAGCTTGAGAACACAGGAGCGCAACCCATGACACTGACCCTACCCTATCGCCAGATTCACCTCGACTTTCACACCAGCCCGCACATTGCGGGGGTCGGGGCGGATTTCGACCCCGCCGAGTTTGCGGACACCCTGGCCCGCGCGCACGTCAACTCGGTGACGGCCTTCGCCCGCTGCCATCACGGCATGATCTACTACGAGTCGGCGGCGCACCCGGAGCGGGTGCATCCCGGGCTCGTCCGGCGCGACCTGCTGCCGGCGCAGATCGAGGCGTGTCACCGCCGCGGCATCCGCGTGCCGATCTACACCACCGTGCAGTGGGACGACTTCAGCGCGGACGCGCACCGCGAGTGGCTGTGCGTGGACGAGGAGGGGCGGCTGGCCGGGACGAAGCCGCTGCAGGCCGGCTTCTATCGCACGCTGGATGTCTTCCACCCC
Source organism: Chloroflexota bacterium (assembly GCA_016876015.1). Lineage (GTDB taxonomy): Bacteria > Chloroflexota > Anaerolineae > CG2-30-64-16 > CG2-30-64-16 > VGOD01. The sequence goes on from VGOD01000035.1 coordinate 33,529, forward strand.
GGCTACCGTCAATTCTTGAAGGATCACATCGCCGAGCTTTTCCGCCTGATGCCGGTGGATGGGCTGTTCCTGGACATCGTGCAGGTCAAGCCTTCGCTGGCGCGGCATTGGCTGGATGCGATGGATGACGCCGGATTCGACCCGGAGGACGAGTCGGCGCGCCTGCGCTTCGCCCGCCGCGTGCTGGATGACTGGAAGCATGAGTTGAGCGACTTCATCCGCCGCCAGCCGGGCTACACCGACGCCTGCACCATCTTCTACAACGCCGGCCACGTGGGGCCGGGGGATCGCACCGCGGCCGCGGCCTACAGTCACTACGAATTGGAATCGCTCCCAAGCGGCGGCTGGGGCTATCTGCATTTCCCGGTGGCCCAACGCTACGTGCGCGGGATGGGCAAGCCCACGCTCGGCATGACCGGCAAGTTCCACACCTCGTGGGGCGATTTTCACTCCTACAAGAACCCGGCCGCGCTGGAGTTCGAGTGCTTCCACATGCTGGCGCTCGGCGCGCGCTGCTCGGTGGGCGACCAGTTG
>VGOD01000036.1 GCA_016876015.1 Chloroflexota bacterium
TCGCGCCTCTCCTTCACAAGCGGTCTGAGCATCGCACTGGAGGCGCCGTAGCGTCCATCGAAGTAGTTGATGTCCAGCTCGATCGCGCGACGGTAGATGTCGCGCCCCGCTTCGTCTTTTAACAGGCACAGATAGCCTCCGCCAACGCCCAGCAGCGAGACCTGCAAGCCCGAGCGGCCGAAACGGCGGTATTCGATGTCTCACCTCTTTGGCTCAGATCTTCCAGTAGGCGTTGATGTCGGCTTCGTAGATGGTCGTGCGCTCCTGCTCGACGTCGTCCACGCTCACCGGCCGGTTGAGCACGCCGGACTCAAGGCCGGCATAGCAGATGGCCAGCGCCTGGCGGCCAATCAGGCCGTCTACTTCGAGCGCGGTTCCGGTCAACACACAGCGGCCGAACTCGTGGTACTCGATGGCAAGCAGCTTACGATCACACGCGGGAAAGGACAATGTGAACGACGCTGGCCGAGCTGAGCCGAACAGCCGCTCGCCGATCTCGTCCAGGTGATAGTCGGGGACCAGGTCCAGCAGTCCGTCGCCCGTGATCTCGGTCCCGCTGTCGAGCGTCAGCACGGGCGGGCTGCCGTTGCGGATGCCGCCGCAGACGAGCGATCCTCGCTGGCCGTAGATCACCTTCTGGCCGAATCCCTTTCCGTGCGCGGCATAGAACTGGGTCCAATTGCCCACCGCGCCGCTCTTGAACTGCACGACAGCGACGAACAGATCCTCGGATGTCGCGGTGATGGCAGCGGGGATCTCGTGATGCCAGGCCTGGTAGAAGTCGGCGACGCCGCTGCGTGCGCCCCTGTAACGAACCGACTCCCACAGCCTGGTTCTGGCAAAGACGTCGGCGACAGCCCCCAGGTAGTAGAGCATCAGGTCGGCGTTGTGCACGCCGCCATCAATCACCATGCCGCCCATCTGCTTGTAGTGCCGCCAGGGCAGGATGAGGATGTTGGCGCCGCCGCTGGCGCTGAGGTCGAACATGACCTCGGGCTGTCCGATGACCCCCGCCGCGAGCAGAGCCTTGGTCAGGCGCGCCATCGGGTCGCGGCGATAGTTCTCGGCTACCGAGAGCGCCTTGCCCGCCCGCGCCTGTGCGGCGAGGATCAGGTTGCAGGCGCGCATCGAGATGCCCAGCGGCTTCTCGCAGAGCACGTGCAACCCCAGCTCGAACGCCTGGCAGGCGACGATATGATGCGACCCGGCATCGGTAGCAACGGCCACGGCCTGCAGATCGGGCCGCATCTTGACCATGTGGGCCACATCATCGCACACCAGGGGGCGCTCGCCCAGCAGCGATGCGGCATTGTCGGCCAGCCGCTCAGCGTTGTCTCGGCGCAAGTCGCAGACCGCCGCCAGCGCGACGTTGCTCATCCCGCTCTGCGCCAGCTCCTGAAGGCCCAGCAGATGGCGGCCGCCCATGCCGCCGCAACCCACGATGGCCAGCTTGATCTTCTCCATATCGCTCCTTGGCGTGAGGTTGGTCTGCGCGCAAACATACCAGCAAAGCGCGCCGGTGTCAAGAAGCCTCTCTGCAAGACAGTAGTTTCGCTGTCTCAGCATCCACTCAGGATCAGCACAGCCTCAACACAGCCAGTCTGTGTTATAATCAACCCACACCTGAGTGAGTTTCAGACGAGTGATCACATGGCGACTGTCTTGATTGTAGACGATGATCCCAAGCTCCTGAGGATGCTGCAGCGCACCCTCACGTATGAGGGCTTCGGCGTGCTCAGCGCGAGCGACGGCCACCAGGCATTGGCCGAGCTCCAGGCGCATCGGCCAGACGTCGTGGTGCTGGATTGGCTGATGCCGGGGCTGGATGGCCTGGGCGTGCTGGAGCGTCTGCGCGCAGCCGGCGACAAGACGCTGGTGCTGATGCTGACGGCGCGTGATGCCGTCGAGCACCGCGTGGAGGGGCTGGAAAGCGGCGCCGACGACTACCTGGTCAAACCATTTGCCCCGGCCGAGCTGCTGGCCCGCATCCATGCCTTGTTGCGCCGGCCTGCCGTGGCTGCCCGCGACGAGGCGCTGCGCTATGCCGATCTGCACCTCGACCCCCTGACGCGCGAGACCCGCCGCGGACCGCGCACCTTCGAGCTGACCGCCCAGGAGTTCGATCTGCTGCGCTTCCTCATGCGCCACCCCCGCCAGGTGCTCAGCCGTGAACAGATCTTGCAGGATGTATGGGGCTACGACTTCGGCGGCGAAGACAACGTGCTGGAAGTGTACATCGGCTATCTGCGCAGGAAGACCGAGGCGGCCGGCGAGGCGCGGCTGATCCATACCGTGCGCGGGGTGGGTTATGTGCTGCGCGAAGACGCGTGAGGCGCGTCATGACGATCAGGCTGCGGCTGACCTTGCTCTACACGGCGATCCTGGCCGTGGCAGTGATCGCGTTCAGCGCCAGCCTGTACACAACGCAAGCGCGGGCCACCTACGCGGACATCAAGGCCACCCTGGCGCGGCAGGCGGCCTTTTTTCCCGGCGGGGGCCGCTCGGAGCTCCGTCCTTTCGAGCCGCGGCCTGAGCCTGGCGCAGCTTCGGTTGCGCCGTCGAGATTCTCCCTGCCCAGCGGCACGTTGCCAGGCCGCTGGACGCAGACGCGCAGCCTGACCGGTGAGGTGACGGGGCAAACCCTCGACCTCAGCGGAGCGGTCCTCCCGCTCAGCGAGACGGGGCTGGCTGCGGTGCGGGGCGGCGCTGTGTGGCTCGAGACGGCCACGGTGCAAGATGAATCGCTCCTGATCCATAGCCAGCGCTTCACCGGGCCGGGCTATGCGTCCGGCATCGTGCAGGTAGCATTTCCCATCGGCCAACCGCAGCAATATCTGGCTACGTTGCGTCTGATGCTGGCGGTGGGCGGCGGCCTGGCGGTCGTGGTCGCGTGCGCGCTGGGTTGGGCGCTGGCCGGCGCCGCGCTGCACCCGATCCAGCGCATCACGCAGACCGCGCAGACGATCGGCGCCGAGCGCAACTTCGGCCGGCGGGTAGAACACCAGGGCCCAGCCGACGAGGTAGGCCAACTGGCGCTCACCTTCAACGACATGCTGGCCGAACTCGAATCAGGGTATCGCCAACTCGAAGCCGCGCTCCGGTCGCAGCGGCGCTTCGTGGCTGATGCCTCGCACGAACTGCGGACCCCTCTGACGACGGTGCGCGGCAACATCGCGCTGCTCCAGCGCAACCCGCCCGTTCAGGCCGATGAGCGCGTCGAAATCCTGACCGATACCCGGGATGAGGTTGATCGGCTGATCCGTCTGGTGAACCAGTTGCTGGTGCTGGCCCGCGCGGATGCGGGCCAGCCGCTGCGCCGCGATGCCATTCCCGTGCGACCACTCATCGAGGATGTGCGCCGGCAGGCCAGTTTGCTGGCCCCGCGCACCGAGATGCGGTGCGAGTCGCCGGCCAACCTGGTGGTTCAGGCCGATCGCGATGCGCTCAAGCAGATTCTGCTCGCCCTGGTGGACAACGCGCTGGTGCATACGCCGGCAGGCACGCCAATCGCGTTGATGGCCGCGGCCGCGGGGGAGAACGTTCTCCTCAGCGTGCATGACAACGGTCCCGGCATCGCGGCCGAAGCCTTGCCGCATATCTTCGAACGCTTCTACCGCGGACAGGCCTGGCGCACTGGCCTGGGCGCCGGCCTGGGACTCTCTATCGCGAAGGAATTGATCGAGGCGCTAGGCGGCACGATCGCGGTCGAGAGCCAGCCTGGCCAGGGCAGCGTCTTCACAGCGACGTTGCCGGCAGCCATGCCTCCATAGTACTTCTCCGCGACACCTACTTCCTGCTTGGGCCGGTCTCCGACCGAGCCAATGGCGGAACTTTATTCTTTTTCGAGTCCATAGTATTCCTGCGCGATACTTGCGTTGATCGCGAGAATCTTTTGCGGCGTCATTGCCCTGCTCTGGCCGGTCTCCGACCGAGCCAGCGGCAGGCGACGTCATTGCGAGCGTAGCCCGGCGGTCCTGAGCTGGGCGCAGCAGAGCTGTACCGCGGCCTTTGTCCTGCGCCCAAGCCGTGCTATACTGGGGACGCGAAGCTGGCTGGCGGACTTGCAGCCCACGCTTTTAATCTCGCTTCAGGCGGCCCCGTGCTCACCAAGAACCATTCCCTGATCATCACTCTGCGCAACCTGCGCGGCAATGCGCGCGGATGCGTCTTCACTGAACCGTTGTGGGGCATTCCGTTCAACCTCTATGCGCCCTACGTTTCCGTCTACATGCTCGCACTCGGCCTGACCGACGCCCAGATCGGCGTTGTCACCAGCGTCGGCCTGGTTTTTCAGATCTTCTGGGCCCTGATGAGCGGAGCCATCACCGACAAGCTGGGGCGCCGACGCGCCACCCTGATTGCCGATCTGGTCGGATGGAGCGTGCCCTGCCTGGTGTGGGCCATCTCGGCCGATTTCTCGCATTTTCTGATCGCCGCGGCCTTCAACAGCGTATGGCGGGTGTCGCATACCTCCTGGACCTGTCTGTTGGTCGAAGACACCGACCCCGACCTGCTGGTGGATGTCTACGCCTGGATTTACATTGCGAATCTGGTGGTCGCCTTCATCGCGCCTTTCGGCGGCCTGCTGATCGAGCGGTTCACCCTCGTGCCGACCATGCGGGGACTGTTCGTGCTGGCGTTCGTCATGATGACGGCCAAGTTCTTCGCGACCAACGCCTTGACCGCTGAAACGCGACAGGGCCTGGTGCGCATGGCAGAGACGCGGCATCAGCCCGTCATCGCGGTGTTGCGCGAGTATTCGTCCGTCTTCCGGCAGGTCATCCGGGCGCCGACCCTGCTGCTGGCGACCGCTCTGCTGGTGTTCGTCAGCATCTCGCGGACGATCAGCGGCACGTTCTGGGCCATCCTGGTCACCGAAAAGCTGATGATACCGGCGCAATACCTGGCGCTTTTCCACTCCACGCGTTCTATCATCATGCTGCTGATCTTCTTTCTGGTGATGCCCAGGCTGCGGAGCACGGACGTGTACAAGCCGATGCTTTTCGGGTTCGTCGGCGTGATGCTCAGCCAGGTGATCTTGCTCAATGTGCCCGTGGGCAGCTATGCCTTGCTCTTGCTCGCAACGGTCGTGGAGGCGTGCAGCCTGCCGGCGATCACCGCGCTCCTGGACAAGCTGATGGTGATCATCGTGGACCCGAAGGAGCGCGCCCGGATCATGGCGATCGTGTACGTGATGATGATCCTGGCGACTTCGCCCTTCGGTTGGATCGCCGGGCAACTGTCTCAGCTCGACCGCGACCTGCCTTTCGTGCTCAGCATCGCGCTCTATGGTCTCGGCGGGTTGTTGACTCTGCTGAGCAGCCGCCTGCCACGGTCGCAGCCTGCGCGATTGGGCGAGGTCTCCTGACCGAGGTCTTTGGCGGAGGCGGCGGATGAAAACGTAGCGCAAGATGGCATCTTGCGCCACGCCCCGGCGATTGTCGGGACAGTTGTTCATGCTGCGGCCGGCGCCACGACGCGTGAAAAACAGGCGGGCTGGATTCGAGGCTTCAGCCGGTTTCTGCCGCCGACCACCAAACCGGGTAAAGCCTCGAGACCAGAGCGGCGGGCAGTCTTCAGAACCGCATGGGAGGTATCAGCACATGACGCCCAACTCCACTCTGACCGCGATTCCGGGCATCCAGGTCGGCCACGCCACCGACCCAGTCGGTTTGACCGGCTGCACGGTTGTGTTGTGCGAAAAGGGCGCGGTGGCCGGTGTTGATCAGCGCGGCGGCGCGCCAGGCACGCGGGAGACGGATCTCCTGCGGCCGCTGCACCTGGTGCAGCAGGTACACGCAGTGCTGCTGGCCGGCGGCAGCGCGTTCGGATTGGCCGCCGCCGATGGCGTGATGCGCTATTTGGAGGAGCGCGGGGCAGGTTTCAAGGCCGGGTCAGCACGCGTGCCCATCGTGCCGGCCGCCATCCTGTTCGATCTGGCCATCGGGGACCCGAAGGCGCGGCCCGATGCCGCCATGGGCTATGCCGCGTGCCAGGCGGCCACCGCCGGCCCGGTCGTCGAGGGCAACGTCGGCGCGGGGACCGGCTGCAGTGCAGGCAAGGCGCTCGGCGCGAGTCGTGCGACCAAGACCGGCATCGGCAGTGCGGCCGTGGAGCTGGGTGGAGGTCTGATCGTCGCCGCGCTGGTCGCGGTCAATCCATTCGGCGACGTGGTGGACGAGCGCGGGCAGATCATTGCGGGCGCACGGCCGTTGCGCGGGGCCGGCTATGCCGACACGCTGGCGGTGCTGCGGAGCCCGATCGGCCGGGTGGCGCTGCGCGTGGCTGGCGCGACCGTCATCGGCGTCGTGGCGACCAACGCCCGGCTCGACAAAGAGCAGGCGAACAAGGCGGCCCAAATGGCGCACGATGGCCTGGGCCGCGCCATTCGCCCCGCGCACACCATGTTCGACGGTGATACGCTGTTTGCTCTCGCGACCGGCCGGGTGCGCGCCAGCGTCACGCTGGTCGGCGCGTTCGCAGCCGAGGTTGTGGCGCAAGCCATCGTGCGCGCTGCGCGCTCGGCCGCATCCGCAGGCGGGTTGCCTGGTGGGGCTGAGAGATAGAGATAGAGATAGAGATAGAGATAGAGATAGAGATAGAGATAGAGATAGAGAGCGAGGGTGGTTGATTTTTGCGGTGAGGTGTGTTAGCATTTGTCACGAGGGGATGTGGTGCGATGATAAGAGCATGGTCTCGGAATCCATGAATGAGGCGCACATGAGCGTTGCCCAGGCGTTAAAAATCCTTTACCTTTCGGCCGAGGTTGTGCCCTTTGCCAAGACCGGCGGGCTGGCGGATGTCGCGGGCGCGCTGCCCAAAGCGATTCGCAGCCTGGGCCACGATATTCGCATGGCCATGCCGCGCTACGGCCGCGTGGACGCCGAGAAGTTCGGCCTCAAGCGGCTGATCGAGGCGGTCGCCGTGCCCATGGACGAGCGGACCGAGTCCGCGGCGATCTGGGCTGCCAGCATCGGCGCGGGCGCGGGGCAGACGACCGTCTATTTCATCGAGAGCCCGCGGCACTTCGATCGCCAGGGCATCTATATGTATCCTGATGACGCCGAGCGGTTCATCTTCTTCTCGCGCGCCGCGCTGGAGATGTGCCGGGCATTGGATTGGCAGCCCGATGTGATCCACTGCAACGAGTGGCACACCGCGCTGATCCCGAACTGGCTGAAGACCGTCTACCGGGATGACCCGTTCTTCAGCGCCACAGCCACGCTTTACACCGCACACAGCCTGGAATACCAGGGCATCTTCGGCTATCGCGTGCTGGAGATCGCTGGCCTGGCCGATATGGGGTTCATCGCGCATCCCGACGTCGCGCCCGACCTGAACCAGGTCGTGGACATGATGGCGCGCGGCCTGCTCTTTGCCGACATCATCAATACGGTCAGCGAGACGCATGCGCGCGAGATCCTCACGCCGGAGTTTGGCCAGCGGCTCGATCCGATCCTGCGCGACCGTCGCGACCGGCTGTTTGGGATCCTCAACGGGATTGACACCGAGCTCTACAATCCCGCAACCGACCCCCACCTCGTCGCGGCGTTCGATCTGAACAATCTGGAGCGCCGGCCGGCGAACAAGCACGCGTTGCAGCGAGAGGCCGCCCTGCCCGACCGTCCCGAGACGCCCCTCATCGGCGTGGTCTCGCGGCTCACCGATCAGAAGGGACTCGATCTGATCAGCGCCATCGCCGATCCACTGCTGCAACACCTGGATTGCCAGCTCGTGGTGATGGGCACCGGCGAGGCGCGCTATCACGACGCGCTGAATGCGCTCGCTGCGCGCTATCCGGGCCGGGCGGCCGTCTTTCTGACCTTCAATCGGCCGCTGGAGCAGCGCATCTATGCGGGCAGCGACATCTTCCTGATGCCCTCGAAGGTCGAGCCATCGGGCCTCAACCAGATGGTCGCGATGCGCTACGGGTGCGTGCCGGTGGTCCATGCGGTGGGCGGGCTGGCCGACAGCGTCAGCGACTTTCTCCCGGAGACCGGCGAGGGCGATGGCTTTCGCTTCCTCCAGCACGACCCGATGGCGCTCTATACCGCGGTCGTGCGCGCGGTCGAGACCTATCGCCACCGCGACGTCTGGCGTCAGTTGGTGCGCAGGTGCATGAGCGCCGATTTCTCGTGGACGCGCTCGGCCGAGAAATACGTTGACCTCTACTTCCGCGCCCTGGCCGTGCGGCGGCAGGCGGCGCGCAGTTTGGATGATTACGCGGTGATAAAACGAAGAATATAACACGACTGACAGAAAGAGCGAAACATGCGAATTTTCTACATTGACGAAAGTGGGACAGGGCTCAAGGATCGAGCCCCCCCTTTTTTCATATTGGCGGCGATAGGTATTAAAGCCACAGATGCTCCGAGTGTTGATAGCGCAACGGCAGCACTCAAACGGCATTTGGTACGTGGGCAAAATCAGAGGACTTCGAGATCAAGGGGCGTGATATCCAACGGGGAGAGAAGCTTTTCAGCAGTCAGCGGTGGGAACAGCGTACAGAAGCCATGCGAGCGGTCGCCAGATTGATTATGGAATCGCCCTGTCGGGCCTTTGTTGTGGTGGTTGACAAGCGTGACTTGCCGGAATACGTAGCCACCGATACCGATCTGTACCGGATCGCCTTCTGGCTGCTGCTAGACATACTGGAGGCTGAACTCGTAGCGCTTCATGACGATGGTTTGCTGATGGCTGATATGCGTTCCGATTTGCACTCCAGTGTTCAAGACCGCCGCCTGATAGATGCTTTCCAGGACTGGGTCGCCTCTCGGGCGGGACAGACACACTTTGTCCAGGTGCCTTGGTTCGGCTTCTCTGCTTTTTATGCTGGACTACAACTGGCGGACTTCGTTGCATATTTGACAGACGTCGCCTCGGGGGCGGGAGAGGCAAACACAAGACAACAGGAACTTCACGACGCGTTCGCGTTGCTACAATCCAAGGTCAGAATTGTGCGTATCCCTTGAAAAAGGTGAGCCCCTGACACGAGGTCAGGGGCTCAGGTCATCCTGGCAGGCGCACACATTTCAGAGTGCTATAGATCCCCGTACAGTCCAGGGCACCTCACTAATCAGGATAATAGCACATAATCCTGATGGTGTCAAGAGGCATTTTGCTGCGGGATGGTACCAAGATGAACATGCTAGACTCACATCGCCTTTACTACAGCGACCCTTATCTCCGCGTCTTCACCGCCCGCGTGATCGCCAGCCGGACGGTGGAGGGCAAACCGGCCGTGGCGCTTGATCGCACGGCGTTCTATCCGACCGGCGGCGGGCAACCAAACGACACGGGGACGTTGAACGGCGTTCCGATCGTGGACGTCGTCGCCGATGACGGCCTGATCTGGCACGTGCTGGCATCTGACGTGCCCAGCGTTGACGTGCCAGGCACTTCGGAAAGTGCCTGGCACGTGGGCGACGAAGTCTCTGACGTGCCAGGCGCTTCGGAAAGCGCCTGGCATGTGGGCGACGAAGTCTCTGGCGTGATTGACTGGCCTCGCCGCTTCGACCACATGCAGCAGCACACTGGCCAGCACGTCCTGTCGCAGGCGTTCATCCAGACGTACGACGCGGAGACGGTGGCGTTTCACCTGGGCGCGGCCGCCAGCACCATTGACGTGAGCCGGTCCGATCTGACGCCCGCGATGGTCGCCGCGGTGGAGGTCGCGGCGAACGCGGTTGTGGATGCCGCACGGGCCGTGACGGCCGGCTTCGTGGCCCAGAACGAGCTAGCGAGCATCCCGCTGCGCAAGCCGCCAAAGGCGACAGCGGCGCTTCGCGTGGTGCAGGTGGCCGACTTCGATTGGTCCGCCTGCGGCGGCACGCACGTGGCGAACACCGCGCAGATCGGGCTGATCAAGATCATCGCTACCGAGCGCCGCGGGCCAGAGCTGCGCGTTGTCTTTCTGTGCGGCGGTCGCGCTCGCGCCGACTACGGCCGGTTGCAGGCGCTGGCAAGCGGGCTGGCCGCGCGCTTCACCTGCGCCCAGGATGAGACGCCCGAGGCGGTCGAGCGGCTGGCCAATGAGAATCGCACGCTGCGCAAGGATCTCGAGGACCTGGAGGGGCAATGGGTAGAGTCGCGCGCGGCCGCGCTGTGGGCCGAGGCGACCCCGGTCGGTCATGGCCGGTTGATCGCGCAGACTCTCGACGCGCCGTTCGAGCGCGCAAAACGCGTGGCGCAGGCGCTGCGCGGCCGGCCCGGTGCGATCGTCCTGTTGGGCGTCGCGGGCGAACGGCCGCAGCTTGTCTTCACACGGGCTGACGACGTGCCGCTCAACGTCGGCGACCTCTTGCGCACAGCGGTCGCGGCTGGCGGTGGTCGCGGGGGCGGCCGGCCAGACTGGGCGCAGGGGGGCGCGCCGACCGCTGAGGGGTTGGCGCGGGCTCTGGCCGTGGCCGCCGAGCTGGCCGTCATGAACCGGTCAGCGGTCTGAGCGGCCGCAGCAGAACGAGGTAAATCATGCGCGAAATCACTCCCGGCATTTTCATCGAAACCGATCATCGCGGGGCCAACTACAGCGGCATCGTGACGGACGTAGGCGTGATCGTCATTGATACGCCCATCGTGCCTAACCAGGCCAGAGCGTTTCGCGATGAGCTGCGCCGCGTCTCCGGCGGCAAGCCGTTCCTGTATCTCATCAATACCGACCATCACCGCGGTCACATCCTGGGCAACCAATACTTCCAGCCGACGCCGGTGGTGGCGCACGAGCTCGCGTGGAAGCACATGAAGGGCTACGGCGACAACTTCAAGCAACGCGTGGTGGACTCCTTCAAGAAGGAGCCGGAGGTTCAGGCCCAACTGACCGACATCCAGATCATCGTGCCGAAGGTGACCTTCTCGCATCGGCTGGACATCGTGCGCGGAGGCCGCGATCTGCGTATCATCCGCATCGGCGGCCACACGGCCGCCACGTCGGTCGTCTGGATGCCCGACGAGAAGCTGCTCTTCGTCGGCGATGCGGTCTGGGTGGATCAGCACCCCTACATGGCGCAGGCCAATTCCAAGGAGTGGCTGGACGGGCTGACCTTCATCCGCAAGCTGAAAGCCGATCGGATCGTGCCAGGCCGCGGTCCGGTGTGCGGCCGCGACGCGACCGAGCGCATGTCGGAATACATCCGCTTCATGCGCGCACGGGTGCGGACGAGCTATCGCCAGGGCAAGACCAAGCAAGAAACCACGCCAGTCGTGTTGCGCGAGATCGCCGGTTGGTTTCCCATCTCGCCCGCCATCAAATCCAAGACCGAGTCGCAGATCAAACAGGGCATCGGCCGCATCTGGAACGAGCTGGAAAAGGCCAGCCGCCTGAAGGAAAAGGCCGCGGCCGAGGCTGGCGAGGCGGGGGAGGAAGCGTAGTCCGTAGTGCGTAGTTAGCAAACAGAGGTTGTTCTATGGCTCAAGCAATCCGTGGCGAACGGGTGACGCCCGCCGACGAGCTGCGAGAGCGGCTGACGGCGTCCGAGAAGTTGGTGGTCAATCTGCGCGGCAAGGGCGCCGCGGCGTTGGATCTACTCCGTGATCTGGATTGGATCGCCGAGGTATGGCCGCAATTGGAGGAGGCCGGCCTTGACCTGCGGCCCGAAGAAGGGCGCTGGCAAACGCTGCAAGCTGACGTGCGCAAGCGCGCGGCCGTGCTGCTGGCCGAACTGCGCGCGGTCGGCGGGCTGCCGGCCGCCAGGGCCAAACATCACCCCGACCAGCAGGCCAACTGGTGGTGGTATCTGGCCGAAGAGACGCGCGCCGCGAATGTGCGGCGGCTCGTGCGGTCAGTCGTGACCCTGGCCGCCGTGGTCGCGCTGGGCGCGCTGCTGTTGTTCCTCTTCAACAAACTGTTCCCGGTTGATCCACAGGTCCGGGCCGCCATGGTCAAAATGAACAGCGGCCAGCAGAAGATCGAGCGCGGGGCCGATCTGGCGGACGCGGCGGCCGATTTCCAGGAGGCCGCCAGCCTGACGCCGGATGATCCCGATCCGTGGCTCTGGCTCGGCGCGGTCCAGCAGAAGCTGGGTGATGCGGCCGCCGCGCAGACCAGCTTCGAGAAGGCGCGGGCGCTCGCGGCCAGCGAGCTGGACTTTCATGGCGCGCGCATCCCCGTCTACGCGGCGTTGCAGATGTACGGCGAGGCTGAGGCCGCGGCGAAGGCGGCGCTGGCGATTGATCCCGACAGCCCGCAGGTCCACTACTACCTGGCTGGCGTGTATGAGGCCCAGGGCAAACTCACAGAGGCGATCGCCACATTGCAGCGCGCGTCCGAGCTGGCCGACACCCGCAACCAGGCCGAATTGACGGCCATGGCGCGCTATCGCCTGGCGATCATGATGCAGCAGGCGCAGGTGAAGGCCATCGGGCCGACCGCGACGCCGGTCCGCTGAAGACAGGAGCGCGTGCCATGTCTATCCCCAGGCTCACCGAGACGGTCATCCGTCAGGGCGCGACGTCAGAATCGTACCGCAGGGGCGAGGAATACTATGCCAACGCGGCGGTCGGCGACCTGGCGCTGCGCGGGAACGTGTTAGAAGCTGAAGTCGAAGGCAGTCAGTACCAGCCCTACGCGGTCCGCATCACCTTCGACGCTGGCGGGATCGTCGCCGCCACTTGCTCCTGCCCGTATGGTTGGGGCGGCTGGTGCAAGCACATCGTCGCGGCGCTGCTGGCCTATTTGCACGAGCCGGACCAGGTCGAGGTTCGACCGCCAGTGCAGGAACTGCTGGACGGACTGAGCCGCGATCAGTTGCACGCGCTGGTGGTGTACCTGGCCGAACAGGATCCCAGCCTGGTGGACGTCATCGGGAGCCGCGTGGAGTCGTGGCGCGGTCTGGCGCTGCCTGTGGCGGCCGACGGTTTGCCGGCGGTGGTCCAGCCTTCTGCTTCCCCCGGCCCCAGGCCGTCTGCCGGCCCGGCCGGGGTTCGAGATCGCGCGCAACCGGCTGCCGAGGCCGCCGTGCGCCGGACGTCGGTGGATCCGCTGCCGTTCCGCCGCCAGGTGCAGCGCGCTCTCAGCTCACTCGATCACATGCGATCCTCGGAAGCCTATTGGCACGTCGGCGAGGTGGCAGACAAGGTTCTGGACCTGGTGGATCAGGCGTGGGAGTTCGTCAAGGCTGGCGATGGCCGCAATGCCCTGGTGATCCTGGAAGCGATCACCGATGAGTACGTGGAAGGATGGGTGGACCTGGATGATTCGGACGGCGAAGCGAGTTCTTTGTTTTCGGAGCTGGACAGGCCGTGGACCGAGGCGATTTTAACCGCCGATCTGACCCCAGCCGAGCGCACGCAGTGGCAGAGCAGGCTGGCGGAATGGCAAGCCGAACTCGACAACTACAGCATAGATGAGGTGTTCGCCGCCGCGCGCCTGGCGTGCGAGCTGGGGTGGGACGATCCGCATTTCCAGCGCGCTTCGCGAGGTGAGATCAGCCCGCCGGGCGCTGAGCTGCGCCGGTCGTCGCGCAAGCCGGAGCGCGAAGAGCGTGAGGAGTGGGACGAAGATGAGGAATGGGACGACGGCGAGGAGTGGGACGAGGACGAAGAGGAGGAGTGGGACGAGGATGAAGATGATTGGTCCGATATGGAGATCGAGTTAACTCAGGCGAGGCTGGCGATCCTGGAGCGGCAGGGCCGCATCGAGGAGTATCTCAACCTGGCGTCGGCCAGCGGGCTGCAGGTGTCGTATCTGACCATGTTAGTCAAGCTGGGGCGCACGGAAGAAGCGGTGGAACAGGGGCTGCGTTCGCTGCTCACGGCCGGCGCCGCCTTCGAGCTGGCCAAGGCGCTTCGCGAGCAAGGCGATCTGGCAGCCGCGCTGCGCATCGCTGAGCATGGCCTGACTCTCTCCCCAACTCAGAGCAAGTCGGCCCTGGCGTCGTGGACGAGTGATCTGGCGAGCGGCCTGGGCGACGAGGCGACGGCGCTGCGAACTGCGGTGATTGCGTTCAAGGAGGATCCAACCCTGGCCGCCTATCTGAAGATGCAGGAGCGGGCCGGCGCGACCTGGCCGACGTTGCGAACCGAGATCCTCGAGACCGTGCGCGGGATCACGTCGGCCGGCTCTGAGGCCAAGATCGAGATCTTCCTGCACGAAGGTCTGCTGGATGACGCCATAGCTGCGGTCGGCGACTACACGCCTTACGGCATTCTCGAACGGCTTGCGGATGCCGCGGTCGAGCACCGCCCAGACTGGGTGATCCAGCTCGCGCGCGGGCAGGCCGACAGGATCATGGATGCGGGCAAGGCCGATCGCTACGAGTATGCCGTGCGCTGGCTGGGTCGCGCTCGCGCCGCGTATCGCGCAGCCGGTCGCGAGGCGGAATGGCGCGCCTGCCTGACCGCGATCCGGACGCGGCACGGCCGCAAGTACAAGCTGATGGCTCTGCTAGATCGGTTGGGGAAATGAAACCCACCAAGCGCCCGGCACTTCCGAAGCGCCGGCGCTTGGTGGGTGATTTTCAGGTCAGCGACAGAATCGCGGGCGCGATGTCGGTCAGATCGCGCAGGCGGCCGGCGAACGGCCGCCGCGCTGCGGCCGCGCCGATCACCAGCGCGGGCACGGGGGCCGGCGTGTGGTTGCGCGTGCTCAAATCCTCCATGTTGCCGTGATCCGATGTGATGACGATCAGGCCCGCCTCGTCGTCCCAGCTCGCCAACAGCCCGCCCAACACCTGGTCGAACGTCGCCAGCAGCCGGCAAGACCCCTCCATGTCGCGATAGTGCCCCGCGTAGTCGCTCAGCCAATACTCGAAGAAGGAGAAGTCGAGGCCGGCGCCCAGGGCTGCCAGCCGTGCGCCGGCCTCGACTGCGGCCAGCACCGGCGTGTCTGGCAGGCGCAGTCGCTCGCGCCAGCCCTGGGCGGTGAAGTCGGCCGCCAGCGCCTCTCCCGCGTGCAGATCGGCTGTGGTTTTTAACGGAATGCCCGCGCTGACAACCGCCAGTGGGATGGCCGAATAGAGCCGCCGGCCAGATTCGATCGCCTCGAAGTAGGCCTGTGGATAGGCGTTCAGCAGCGCAGCCTTGCGGCCGGCATAGGTGAAGGCGCGGAACAGGTTGCCGTTGTGCAGGTAAGCCCTTACCGCGGCGTTCGGCTTGGGGCCGTAGTGATAGCCCAGCTCCGCGGGCACATTGCGGCCCGTCAGCAGCGCTGCCTGGCCCGTGGCCGATTGCGGCAGCCCCGCGACCCCCAGGCACGCGTCCAGCGCGACCAGCGTTGCGCGGGCGGTCTCCAGCGGCTGCCGGCCGTGCACAGCGGTGACCGCTTCGGCCACCAGCCTGCGGCCGTCCAGCAGCGCGGTCAGGTTCGGCATCTCGGCGCGGGCCAGGGGGTTGCGATCCGGGTCATTGGCGCCCAGTCCGACGCCGTCGAGAAAGAGCAAAAGCAGCCGCATTGTCACCTGATTACGGGAGGGCAGGCCGCCAGCCGGGCCGTGCGCGATTCGCTGGCCAGCGGCTTTTGCGCGTCGCCGTGTACGCTCACGGTGTAGTTCAGGGCTGCGGGTTGGCCCGCGTACTTGAACGGCCCGATCTCCGCGACGAAGGTCTGGGTCTCGATCTGTCTCATGATAGCTGTCTGCTCCCGCACACCCCGCCAGCCATACGTCACCGTGACCTGCTTGATCCCCGCTGGCGGTTGCACTCTGGCCGTGATCTGCAGCGTCTGCGCGCCCGCGCAGGCGCCGCTCACCACCTCGTCGGTGTTCGCGGTCACGGTCAAAATGATGCGCTGCTGCGCGGGCGCTGCAGCCAGCAGCGCACCGTCCGCGATCACGCCGCTCGTCAAGTCGTCAATCGGCGGGAATCGCTCGCCTGCGATCTGCCGCGTGGCCGGCTGAGGGGGCTGGGGCGGTTGCCCGCGGAAGACCCATGCCTGTTGTCCGGCCTGGACCACGATCCGCTCTCCCTGCGCGACGATCTCGACCGACCCCTCCTTGACGATCACCCACAGCACCCCGCGAGCGCGGTCCAGGTGCACAAAGAAGGCCGTGCTGAGGGTCGTGATGACGGCCCATTCGGTGTTGACGATCGTCTTCTTGCTGACGCGATTGTAGATCGTGCCCTGCTCGAAGTCTACGATGCACACCGCCGCGCTCTCGCCGGGCAGCCCCTGCACCTGGAGCCCGCTGTTACGGAAGATCTGCAACAGGCAGCCGCCCAGGTCGAGCCGGGCGTAGCCGGAGCTGCTGACGTTGACCCCATCCCCCTCGTACATCTTCACATGGGCGCCCGCGGCCACGGGCGCTGCGCTGGAGGTGCGGCCGTCGAGCCGTTCGACATCGCTCGTCACCGCGCTCAGGTCTGCCGAGACCTTGCCCGGCGCGATCTGCGGCAGCACGAAGATGATGAAGGCTGCGATCAGCAGGATGACCAGGATGACAACGACGGCGATTCCCAGGCATCTCATGACGTTTCTCTCCCTTCCGCGGCCGACGCCGCATCGCTGAGGACCCACGCGGCCGCCAGCCATCCTCCGAAGATCAGCCCGCCGAAACCCCACCGCACAACCTCGGCCCAGCGGGCCTGAAGCGCGCCCCATGCCAGCGCATCGGGGATGCGCGGCAGCGCAAAGCTGAGCGCGCCGACCGCGGCGACCATCAGCATCGGCATGAGGCGCCGCTGCAACACCTCGGCCAGCCACGGCGCGCTCCAGGGAGCATCGCGGCCAGCGGGGAGCCCCGCGGCCGGCACGAAGGCCAGCGCCAATCCCAGGCAGGCGCCCGCCGCGATCCCGGGCGTCGCCCAAATCAGGAAGCTCCGGCCGATGCCCAGGAACCAGTTGGGCAAAGCCAAACCCAACCCCAACAGCACGCCGCCCAGGACGCCGCCGGCCGCGGTCGCCAACCGGCCCTGGTAGCGGGTCACCGCGGCCGCCAGCCGCGGCATGAACCCCAGGCTGATCCCGGCCAGCGCGCCCGGCAGCAGATTGTACGACAGCACGGCCGGGCCATACGGATTGAGCGGCCGGATGCCGGCGATCAACGACAGGTAGGCCAGCGCCAGCCCGAGCGCGCCGCTCAACCCGACCGCGATCGCCTGGCGGCGCATCGCCTGGCCTTGCCGCGCCAGCCGCCGACGGGCCAGGTGATACCGGCGTCGGGCCTCGTCTGCCGCTGTCAGGCGCGGCCACGCGCGGTCGTCGTGTGGATGTGCATCGGCCAGGCAGGCGAGCGCGTCGAGTGTCTGCCCACGGCCGCGCGGCCCGTCCGCATCCAGCGCGTGCAGCAGGTTGCCCGCCGCGTCCGGCAGGCCAGCCAGCGCGAGCTTGGCTGCCTCCATCACCGCGGGATCGGCGTCGCGCAACGTTGCGATTAGCGCAGCTATCGCCTCGCGTCGGCAGGCGGCCGCTGCGGCCGGGCCGGCATCCTGGACCGTCTGCGCCAGCCGGCCGAGGGCTGTGGCCGCGGCCGAGCGCAACGCGCCAGCGGTCGTGGCGGCGCGCAGCGTCGCGATCAGCCCTCCAGCGCCGGTCGGATGGCCCAACGCGCCAAGCGATTCGGCCGCGCGCACCCGCACGGCCAGCGCCTCGCGCTCGTTCGCCAGCAAGCGCGCCAGCTCGGACTGCTTCTTGTCCAGCACTTCGGGGCTGTCGGCCGGCGCGCGGACTCCCAGCTTGGCGGCCGCTGCGATGCGGTTCTCGACGTTCGGGCTGTAGATGTCGCGCAACAGCGGCGCGGGCAGCCGTGGCCGGATCGGCCGGAACTCGAAGTCGCCGCCCCGGCCCGAGCCCCGCAGCGGCCCGCCCACGGGGGTCTGCTCTTCCCCGCGCTCGCAGCCGCGCGCGCGACTGCGCCAGGGAGTCTCCGCCTTGACGTAGGCGATCAGCTCGTCGGCTGTGATCATGTCGTCGGGGCGTTGGCCGCTGTCGGCGAAGCCGTCCAGCCCATCGAGCAGCGCACGGGTGAAGATCGAGTGCTCGGCCGCGCCGCCCAACACGGGCTGGCCCCCGCCGCCGTCGAGCACCGGCTGGCCCGCTGTGCCCGCCACCAGCGCCATAACCACCTGGCCCAGCGGCCCGCCGCCGGGCACGTTCTCGAACGTCGTGCCCGCATAGCAGGCATCGAAGATCAGAAAGACGCGGCGCGGCGGCAGGCGTTTCACCCGCTCGATGATCTCCGCCTCGCGCAGCCATGTCGCCGGCTCCGAGTTGGCGTCGCCGGGCAGCAGACACCCGATCGGCGCGCTGTCGCCGGCCGCCGGGTCCAGGTTCGCGCCGTGACCTGCGAAGAAGATCAGCACGTTGTCCGTGGGTTGCGTGGTCCTTTGCCAGGCGTCGAGGACGCCGCGCACCTCGCCGGCCGTAGCCTGTTCGTTCAGCAGCGTCGTGACCTGGAAGCCGAAGTCGTCGGCCAGCCTCTGCGCCACCGTCGCGGCGTCGCTGACGGCATGGGAGAGGGTGGACAGCGGCGGAGGATAGCGGTTGACGCCAATCACCAGCGCCAGGCGCTGGCCCGGCCCTGGTTCTGCGGGCCGGCCAGTGTGCACGCGTCGCGTGTCGCGGGTGAGCGGATCGGCCATCGCATCAGGCCTGCAGGAAGAATGACCGCTCGACCGTGGTCCAGTCATCGCCGGCCGCCAGGCTGACGCGCTGTATGTCGCGCGTGCCGCGGCCGGTCAAGGCCAGGGCCAGGAGCCGGTCGAGCGGCGAGCCCCCGTCTGCAGCGCCGGCCGCGGCCACCCTGCGATAGCCTGTTTGCAGCAGCGAGCTCAGATCGGTGGGCTGCGTGGCGGCGAACAGCTTGAATGTTTCATCGCCGCCCGCGGCCGGCCGATCGGAGGGATCGGCCGCATAGGGGAAGCCGGCGGGCAATGCGAGCTCCAACTCGTCCCCCTCCCGCACGCCGACGTAGAGTGTCCGGCCAGGCGCCAACGCCTGGCCCGCGCCCTCGATGGGATAGAGCAGGTCGATGGCGCCGGTCAGCCCGAAGTCCAACACACTGACGTAGAGGGGAGCGGTGTGGCGATTGACGATCCTGACCGCGATCCGCTCGGCCGGCCGATAGATGACCCGGCCGCCCGCGCTGTCCGGCTCCGCGGCGATCCAGTCGCCGGCCGGGCCGCGACGCAGCAGGGTGAACTCCACCTTGCCGGCCAGCGCGCTGTTGGGGTTCGGATTGCGCAGCGCCAGCGTGCGGCGAAAGCGCGCTGCGCGTTCCAGGTTGCGGCACAACAGGCCCGCCACCCCCGGCTCGCTGGCCGCGTGCACGGGCATGGCCAGGCGTCCGTCGCGGCCCACGATCGCCCAGACCGCCTCGGCCAGGGCGCCGAGCTGCGGCGCGGGATCGCCCTGGCGGATGGCGCTGCGGGGCGGGACGATGCGCGCTGCCAGGTCGGCGTTCTCGCCCGCGACCGCGGGCCGCAGCAGCGTGGAAGCAGCGATCCGGCCGGACAGCTCATCCGCGGCCTGGCGATAGGCCGGCGGCGACTGCACCTCCACGACCAGCCGCATCTCGCCATACGCGTGAGCTTCTTCGACCGCCCGGCTGCCCGCGCCGATCGCTGCCGGCTGCGCTTCGTGTACGATGCGCGCCTGGGAGGCGACCGCCTGCATTCCTTCGATCTCCACCACGCCAAGCCTGGTCGCCTCTGTCGCCTCTTTGCTGCCTGGGAGATAGATGCCCCAGCGCGAGCCGATGCTGACGCCGTGCGCCGCGCCCGCGGCCAGTGTGACCTGATCGCCCACGCGCTGGCGCACCGGCACGAAGCGCATGGGTGCGATCTCCTTCACGCCGAACAGCGACCGATCGCGCGCGCCCTCCAACTGGGGGTGCTGCCGGGGATAGGCTGCAGTGACCTGGACGCTCGCGGCCTCGAACACGTCGCGATAGGTTGTCGCGGGTCTCGCCGCGGCCAACTCCAGGCCCAGGAAGAAGGTCAGCGCGCCGTGCTTGACCCCGCTCGCCTGGTGCTCGTAGGAGGATTCATCGTCGCGGCAGCCTGCGATGAGCGCATAGCGGTCGCCCAGCGGCCGCCAGCCGCTGGGCCCCAGGTCGCGCGTTTTGTTCGGCAGCGGCGTTCCCCCGATCGGGGAGGGCGGCAGCTCGCTGATCGGCCGGCGATCCGCCTCGACCCAGCGGCCGCGGCTCCCGAACAGATCGCGCGTGAGGGTGCCCGAATGGCAGCAGTCCAGAATCAGGGTGACGTAGGGCGTCCTGGCGGTCAGGCGGAGCAGCCGCTGGTAGATCTCGTCGTCGCTGATGTCGCGATTGGGGTTGGTCTGGCGACCGCTGTCGTGCGGCACGATGGTATCGTCCATGCCATCCGGCTCATCCCCCTCGCGGTCGGTCATCT
The DNA here is from genome assembly GCA_016876015.1 of Chloroflexota bacterium. Lineage (GTDB taxonomy): Bacteria > Chloroflexota > Anaerolineae > CG2-30-64-16 > CG2-30-64-16 > VGOD01. Next base: position 20,284 of record VGOD01000036.1, read on the forward strand.
GTGAGCCGTGCCCGCTGTAGTGAACCACGACGATGTCATCTGCGCCTGTGCGATCCACCAGCCGATCTAGCTCGGCCAGGATCGCCGCACGCGTCGCGGCCTCGTCGCGCAGCATGGTCAGGTTGGCGGCGGGAAAGTCGAAACCATGTTCCAGGATGTGCGCCATCAGGTCGGCGTCATTGACGCAGCCTTCGAGCGGCGGGATTTCGGGGAACAGATATTCGTCAATGCCGATGAGCAGGCCGCGCCTGGCGGCGGTTGTGGTTTCAGACATGGTTTTCTCCTGATGACGAGCGACTGCTCCAGAGTATAGTAGCATCGCGGCGATCTGTCAATCGGGTTTCGCGCCGCGCGGGCCGGGTTTGGGGTTTGACAACGGGGGTTCGGGGTGCTATGCTCTGGTCAGGAGGATCACCCACCTATGCTCACCTCACGCGAACGTGTTCACCTGGCCCTCGCCCATCGCGAAGCCGACCGCGTGCCGGTGGATTTCGGCGGCAGCGCGGTCACCGGAATGCAGGTCAGCACGGTCTATTGGCTGCGCCAGGCGTTGGGCCTCGACCCGGCCGGCGCGCCGGTCAAGGTGATCGAGCCGTACCAGATGCTCGGCGAGATCGCGGCCGATCTGATGGACATCCTCGGCATTGACGTAGTGGGTCTGACGGGGCCGCGCACCCTCTTTGGCTTCGAGAACGTGGGTTGGAAGCCATGGACTCTGTTCGACGGCACGCCGGTGCTGGTACCGGCCGCCTTCAATACCGAGCCAGAGCCGAACGGCGACATCCTGATGTATCCGGAGGGGGACAAATCCGCGCCGCCAAGCGGCCGGATGCCGCATGGCGGCTGGTACTTCGACACGATCATCCGCCAGGAGCCGATTGACGAGAGCCGTCTGCCCGTCGAAGACAACCTGGAGGAGTTCGGCCCCATCTCCGACGCGGACCTGGAGCACTTCCGGGCGGAGGCCGACCGGCTCTACACGCAGACAGACAAGGCGATCCTGGCCAACTTCGGCGGTACCGGTTTCGGCGACATCGCGCTGGTGCCCGCGCCCTGGCTCAAGCGGCCCAAAGGCATCCGTGATGTGGCCGAGTGGTATATGAGCACCCTGACGCGGCGCGACTACGTCTATCGCATCTTCGAGCGCCAGGCCGAGATCGCGCTGGGCAACCTGGAGAAGCTGTACCGCGTGGTCGGCGATCGGGCGTCGGTGGTCTTCATGTCGGGAACCGATTTCGGGATGCAGACCGGGCCATTCATCTCGCGCAAGACCTACCGCGATCTCTATCAGCCGTTCCATCGGACGCTCAACGATTGGGTGCACCACCATACGCCGTGGAAGACCTTCATCCACACCTGCGGCTCAGTCATTGCGCTGCTGCCCGATTTCATCGAGGCAGGCTTCGATGTGTTGAATCCGGTTCAGTGCTCCGCGGCCGGCATGGATCCTGCGGAGCTCAAGCGGCGCTTTGGCGACCGGCTGACCTTCTGGGGCGGCGGGGTAGACACGCAGGGCACGCTGCCGTTCGGCTCGCCCGACCAGGTGCACCGCGAGGTTCGCGAGCGTCTCCGCATCTTCGGCGCGGGCGGCGGCTATGTCTTCGATGCGATCCACAACGTTCAGGCGCGGGTGCCAGTGGAGAACTTGCTGGCGATGTTCGACGCGCTGCAGGAGTGAAACCCGCCACGTGCCAGGCACGCGGAAGCGCCTGGCACGTGGTGGGCGAATGCAGGCGATTGGAGACTGTTGCAGCTATCGAGCCATGTCAAAGGTCATTCTCATCCATCACGCCGCGCGTCGCGGCCGCCGTCATCCGCCCAGCAGCCTGAGCGGGCTGCGCGACTGCCTGGCGGCCGGCGCACAGTGCATCGAGGTGGACCTCACGCCCCTCGCTGATGGCGACTTCGCGCTGCTGCACGATGCGCGCCTGGAGGCCGCCACGAACGGCGTGGGGCCGGTCGCGGCCGCGACCGCGGAGCAGGTGCAGGCCCTGCGCCACAGGCGCCGCGGCCGGTTGACCGATGAGCCGGTGGGGCTGCTGAGCCAGGTGGTCGAGATCATTGCGGGATACGCAGACCCGCCCGCCAGCCGCCAGCCGGTCGAGCTCCAGCTCGATCTCAAGCCGCACGTTGCATTGACCGACGCGGTGCTGGCGAACCTGGCGTGCCTGGTCGCTCCGGTCAGGGGGCAGGTGCGCGTCAGTAGCGTGGATGATCGCGCGTTGCGCCGGTTGGCCGCGCTCGATCCCGCGCTGCCGCTTGGGTTCGACCCCATGCGCTACCTGGATGTGGATCTCGCGCGCAAGCCTGGGGCCGTGGAGTCGCCCGCCTGCGTCGGAGACTACGGCTATCGAGATGACCATCCCCTGGCTGCGGATCAGTGGGGTCGGCCGGCCGACTACCTGGCGCTACGCGCGGATGGCTTATGGAAGCAGATGCCTGCGGCGGTCTGGTATGTGCGAGGTCTGCTGTTGGCGCGCATGTTGGCCGATGGCTTCGATTGGATCGCGTTCCTCCACAGCCGCGGCGCGCAGGCGGCTGCGTGGACCCTCGACCCCGATCAACCCCACCAACTGCACCTGGCGCGGCTGTTGGTCGCGGCCGGGGTGGATCGCATCACCACCAACGATGCGCCCGCGATGGCCGTGGCGCTGGCCTGAAAATGCCGACCGACGACGTCACAGTGGGCACGGTCAGGAGACCGGCCCGAGCAGCAAAGCCTCACGCAAAGGCGCAAAGGGCGCAAAGGACCGTTGGGTTCTTCGGATCGTTTCTGTCCGCCACTCGCAATCTGCGGTTTGCATTCCGTTCACCGCAGCCCCGCATCGCGCCGCGCGGCGAAGCCGCGGACGTCGGCCCGGCGCAACAGCGTGATGGCGACGAGCAGGCCGGCTGCTTCGATGAAGAACACCGCGGCGTAGGCGAGCGAGTGCTGGCCGGTCAGCGCCAGCGCCACGTCGCGTAGAACGCCCCCCGCGGCGATGCCGGCCCCGCGACTCGTCAGTTGAACCATCGTCCACAGCGCCATGTAGACCCCGGCCTTCTCTTCGCTGCTCATCGCCATCAACAGGCTCACGCCGCCCACGGTGAAGATGCCAAACCCCAACCCGAAGATGACCAGTACGGGCCTGACCCACAACAGCCAGCCCAGGGCCGAGGCCAGGCCGAGCAGCAGCAGCGCGGCACTCAACAGCGCCAGGCCCAGGCCGGCTGTCTGGTCTTGCTGTTCGGGCCGGCGTCTGCGAGTGGCCAGGTATGCGCCGACCATGCTGACCAGCACACCCGCGCCCCAGTACGCGTTGAACAGGGTCGTCTCGCCAACCGGCAGCCCGAAAACCTCGCCGCCGAATGGCTCGAGCAGCGCGTCCTGCATGAACGCAAAGAAGGCCGACGCGCTCAAGAAAGCCGCGTAGCGCCGCGTGTGCGCATCGCGCCAGATGGCGTTGAGGGCCGGCCGGAACGCGGCCAGCGCGGGGGAGGCGGCTGGCGCCGCTGCGGCCGCCAGCGACCGCTCCTCGCCCCACACTGCGAAAACCCAGAACACTGCTGCGCCGGCCAGCCCCACCCAGGCCAGCCGCCAGAAAAGCGCCGGGTTGTAGGTCGGCATCAGCCACGCGTAAGCGGCCGGGAGGAACGCAAAGCTGAGGATCAGCACAAATTGGACGATGCTGACGGCCTGCCCGCGGCGCGCGTAGGGCGCGCTGTCGTGAACTAGCGCCAGGAACGGCGCGCCCGAGATCAGCGTCCCGATGCCATAGGCCACGAACGACAGCGCAGCCAATCCCCAGCCCAGGCTCGAGCGCAGGTCCACGGCGATGGCTGCGACTGCGGCCGGCAAGAGGGGCAGCGAGAGCAGCATCAACAGCCGGCCCAGCCAGATGTAGGCCACGCGGCGGCTGCCGAAGAGCGGCTGGGTGTCCGATCGGTGGCCGATCCACAAGGTGAGGGGCGCCAGCAGATAGCGCAGCGCGGTCAGCAGGCCGATGGGCCAGGCCGCAGCCCCCAGGTCCGCGATCAAGATGCGGTTCCACACCGCGGAGGTCAAGAGATCGGTCAGCGCAGAGCCGATGTGGAAGGTTCCCAGCTTGAGCGAACGCAGCACGCTGAAGTGGGGCGCGGTCGCTCTTCTGGCTTCTGGGATTTGAGCATCACTCATGGCCGCGCCAGCTCCGCCAGTGCGATCCATTCGCCGGGTTGGCCCGCCACTGTCGCTCCGCCGACAGCCACGCCGCCAGAGGTGAGCGCGGCCAGCGCCGCGGCGATCTCGCGCTCGGGCCAGCGGAAGAGCAGCGCCGCGTCGCGGGCCTGCACCGCGCCGATCGAGCGCAGATAGAGCTCGACCAGCCGGCGCCGCGCATCGGCCTGGCGGATAGGCCGGCTGCGTTCGACCAGGTCGGGGTAGTGGCGATGGACGCATTCGTAGATGAACGCATACTTCCACGCGCCGGCCTGCGCGATCCCCACCGGCAGAATCTTGAAGTCGGCCTGCAGCGTTTCTACAGCGCGGTTGAATGCCGCATCGCTTTGCTTGCTGGTCAGCCGTGCAGCCTTGCGCAGGTTGACGGTGTCGAGCGGGCCCCCGGTCAGCAGCGCCTCGTAGACCGTCTTGGCCTCGAACGTTAGCCGTCCCTCCCGGTATTGCAGCAGGTAATCCGCCTCCGGCTCGCCGTAGTTTTCGGAGAGCGCATAGAAGCAGGGGAGGACGTCGAGCGCGATGAAGGTCGCGCGGCGGCGCAGCACCTTGGCGTAGTGCCAGACGCGCGCGGGGAGCAGCTCGTCCTTCCAGCCCCAGGTGACGTGTCCAGGGTCGTCGTGCGCGTCGGCCACCGGCCGATCGCCCGCGACCGCGGTCCACAGGCTGGGCAGCGTGGCCTCTTTGATGGGCCAGAAATAGATGAAGCCGCGTTCATTTACATAAGCTACGGCCTCGTCGCGGCGAGTGATGCGCCGGCCGGGCCCGGTGCGGTAGGTCTCGGCGCGGTATTTCGTGATGCGGTCAAGAGTGAGTGATGGCAAGGATGCGCTCCTGCAACTGGCTGTCGCCGCATTCTAGCCCGCATGGGCGAAGTTGGCAAGTAGGGCATCGCGGGGCATTGCCGCCGCCGCGTTCTCGTGGTACAATGGCGCTGTGCTGCGAAGTCAACCAGATGTTCTCATGGAAGTTGTGGAGTGAGGCCTATGGAAAACGCTGTCAAACTCTGGGAGCGGCCGCTGGCCGCAGAAACCTATATGATCGTTGGTTGGGAACAGTGGGCCGATGCCGGCTCCATCTCATCGGGTCTGCCAGGCTACCTGGTGCAGAAGACCGGCGCGCACCGGATCGGTGAGATGTCGCCGGCCGGGTTCTATCTCTTCCAGGCGCCCGGCACACACCATTACCTGCGACCGCAAGTCAAGCTCGAGGCCGGCTACCGCCGGGAGATGGACGCCAAGAAGAACGAGTTCTTCTTGGCCGGTGATGCCGCAAAGGGCCTGGTGATCTTCCGGGGCGAAGAGCCGCACCTGGATGTAGATCGCTACTGCGATGCGATCTTGGACGTGGCGCAGGAGCTGCGCGTGCGCCGGGTGGCCGCCCTGGGCGGCGTGTACGGCTCGATGCCCTACGACAAAGATCGCGAGGTTTCGTGCATCTACAGCCTGCCCTGGATGAAGCCAGGGCTTGAGAAGTATGCGGTGCGCTTTTCTGACTATGAGGGCGGCGTGACGATCGGCACCTACCTGGCTCACCGCGCTGAGCCGCGCAACGTCGAGGTCGTCGTCTTCTACGGGTTCGTGCCCGCGTATGACTTCTCGCAGACCGTGGGCGAGGCCCAGGGGCTGCGCATCGAGAACGACTACCGGGCCTGGTACGAGCTGCTGCGCCGGCTGGATCATATGTTCAACCTGGGCATCGGGCTGTCCGATCTGCGCCGGCAGAGCGAGGAGGTTACCTCCTCAATGGATGCCAAGATCGCGGAGTTGAGCCGCACGATGCCGAAGCTCAGGATCAAGGACTACCTGGCGAAGATCGGCAAGGAGTTCACCGAGACCCCCTTCCTGCCGCTGGATGACGTGTGGGAACGCGAGCTGAAGGACCTTTTTGCGGACCAGGAGAAATAGCGCGGTATGGATCCGCAACAGATGCGCGGCCAGCAGACCGCGTCGCAGTTTCGCCGCGGCCTGCTGGCTGTGCTGCCGTTGGCGCCGGGCGTGATCGTCTTCGGCCTGCTCTACGGCGTGATGGCCCGCCAGTCTGGGTTTGCGCCGTGGGAGGCGCTGGCGATGTCGCTCATGGTGCACGCCGGCTCCGCGCAGTTCACCGTCCTGGGGATGTGGGGATCGGCCGGCGCGCTCTCTATCATCCTCACCACCCTCATCATCAACCTGCGCCATCTGCTGATGGGCGCTTCGGTGGCGCCCCATCTGGCCGGGCTGCCGCTGCGCTGGAAGGCGCTGGTGGCGCTTTGGATGTCCGATGAGTCGTATGCTCTGGCCATCGCCGCGTTTGGCCGGGGCGACGGCGGCCCGCTCTACTTTTTCGGCGCCAATCTGGGCATCTTCCTGATCTGGCCGGCCAGTGGTCTTGCAGGCGCATGGCTGGGATCTGCCATCCCCGACCCCGGCAGATACGGCCTCGATCTGATCTTTCCGCTCGCGTTCCTCGGCCTGCTGATGGGTTTCCTGAAGGACCGGCCGGGGACGGCGACCGCGCTGGCTGCGGCCGGCCTGGCGCTGTTGACCGCGGCCTGGCTGCCCGGCAAGTGGTATGTGATCGTGGCGGGGCTGCTGGGGAGCGGGGTGGGGCTGCTGCTGGAAGGGGCGCCCAGGTCCCAGCCCGCGGCCGGTCAGGCGACGAGAAAAGACGATGGATAAACTGCTCGTCTTCTTGGGGATGGCTGCCGTGACCTTCTTCACCCGCTTTGCCATGATCGCCGCACTCGGCTATGAACTGCCGTCTCTTGTGCGGCGCTGGCTGCGCTACGTGCCGCCGGCCGTGTTGGCCGCGCTGATCGCGCCGGCTGCGCTCGCGCCGCAGGGATCGCTCGAGTGGGGCGCGAGCGCGTGGGCGGCGCTGGCAGGAACCGTGGTCGCCTGGCGCACGCGCAGCGTCATCTGGACGATCGCCGGCGGGATGGCGGCCTTCTGGCTGCTGACCAGCCTGGGCGTGTGAAGATCTAGCGACCGCCGCGATATGCGGTCAGCGCGGCCTCGTAGACCAGCCGAAGCGGGATCGCGTGCTCCTCGGCCGCGCGACGACAGTCCTCGTATTCGGCCGCGGCTTTCTCCGCGCCCTCTTCCAGCCTGGCGATTTTGACTCGCACAGGGCCATAGGGGGTCTCCACCGTGCGACTTTCCCGTGGCAGGCAGTAACGCGCCACGTCGCGGCCACGGATGCCGAGGGTCGTCGTCTCGGCGAAGACCACGTTGCGCAGGCTGGCCGCGTCGCGGGGCCGGCAGAGCACGCTCAGCATGACGCCGGGCCGGTTCTTCTTCATGTAGATGGGCGATAGATAGGCGTCGAGCGCGCCGGCTGCAAACAGCTTCTCCAGCACGTAGCCGTAGACCTCCGGGTTCATGTCGTCAATGTTGGTCTCCAGCAGGGTCAACGTCTCCATCTCGGAGGCGGCTTGCCCTTCGCTTTCACCCAACAGCACGCGCAGGATGTTCGGTTCGGGGATCGTGCGCGTGCCCGCGCCGTAGCCCACGGCCGTCAACTGCATGGCCGGGATCGGGCCGAATGCGTGCGCCAGCCCGGTCAGCAGCGCCGCAGCCGTGGGCGTCACCGTCTCGACGGCGTGTTCGACGCCAATCACCGGCGCGCCGGCCAGCAGCGCCACGGTCGCGGGCGCGGGGAGCGGAAACTGCCCGTGCGCGCCTTTCGCCAGGCCGCGGCCCAGCGGGACCGGCGACACGTACACCCGCTCGATGTCCAGCATCTCCAGCCCCAACAGCGCGCCGGTGACATCCAGGATGGTGTCCACTGCGCCCAACTCGTGCAGGTGCACCGTCTCGGCCGGCCGGTTGTGAATCCGGGCCTCGGCCGCGATCATCCGCTCGAAGATGCGCAGGCTGCGCTCCTGGATGTGAGTGGGCAGCGCGCTGCCGCGGATCAACTCTGCGATCTCGGCCAAGCGGCGTTCCGTGGCGGTATCCTCCACCTCCACGTCAATCCTGGTCGCGGAGAATGCGCCGCGCATGACGCGTTCCTGGGTCAGTGCAAAGCCAGGCAGATGCAAGCCTGCCAGGGCCTGCTGCAAGCTGGCCAGTGGCAGCCCGGCATCCACGAGCGCGGCCAGGATCATATCGCCGCTGGCGCCCGCGATCAGATCGAAGTAGGCTGTTTTCATGGCCGGATGCTCCTCAGAATCTGGTGTGCGTGCACTGCCGCGCCGAACCCATTGTCAATGTTGACCACCACCACGCCTGGCGCACAGGAGTTCAGCATCGCCAGCAGCGTCGCCAGCCCGCCGAAATGCGCGCCGTAGCCAATGCTGGTGGGCACGGCCACGACCGGGCAGCTCACCAGCCCGCCGATCACGCTGGCGAGCGCGCCCTCCATGCCCGCGACCGCGATCACGACGGTCGCCTGGCTCAGCAGATCGCGCTTGTTGAACAGGCGATGGATGCCTGCGACCCCCACGTCGTAGACGCGTTGCACTCGGTGGCCGAGGAACTCCAGGGTGAGGCTGGCCTCCTCGGCCACGGGGATGTCGCTGGTGCCGCCAGTGGCGATCGCCGCATAATGCGGGCGATCCCGTCGCTCATCTTCCTCGGCGGTCTGCACCGTCAGGACGCGCGCCAGCTCGTGATAGCGCGCGTCCGGATTGGCGGCCAGGACCGCCTGGGCGACCTGGGCTGATGCGCGGGTGGCCAGCGCCCGACCCTGGCGCTGCAGGAGTTGGCCGACGATCTGGACCACTTGTTCGGGGGTCTTGCCCTGGCAGAAGACGACCTCTGGCATACCCGTGCGCAGGCTGCGATGATGATCCAGGACGGCAAAGCCGAGCTCCTGCGCTGGCAGATCACGCAACTGCGCCAGCGCGTCGTCCACCGGAACCTGTCCGCTCCGCACCCCTTCAAGCAACGAGGCTAATCTGTGAGTGTCCATGCGACCTCAAGGCATCGTTCAGGCTGCCGGAGCGAAAGCCGGCCAGGTCGAGCGCGACATAGGCGAAACCGATCTCACGCAGCTTCGCCACGATCGCGTCTCGCTGTTCGAGCGCGGCCGCGAAGTCGGCCGGCTCGAGCTCCAGCCGGCCGATCTGCCCGTGGTGGCGCACGCGCAACTGGCGGAAGCCCAGCCCGCGCAGATAGCTCTCGGCCGCCTCCACCTGGCCGAGCGCCTCGGCGGTCACGGCCGCGCCATACGGCAGCCGCGACGAGAGACACGCGGCCGCGGGCTTGTTCCACAGCGATAGCCCCATCTCGCGCGCCAGGCTGCGGATTTCGGCCTTGGTCAGACCTGCCTCGTGCAGCGGGCTGTGCACTCCGTGTTCGGCCGCCGCGCGGCGGCCAGGACGATGATCGCCGACATCATCCGCGTTGTTGCCATCCACCACATAGGCGTAGCCGTGCGCCGCGGCATAGGGCAGAAAAAGATCGTAGGTGTGGGTCTTGCAGTAGTAGCAGCGGTCCGCAGTGTTCGACACATAGCGCGGGTCATCCATCTCGGCCGGCTCCAGGCAGACGTGCCGGACCCCCAGACTGGCCGCGAACTCCTGCGCCTCAGCCAGCTCCGCGCGCGCCAGGCTGGGCGAGTCAGCGGTCAGCGCGATCACCGCATCGCCCAACACATCGTGGGCGACCTTCAGCAGGAAGCTGCTATCCACCCCGCCGGAGAAGGCGACGGCCACCGTGCCCATCTGCCGAAGGATATCCTGTAAGTGAGCGAGTTTGTCGTGCATGTGTAGTCCTGTTCAGTGATTGATCGAACGCGAGATTATAGACCGTGGAGCGTTGGGAGGCAAATCGCACCAGCCCACTCGCAAGATGCTGTCGAGACCCTGCCCCAGTTCCATCCAGCTCCATCCTCATTTGACACCGGTATACCAATTGTTTACAATCCTCGTGTGATCCGCAGTACTGGCTCAATCTTCAGTCTGCCTATGACATCTCGACTGACGGTTTCGAGGCTGTGCGAAGCCTCCTTTCAGGATTGGCCGGTTTCTCGCTCTGACAACCAGACCGGCTGAAGCCTCGAAACCGTTGCTCGGGCCGGTCTCCTGACCGTGCCTGCTGTGGCATGGTACGAGGTGGCTCGGTTGCAGACCGGCCACAGCAAACGGAGCGGAGGCCATTTTCAGAGCAGAGATACCATGACAATACCTGAATCCACCCCTTCGATCTACCGCGACCGCATCGCCGCGCTGGCCCAAACCAAACTCGCATTCAACGCGGCCAAGCTGGCGCACGACGGCTATCACGACGTGGACGACCACGGCAACATCCCCTGGCCCGACCCCATCCCGTTCGAGCCGATCAGCAACCACGGGGACGGCGGCTGCTACGGCGCACGCGCCATCGGTCAGAACTTCCGCCGCTGGCTGGACGCGCACCCGGCCTACATCCACGGGCAGAGCGCGCTGGCCGGCGCGTGGATCAGCCTCGTGCCCGGCATCGGCGGCTGGCGGCCGGAGGATCGGGCCGACCACCTGGCGCCCTTGCACGAGAAATACCACTTCATGGCGACCGGCATCGGCGCGATGAACCACATCGGGCCGGACATGAAGATCGGGCTGGAGCTGGGCTGGGGCGGGCTGCTGAGCAAGATCCGCTATTATCGCGCCCAGAACCGGCCGGCCGATACCGCCTTCTACGACGCCGAAGAAGACTTCGTGCTCGGCGTCCAGGACTGGATTCGCCGGCACGTGGCGCACGCACACGATCTGGCCGCGGCCGAGAGCGACCCGGAGACGCGCGCAAACCTGCTCGCCATCGCTGAGATGAACGAATACCTGGTGCGCGGAGCGCCGCGCACGCTGCGCGAGGCGTGCCAGTTCCTGGCGTGGTTCCAGGCCGTGGATCGCATGTACTTCCACGGCGGCGCGCTGGGCCAGCTCGACGAGCTCCTGCGCCCCTTCTACGAGGCGGACACCGCGGCCGGCGTCGTGGACGACGAGATGGCCGTCTGGTTCATCGCCAGCCTCTTCTTCAACGACACGCACTATTCGCAGATCGGCGGCCCCGCGGCCGACGGCCATGACGTCACCAGCCGCATGTCGTATCTGATCCTGGAAGCCAGCCACCTGCTGAAGATCCCCTCGAACCTGGCGGTGCGGCTGCACGATGGCCTCGATCCGGCTCTGCTGCGCCAGTCGTTGGTCTACAACCTGGAGGACGGCACAGGGCCGAGCTACTCGTGCGCCAAGGGGCTGGACGAGGGCTACGTCCGCAACGGCGTGCCGCTACAACTGGCGCGGCTGCGGGCCAAGGTCGGCTGCAACTGGACAGCGCTGCCCGGCATCGAGTATTGCCACCAGGATGTCACCCGCCAATGCTTGATCGCGCCCTTCCTGCTGGCTTTCCACGAGCTGGTGGATGATCCCCTCGCGCCCCGCACGCTGGACGAGCTGTGGCGGCGCTACGTCGAGCACCTGGGTATCTCGACGCGCGTGCTCAAAGAGGGCTTCGACTGGCACATGGCGCATCACGCCGACAACCTGATCGAGATCGTCCTGAACCTCTTCTGCCACGGGCCGATCGAGCGCGGGCTGGATGCGGCCGCGGGCGGGGTGGACATCTATCTCCTGACTGCCGATGGCCTGGGGCTGGCGACGGTGGCCGACTCCTTCGCCGCCATCGAGCAGCGGGTGGTGATCGAAAAGCGGCTGACGTGGGAGCAGTTGGCCGCGCATCTGCGGGCCGATTACGCGGGCGCGGAGCCGGTGCGGCTGATGCTCAAGAACATCCCGCGCTTCGGCGTGGGCGGCTCGCGCGCCGACGGGTGGGCCAAACGCATCGCCGACGCCTACGTGCAGCTCGTCCGCGGCACGCCGACCCCGCTCGGTTACACGATCATCCCCGGCCTCTTCTCGCACGGCGGCATCGCCCGCTACGGCGCCGACCTGGCCGCGACCCCCAATGGCCGGCACGCGGGCGCGTCCATCTCGCACAGCGCCAACCCCGATCCGGGCTTCCTGCCGGGCGGCGGCGGCGCACTCACCGCGAAGGCGACCGCGGTGGCCGCGGTGCAGCCCGGCTGGGGCAACTCCGCGCCGCTGCAGCTCGACGTGGACGCCCACCTGATGAAGGAAGCGGGCGGCCTGGCGGCGCTCGAATCGCTCATCCGCACGCACAACCGCCAGGGCGGCACGCTGATCAACCTGAACATCGTCTCGAAGGAGAAGATCATCGAGGCGCACCGAGACCCGTCGAAATACCCCGACCTGATGGTGCGCGTCACGGGTTACAGCGCGTATTTCCACTCGCTGTCGCCCGCGTACCGGCAGCAGATTGTGGATCGGTTGCTGGCGGGGGATTGACATGTTGAAATACTGAGGCGCTTGGTGCTCGGTTACGTTTGGCATCCAGCGAGTAAGGTTGTACAATTTCTGACCAGGAGATGGCGCATGAAAGAAATCCCAAAGGCGCAACTTGACATCGTGATGCAGAGGCTTGTCAACGAGTTTCAACCAGAGCGCGTCATCCTGTTCGGCTCGCACGCTTGGGGGACGCCAAATGAAGATAGCGATCTAGATCTGTTGGTGATCGTTCCCCAGAGCAATGAGAGACCCTCACGGCGCGCGGCGCGTGCATATCGGTGTTTGCGCGGATTGACGATCCCAGCGGAAATCCTGGTCAAAACGCGCGCCGAGGTGGAACGGTTTCAAGGGGTCAGAGCATCGCTCGAAAGCGAGATCCTCGAGCGGGGCAGAGTGCTGTATGGATGAAGCCAAACGTCAACTGGTGCGCAGTTGGTTGACCAAAGCTCAGCACGACTTGGCTGCGGCTCGAAAGTTGGCGGTTGACCCCGATCCTTACCTGGACGCGGCGGTTTATCACTGTCAGCAGGCCGCGGAAAAGGCGCTCAAAGGGTTCCTCGTTTTCCACGATCAGCGCTTCGAGAAGATTCACAACCTATCGGTCCTTGCCTGGCAAGCATCATCCTTTGCCACCGGGATGGATCAGTTGCTGGAGGCTTGTGAATTGCTGACCCCTTACGCGACCGCGTATCGCTACCCCGGCGAATTGATGGAGCCAGAGGTGGTAGAATTCGAAGACGCGCTGGCTGCGGCCGACGAAATATACCGCTTCATCTTGTCGCTAATGGCGGATGATGTAAGACCGTAGGCATTGGCGCGTTGCCACGGTGAGTAGCATGCGATATGAGATCAACAGCGACGAAGTATTGACGATTTGTCGTCTCCTGGACGCTGACGATGTCGTGGATGATCTCATCGCCAGGCACGGCGCCTTCCTGGACACGATCCGGCAGGCGCGACAACAGCGAGCAGCCGGACGCGCCAGGCGCATCGAGGATGTACGGCGGAAGTACGAGGTCGGCCGTGAGAAAGGCTGAGTGACAGGTGAAGACCTCCTGTTGTTTGAGACCTGTGAGTTACAGGACTTACGCAGTGGCGCCGAAAACCAGCCACGAATGACACGAATTGACACGAAAATGGGTTGACCAGGCGGCTGAATTCGTGAAATTCGTGCAATTCGTGGCTACTCCGCACG
>VGOD01000037.1 GCA_016876015.1 Chloroflexota bacterium
CGCCACCGATGCGAAGTAGTGGCGACGGATGATCTGCCAGACCCCTGACGGGATAGCGCTGCATAGCCGGGCATATGGAATCACCTGAAAGCGCGTGAGGATCCGCCCAAGCGACTCGTCGGCCAAGCGCAGCGGCGCGGGGACTTTGGCAGCATCTATGCGTTCGAGGAACCGCTCAGGTGGGTCGTATGGGTCGTGCGGATCCACGAATGACGCCTTCAGGAAGAAAGGCCGCGATCGGTCGCGCTCCTCGAGGAAGGCGATGGCGCGATCAACCACCCAACGCGTCTGGCACGCCCGCTCAGGCACGACCGAGGGGTAAGTCATCGGCGCAGCCGCGGCCGGCGGATGTTTTTGCCGGGCGGCGCGCAGTGCGGGGTTCAGATCACGGCCCGCAGGGCCATAGCGGACCAGATGCGGCTCATCCCAGACGGTCGCCAACGCCTGCTCATAGCAGTCGGGGTGCTCGCGCTCCACCCAGTCGAGCCAGTCGCCGGCTCGGATATCCTCGGTAGTCTCCGCCCGGTCGAAACCATACTTGACCACATTGTTGTACGCGCTGCGAGCATGGCATTCCAGGTGAAACTTGCCCACGCCGAACGTCTGCACCCCGCCGCGCTGAAGCGCCTGCGGGAAGGTCGGCAGATCGAGGCTCAGCTCCCAACCGTTGAAGAAGACGCCGGTGTGCTGGGCGCTCCGGCCGGTGATCGTAGATGCCCGGCTGGGCATACAGACCGGCAGATTGGCGTAGCAGTGATCGAAGCGCACGCCTGTCGCTGCGAGCGCATCCAGATTGGGCGTGTGCGCCGCCGGGTTGCCGTAGCACCCCAGCCACCTGGCGCTCAATTGATCGGCTTCGACGAGAATGGTGTTCATAGGAGATGCCGCCTCGCTCACGGACTGCATCCTGACCTCAGCCTCGACCTCAACCTCAAGCCCAGCCCCTCAACACGCTCGGCGGGATAACCACGGTCTCGCGACCATCCACCGGATACCCCCAGCGGCGAATGTACTCCATGCCCGGCAAGAACTCGTCGCCCCGCGCATCGAGCTTGCGCTGGAGCCAGGCATCCATCTGGCGCACTAACCCCGCCGACTCTGGCCGGCCGGCCAGGTTGTGTATCTGGTATGGGTCAACCTGGTTGTCGAAGAGCATCCACGGCCCCTCGAGCGAGCGGACGTAGGTGTAGCGCTTCGTGCGCAACCCCCGGTACTCGCGGCCCCCCTCGCCACGCCACCAGTCGGCGATCGGCTGATAGCAGGCGATTAGCGCCGCGCCGTCCGATGGATCCGGGCCGCCGGCCAGATGCGCCGAGAAGTCCAGCCCCTCCACCGGGCCGGGGATGGGCAGGCCCGCCAGACCGAGCAGGGTCGGCATGATGTCCGGCGCGCCGAGCAGACAATCGAGCATCCGGGGCGTGCGTCCGAAGCGGGCGGGATAGCGGAGGAGGAACGGAACCATGATGGACTCGTCCCACGGCGCCTGCTTGTTGCCATGCCCGTGGCACCCCACCGCATCGCCGTGATCCGAGGTGAACACGAAGATCATGTCATCGGCCAGGCCAGCTTCCTCAACCGTTCGCAGCAGGTCCCCGACGCAGGCGTCCAGCGCGGAGCAGTGAGCGTAGTATCCTGCCAGCGAGTCGTAGGCCGTCACCCAGGTGTTCAGCGGCACGTTGGGCCGGCGGCGGATCGGCGCGCGCTCGTACCAGGAGCGATATGGTTCGGGCGCAGTGCGGTACGGATTGTGCGGCGGCCCCCACGAGAGCACGAGCAGGAACGGATGGCGGCCCTCGTGCTCCTGGATGTAACGCTGCGCCTCACGCGTCTGTGCGATGGCGTCGTAGCCCTCCCACCAGCGCGGCTCGTTCGAGTCGCCGGCGTAATAGGCCGAGTGGCCGTAGTCATGCGTGCACTCCAACACCTTCCAGAACTGGAACCCCTGGCGCCGCTCGGGCGGGATGGGAGCGTCACGGCCGTGGCCGTCCACATGCCACTTGCCGATGTAGGCTGTATCGTAGCCGTGAGCAGCGAAGACCTTGCCCAGGCTGGTCGCGTGCGGGTCGAGCGGCACGTCATTGACGAAAAGGCCATGCGTCAACGGGTATTGCCCGGTGAGCAGGCTGGCCCGATACGGCGTACAAAGCGGGCAGTTGGAAACCGCATTGACCAGGTTCAGGCTCTCGCCGGCCAGCCGGTCGAGGTTGGGCGTGCGGACGCTCGACTCACCGGCATAGCTGGTCGCCTGCGCCCGCCATTGGTCGCCGAAGACGAAGACGATGTTGGGTTGAGTCATGTTTGTCCTGTGTTAGTTGGCAGCATCCTGAGCGGAGCCTCGCTGTCGTTCGCGAGGCGCAGTCGAAGAGCTTGCCCTGAGCCTGTCGAAGGGATGCGACCTCGCACACAGGGCCGCATCCTTCGACTGTGGCCCGCAAAACCCACGGGCCTCCGCCAGGATGCTTCGCTTTACGCGTATGCGCTAATCCCCTTCAGCGTCAACTCCCCCGCCCGGTGGCACTTGACGAAGTGCTCCGGCCGCAGCTCGCGCAGCGCAGGCTCTTCGGCCGAGCAAAGCGCAATCGCATAGGGGCAGCGCGGATGAAAATAGCAGCCAGAGGGCGGCCGCGCGGGGTTGGCGACCTCGCCTTCCAGCACGATGCGCTCGCGGCGGAGCCTGGGATCGGGCCGCGGCGCTGCGCCCATCAGCGCCTCGGTGTAGGGGTGAAGGGGAGTCTGGAAGAGATTCTCAGTCTCCGCCATCTCCACCAGCTTGCCGACATACATCACCGCCACCCGATCGCAGATGTGCTCGACGACATTGAGTTGATGCGCGACGAACAGATAGGTCAGCCCCAGTTCGTCCTGCAGGTCCTGCAAAAGGTTGAGGGTCTGCGCCTGGATCGAGACATCGAGAGCTGAGACCGGTTCATCGCAGACCACGAATTGCGGGTTGAGCGCCAGCGCGCGGGCGATGCCGATGCGCTGGCGCTGCCCGCCGGAGAACGCGTGCGGGTAGCGGACGATGTATTCGGGGCGCAGGCCAACCATCTGGAGCAGTTGCTCGACGCGGTCGCGGCGTTCCTGGCCGGCGACGCCATTGTTGATCAGCGGCTCGCCGACGATGTCCAGCAGCGTCATGCGAGGGTTGAGCGATGAGTAGGGATCCTGGAAGATCATGGCTGTGTGGCGACGAAACACCTTGAGTCCAGCTTCGTCCAACGCCATCACATCCACCCGCCCCATCTCTTGATCCTGGAAAAGCGCCTGGCCGACGGTCGGCTCGATGGCGCGCAGCACACAGCGTCCGGTGGTCGTCTTGCCGCACCCGCTCTCGCCCACCAGTCCGAAAGTCTCCCCGCGCTTGATGTAGAAGTCCACGCCATCCACAGCGCGCACAAAACCCGCGGTCCGCCGCAAGAAGCCCTTGTGAACAGGAAAGTACTTCTTCAGACCCGCGACGCGCAGGAGAACGTCCCCGTCTGACGCTTCACGTTTCACGTTTGACGTTTCACTCATCACCCCTCCCGCCTGTAGAGGTGGCATGCCACCATATGTCGCTGGCCGAGCAGCGTATCCGGCGGCGTCTGTACATCGCACAGCTCTGGGATGAGCTCGGGGCAGCGTGGGTGGAACGGGCATCCGGCCGGGATGTCCAGTGGGTTCGGCACCATTCCCTCGATGGCAGCCAGCCGGCCGCCGCCCTTCACGCCAATGCGGGGGATGGAGCGCAACAGCGCCTGCAGGTAGGGATGTCTCGGCTCGTGGAAGATCGCGTCCACGCCGGCGTACTCGACCACCCGGCCCAGGTACATCACCACCACGTCGTCGGCCATCTCTGCGATGACCCCCAGATCGTGGGTGATGAACATGATGGCCATGCCCAGCTCCCCTTGCAGCCGGCGCATCAGGCGCAAAATCTGCGCTTCGGTGGTCACATCGAGCGCAGTGGTCGGCTCGTCGGCGATCAACAGGCTGGGCCGCAGCATCAACGCCATGGCGATCATCGCGCGCTGGCGCATTCCGCCGCTGAGTTGGTACGGATAGGCCGCGAAGTTGCGCTCGGGGTTGGCGATGCCCACATGCCCCATCATCTGCAGCGCTATCTCCCTGGCAGTCCCCTTGCTGACCGACTGATGCAGCAGGATCGTCTCGCTGAGCTGGTCGCCGATGGTGTGCACGGGACTGAAAGAGCTCATCGGTTCCTGAAAGATCATGCCGATGGCCGACCCGCGGATGGCCCGCATCTCGTCGCTCTGCGGCGCCAGGTCCGTGATCTTGACCTGCGCTCCCCCTTTCGCTGCGCCGGGGCCGCCATAGTGGAACGTGATCTCGCCGCCGACGATGCGACCTGGCTTCGGAACGATCTGCATGATGGACTGGGCGGTGACGCTTTTGCCGCAGCCGCTTTCACCTACCACGCCGGTCGTCTTGCCGCGGCGGATGGTGAAGCTCGCGCCGTCTACGGCTCGCACGATCCCTTCGCGCAGGTAGAAATAGGTCCTCAAGTCACGGACCTCGATCAGGCTGTCTTGATCCGCCATTCAGAAGTTCCTCGTCCCGAACCCGTAGAAGTGTTCCTGCCGGATCTGCCACTCTTCGGCCTGCCCCAGTTCCCGCAGGTGAGCCTCGCCGCTCATGAACTTGTCGCCCAGCCGCGCCAGCCAGCCTTGCAGCTCAGCTTCGAGCTCGCCGAGGAGCGGCTGAGATGCTGGCGCACAGGCCAGGTTGTGCTGTTGGTACGGGTCGGCTTCGTTGTCGAAGAGCAGCGCGCCCCCTTGCAGCCAGCGTGCGTAGGTGTGGCGCCCGGTCCGCACCCCGCGCCACGGCTGCCAGAACTGCCCCTGGTCGAACGACGCGTGCTCGTTGATGAAGACGGAAGTCGGCGCCGGCTGCCCCTGCCCCTGCAGGCGGCGGCTCAAGTCAAGGCCGTTCATCTCGGCCGGCGCGGTCACGCCGGCCAGCCCCAACAGCGTCGGGGTGTGGTCCACGACGCCGATCAACACATCCTCTATCTTGCCCGCCGGCAGCTGGCGCGGCCAGCGCATGATCAAGGGAATGCGGATGCTCTCCTCGTAGGGCTGTTGCTTGTTCCGCCGGCCGTGCGCCCACAGCATGTCGCCATGATCCGAAGAGAAGACCACGATCGTGTCATCGGCCAGCCCCAGCCGGTCGAGCGCGGCCAGCAAGCGGCCCACGTTGCGATCGAGCGCGGTGACGTGCGCATAGTAGCCGGCGATCGCCTCTCGATCAACGCCTTCCATCGTGGGAAGCAGCGGTATTTCGGCCGGCGGATACATATCCAGGAATTCCTGGGGCGCGGCGCGGTACGGATCATGCGGCGGCCCCCAGGAGAGGAACAGACAGAACGGCTCACCCTGAAACCGCTCCATGAAGCCGATGGCCTGATCGGTCTGGATGTCGGCGTCATAGCCTTTCCCACGCTTGAGCTCCGGTGAGTCATCCTCGAACCACTTCGGGTCGAAGTAGTTGTGGTTGCAGTTGTACGCCGCCCAGTAGTCGTCGAAACCATGCCGCCGCCGGCCGGGCGGGGTGAACATGTGGCGTGAGATGCCATCCAGATGCCATTTGCCGACGTAGCCGCAACGGTAGCCGTGCTGATTCAGCACATCGGCGATGCTGATCTGATCTTCTGGCAGGCGCAGATCGTTGACGATGCAACGCGCGGTCAACGCGTGCTTGCCGGTCAGCAGAGAAGCCCGGCTGGGCGTGCAGACGGGCGTGTTGGCAAACGCGTGCGTGAACAGAATGCCCCCGGACGCCAGCCGATCCAGGTTGGGCGTCTGCACCGGCTCGGCCGGCTGGCCGACCGGAGCCGCGGCCATGCAGCCCATCGCCGAGGCGCGCATCTGGTCGGCAAAGATGTAGAGGATATTGGGTTTGGTCATTTCTTATATCGCGTACGGGTCGGCCGCGTCGCGCAAGCCGTCGCCCATGAAGTTGAACGCCAACACCACGACCACCACGAACAGCCCAGGCAACATCAGCCAGGGGGCCAATACCACCGACCGCAGATTCTGCGCGCCCTGGAGCAGCACGCCCCAACTGACGATGGGCGGCTGCAGGCCCAGGCCCAGAAAGCTCAGCGCGGTCTCGCTCATGATCATGCCGGGGATCGAGAGGGTCAGGCTGGCGATGAGATGGCTGGCGAACGAAGGGACCATGTGGCGCAGGATGATGCGCAGCCGCGGCGCGTTGGCCAGCCGCGCGGCCAGGATGAAATCCTCCTCGCGCAGCGCCAGAAAGCGGCCGCGAACGACACGCGCCAGGCCGGTCCACCCGATAAAGGACAGGATGATCGTGATGCCGAAGTAGATGCGGATGGAACTCCAGGTGGGCGGCAGCGCGGCGGCCAGGGTCAGCCACAGTGGGATGGTCGGCAGCGACCGCAAGAACTCGATGAGGCGCTGAATAACGACATCCACGACGCCGCCATAGTAGCCCGAGATGCCGCCCAGGATGATGCCGAAGAAAAGCGAGAACGCCACGCCCACCAGCCCGATGGAGAGCGAGATGCGCGCGCCATAGATGATACGCGAAAGATTGTCGCGGCCCAGCTCGTCTGCGCCGAGCAGGAAGAGCATCTGGTTGTCGCCCGACTCGATCCCCACCAGGTGCCGATCCCATTCGAACAAACCCCACATCTCATAGCGATCGCCGCGCGCAAACAACCTGACGGGATAGGTTCGACTCTCGTCGGGCACGACGACCATCGCCAGAGTGTTCATGTCGCGGCTCGACTTCAGCCCGTAGACGAACGGTGGAAACTGGAAGCGGCCGGCCTTGTCCACGAAGTGCAGCTTCATCGGCGCGGCCCACACCCAGCGCGGGTCATAGCGGTTCGAGTCGTGCGGGGCCACGAACTCGCAGAAGAGCGCCACCAGGTAGGCCACGATCAGCACAACCATGCTGATGACGGCCAGCTTGTGCTGTGTGAAGCGCCACCACATCAACTGCCACTGCGACGCGGTGAAGAGGCGCTCGCCCTGAAGGTCTTTCCGCGATTTGGTGGGGGTCGGAGCCAAATCAGAAAACCTCTCTACAGAGTCAGCCATTGCCACGGCCGGTATCTCACCGCTAGAATCGGGTCTCGCAATGACTTGTGCTTACCCTAGCCGAATGCGCGGATCAACCCACGCCAACAGGATGTCCGAGATCAGCGTGCCGAACACGGTAAGCGTGCTCAGCAAGAGCAAGAAGCTGCCTGCCAGATACATGTCCTGGCTCATCAGCGCGCGCAGCATCATCGGACCGGTGGTCGGCAGGCTCAGCACCACCGAGATGATCGTCGCGCCCGACACCAGGCCCGGCAGCACATAGGCCAGACCGCTGATGAACGGATTGAGCGCCACGCGCACCGGATACTTCCAGACCAGCGCCCACTCCTTCATCCCCTTAGCGCGGGCAGTGACGACATACGGCTTACGCAGCTCGTCCAGGAGATTCGCGCGCATGGTGCGGATCAGTCCGGCCGTGCCGGAGATGCCCAGCACGACCACCGGAATCCACAGGTGGCGCAGCAGATCCACGAACCTGGCGAAGCTCCACGGCGCCTCGCGGTACGCCTCCGAGAACAGGCCGCCTACCTCGACCCCGAACCATGTGTAGCCCAGCCACATCAACACCAGCGCCAGCAGGAAGTCGGGCACGCCCTGGCCGAAAAAGCCGATGAAGGTGAAGACATAGTCGGCGACCGAATACTGGTGCGTGGCTGAGTAGATGCCGATGGGGAACGCCACGATCCAGGTGAAGATCAGCGTGCCGATCGAAAGCACGATCGTCCACCACAACCGCTCCCAAATCAGGTCGGCCACAGGCCGGTTCCACTGCATGGACTGGCCGTAGTCGCCGTAGAGCACGATGTTACCCAGCCACTTGACGTACTGGATGTAGATCGGCTGATCAAGGCCATAGCGGTTGCGGAGCGCGGCCAGCAACTGCTCGCTCACCTCCTGGCCCGAAGCCTCCAACTGCGCTGCGTAGACCGTGATATAGTCGCCCGGCGGGAGCTGGATCAACGTGAAGGCCACTATCGAGATGACGATCAGGGTGGGGATGAACAGCAAAAGCCGCTGGAATATGAATCTGAGCATGCCGACCAATCTCGCGAATGATGCAGCCACGAATTGCACGAATTTCACGAAGATAGGAGGATCAATTCGTGCCATTCGTGTAATTCGTGGCAAGAAAACGCGTCTCTATCCCTCGATCCACCAGTGTTCGGGCAGGTAGTACGTCCAGGTGTTGTACTCGATGCTGAGGATTTGGCCCTTCTTGGGGCCGTTGCGCACCGTGTTCTTGACGATGCCCACGCGCGGCACCAGGCCCACCGTGCCGATGCACCAGCAGTTCTCCGCATTGATCTGCAGCATCTGTTCGGCCAGCGCCTTGTACTTGTCGCTGCCCAGCGGTTCCTGGCGCCACTGCTCGCTCACATCCCACAGTTTCTTGATGATGTCCGGCGGCTCCAGCCCTTCCTTGCCGGACGTGTCGAACCATTGCCGCCACAGTGGGCCGCCGAGAGGGGTGCTCGTCCAGTGCCAGGGCGGCCGATAACGGATCGGCTCGTTCTGCCGTGAATAGACCTCGGACGAGCCGCCGATGGCCCACACGCCGATGTCGTGATCGTTGGCGCGCATCCGCTGCATGAAGAACTGCTGATCCTGCCCCTTGACGCTGATGTTGATCCCCACCTTGGCCCAATAGCCCTTGATCAAGTTGCACACCTCGGCCAGGTCGGCGCGGCCCGCGTCCACTTCCATGGTCATCGCAAACGGCTTTCCATCCGGCCGCAGGCGGAACTTCTTGTCCGCGTCCCACTTCAGGCCGATCTCGTCCAAGAGCTGATTGGCCTTGGCCACGTCGAACTTGGTGTAGTACTGATCCATCCCTTCCTTGTAGCCGGTGGCTCCAGGATGCATGATCGGGTTGCGGGGCACGCCCTGGCCAGCGAAGCGCAGCTCGTTGATCTCGTCTCGGTTGATGGCGTGCGACATCGCCTGACGCCATTTGAGCTCGTTGAACAGCTTACGCAGGACCTCGTCCTTGTGGGTATAATTGAAGCAGAAGCCGCACTCCGAAGCGCGCAGGTCGGGGTAGAGATTGGTGATGTAGTTGCCCTTGGCCTCGTTCTGCTTGTAGAGCGGATAGTTGGCCAGGCTGAGGAACCAGCTATGGTGCGTGCCTTCGCCTGCCACCACCTTTGCCGTCAACACCTCCTTGTTTTCGACGACGATGCGCTCGGCAGCGTCGGTATACGGCAGCTGATTGCCATCGGTGTCTACCATCCAGTAGTAGGGGTTGCGAGCATAGGTGCGATTGCCTTGCGTATCGCTTTTCTCGTAGGCCCACGGGTTCAGCGTGGGCATCTTGACATCCTGCTGCTGCTGCGAGCCCGCGCTGTGGAATTGATAAGCCTGCACCCAGGTGTCGAACTTCTCGCTCTTGGCCAGCTCGTTGGCCTTGTCGTTGTGTTTGATGTGCCACTGCGACAGATGATGCTTGGGCGCCCAGGGGGTCAGATTGGGCAGAAAGTCGAGGATCGCGGGATAGGCGGCGGCGAACTTGATGCTGAAGCTATAGTCGTCGCTGACACTGATCTCCATCGGCTTGCCGCCCGGCGCCCATTTGCCGTCAATCTTGGGGGTCAAGTCCGTATTGAGGAAGACATCCGCGTACCAGAACTTGACATCAGCAGTGGTCAGCGGCTTGCCATCGGACCACTTGAGCCCCTTGCGCATCGCGATCTGCAGCTCCTTGCGATCGTCGGACAACTTCCAGCTCTTGGCCGCCCAGGGCACAATGGTCTGCAGATCGAACGGACGACCGGCCAGCCCGCGGCCCATCGAACCCTCGATCTCCATCAGGTCGCCGGTGGGGTCGGCGACAACGCTGGAGAGCTTGCCGCCGTATTTGCCGATCTTGTCCTGTGGCTTCACCACGAAGGGATCGTCGGGCAGGCGCTGATCCACGGGCGGCAGCTTGCCGGCCTTCACCAGCTCGGCCAGCGCGGGCGCTTCCTTATACTTGCTGGCCGCCTTCACGACGGCCGTCGGCGCCACCGGCGGCTGGGTCGGCAGGGGGGCCTTCGTCGGGGCTGCGGTTGGCTGCGCAGCCGGGGCCGAGGTGGGCGCGGGGGCCTTGGTCGGCTCTGGAGCCTTGGTTGGCGCCGGCGCCGGGGTGGCCGGCGCGCTACAGGCTGCCAACGCGCCGCCAGCGGCCGCCACACCCATCTGCACCAGGAATTGTCGTCGGGTGATCCCGGACGTTCTCATGATAGTCCTCCTTTTTCTGGTTTCCGGTTACATTTTCTTTGTGGCATCCTATGAACAATGCTCTACGGCTCCGAAGCTTGCAGTACAACGCCAGCTTCGGCCAGCGCGGCGCAAAACGATTCGTAGGTTACAGGCTTGCGCAGCCAGCCAGCCGCATGGCGCGGCGCATGATCATGCCTCCGATCATCGAACCACGAGAGCAACACGACCGGGATGGCGCTGGTGACGCCATCGGTTTTCAGCGCCCGCAGCACTTCGCCGCCGCGGAGCGCGCCCGGCAACTCGCCATCCAACACGATGACATCGGGTCGCTCAGCGCGCGCCAACCGCAGCAGATCCTCGCCGTCGAAGGCCTGGAGGAGCCGCAGGCCCAGCCGTTCCACGTACATGCGCAACAAGCGGATGTCCCATGGATCGTGTTCCGCGATGATGCAGGTCTTCCCCTTTTGAGCGGCAAAGCCCATCAGACGCGTCCCCGGCTGTCAATCATCTCGTTCAGCCGTTCACGGTAGTACTTGAACTGCTCCCAACTCACACCGGGCGAGATCAGATGATCGCCGAACGGCACGTAGCCGCCCTGCTCCAGCAGCCAGCCCACCGGCTCCAGGAACTCGTCTATGCGCGGCCGGCCCAGCGCCATGTCGTACTTGGGGATGCCGCCCATCAACTGAAGCTGGGGGTACTGCTTGCGCGCCTGCACCACGTCCATCCCCGCGCTCACTTCCATCGGGTAGAGGCCGGTGACGCCCACATCGAGCAGCCACGGGATGAGCGCCTCGCAGTTGCCATCGGTATCCACCAGGATCGTCCTGACCCCCTTCCCTTTCAGGAAATCGGTCACGCGACGGTAGCAGGGGGCCATGAAGGCGTTGAAGATCTTCTTGGAGATCATCACGCCCTTGGTCGAAGACATGTCCTCCCAGATGTGACAGCAATCCACCTCGACATCGGCCAGGATCTCCTCCCAGATGGCGAACCAGAGGGTCGTGAAGTGATCGAGGATGTCGTGGATCAGGTCGGGCGCGTCATAGTACTTGAGGAAGACATTTTCGTAACCGATCAGATGCACGAGCGTGCCGAAAAACCCGCACGGATAGCCGCCGACCGCCAGCGGGTAGTCGCGCGCCTTGTAGGCCGCCGCCCATTCCGCCCAGTTGGCGGGGAAACGCTGGCGTACCTGGTCAAGGCGCAGCCGCTCGGCCTTGATCTGATTCCAGCTATCCCAATCGCTGATCGGCCATTCGAGCGCGGCCGGAATCACGCCTTCGTCCTTCTGATAGCGGCGCTTGACCCCGTCCACGTCGCTGTAGATCACGTATGCTTCGGCATCCTCGTGCACGACAGGCTCGAACATCGGCCAGAACACCTGCTCCACCGGAACCTGCGCGGTGCTTTTGTCGAAACCAAAGTAGTTCATGACGTCCAATCCGAGCGGAAACCCCTGGCTCGGCCAGTAGAGCCCGCCGCCCCAGACGGCGATCCCCTTCGGCAGGGGGATTTCCTGCTCACGCTCGTCGTAATACTGCTCCAGATAGGTGCGGCCTTTACGCCATTCGTGCGTCCAGGCCGGCGTATAGACGGACGCGTTGACGGTGGTCAGGCGCGTAGGGATGTTGGTCCCCAGCACCTTGGGCAACCCCTCCGCGTACCAGCGCGTCAGGTTCTCGCCCCAAAAGCCGAACTCCCACTTCAGCGACCGGACATCCCGGTTGAAGCTCATCACTTCGAGGAAACGTTCGCGACTGTTCATGTGGAGGTCTCCAAATCAGCAAGTCAGCAAGTCAGCAAGTCAGCAGATCAGCAGATCAGCGAAGCGACCAGAGTGATACGCACTACGCCTGACGTTTGACGCTTGACGTTTCACGCCCCACGCTTCACCGCGGCAATAAACGCCTCCATATTCTCCACCGACGTGTCGGCCTGGACGATGTGAGCCGGCGAACAGAGATAGCCGCCGCCCTGACCCAGTGACTCGATCTTGGCCTTGACCTCAGCCTCGATCTCCTCCGGCGTGCCGAAGGGAAGAAGCTGCTGCTGGTCAATCGCGCCCCAGAAAGAGAGGCGGTCGCCGAAGTTGCTCTTGAGCGCCGCAGCCTCGTGGCCGGGCACATTGGGCTGCACCGGGTTGAACACCTCCAGCCCGATCTCGATCAGGTCATCGAGGATGGGCGCGATGGCGCCGTCGCAGTGATAACAGATCAGGACTTCGGGATTGGCGGCCTTCAGCTCCGCGAACACCTCGCGGAAGCGCGGCTTGAAGACGCTGCGCCACAGCCGGGGCGAGATCAACATGCCGTTCTGCGCGCCGAAGTCATCCCCGGTCCACACCGCATCCACGCCCAGGGCCACGAGCTGCTTGCCGATCCCGATGCTGAAGGCCATGCACCTGTCGAGCAGGACGCCGACATATGCCGCACGGCTGACCAGGTCCACCATGAATTTTTCCAGCCCGACCATGTGCCAGGCCATCTCGAACATCGTCAGCTCAATGTCGCCGATGATGAAGTAATCTTCTCGAAACCGCTCGATGTCTCGCCGGGCATGTTCCATGCGGCCGGCCGCGCACGGGTCGGGGAAGGGGAAGCGAGCTACCTCGTCGGCCGATGTAACGTCGGCCAGCGGGCAACCGACCACATCCATGTAAAGCGGGCCCTGGCGCATGACCATGCCGAACTCGTTGACGATGCAGCCGTCATCGGTGCGATCGTGGCTGTAACCGGCCGGCAGACCGCCGCCCACCACCACGCAGTCGCTGCCCATGGCGGTGCGCAGATCGTTGGCCGAGATGCGATACATCAGGTCATCGTAGTAGGAGGGCGAATAGCTGACCGGGATGCCGTACTTCGCCCCAAACTTCTCCAGCAGCGCCCGCCCCAGGTCGAACTGAAGCGGAATGCGGTCGGGCAGGCCCTTGCGCCGCAGCGCCGAGAGAACGCGTGTCTTAGAATTCATGGCAAGCCTCGTGTCGAACGACGGTTGAGAGAGCAGTTCACGTGGCAAGCGCACACTTCTGGCCATCCACTGCTTCCCATTATATCATCTTCGGCCTGGGCCGTCATGCACTTTTGTGCCAGGTTCTTGAGCTTTTCTGTCTTGCTGATTGCCGCCACCGGCACCGAACCCGAGATGAAAGGCGTTTCCAGTTCAGCGTCCGTCTGGCGAGGACCTTGCGCCTTGCTGGTAAGCCCGAGGGGAGACTCCAACCTCGCGCTGAAAGACGCGGGTGAAGTAGGAGGGGCTGGCAAAGCCGACCGCCAGCGCCACTTCGGTGATGCCGCGGCCCGTCGCGTCCAGGAGCTTCCTGGCCTGTCTGATCCGGCAGCGGTTGAGATAGGCGATCGGGGACACGCCGACCTCGCGGTTGAAGCAGTGGGTGAGGTACGATTCGTTGACGCCCAGGTGGCGCGCGATGTCGCCGCGCGTGATCTCGTCGGCGTAGTGCGCCTGGATATAGGCCATGCCCCGCCGCACCAGCCGCTGCGCTTCGCTGCCCAGGCGCTTGTCGCGGGTCAGCACGGCCTCCACCTGCGCCAGCGTCTCCTGCGCAGTGAAGAGGCCCTTGCCGAGCACGGCCGCCACCCCTTGGTTCAGCCGGGCCATGTCGCGCTCGGTCAGGCTTTGCCCCGTCAGCACGATAACGGGGATGTCGCGGGTCGTCTCGCCTGCCCGCAGCGCCTCCAGTACACCGAAGCCATCCAGCTCCGGCATCATCAAGTCGAGCAGCACCAGGTCAGGCAGGACGCGACGGATCAGGTCCAGCGCCTGACGGCCGTCTCGGGCCGTCAATACCTTGCAGCCGGGCAATTGCGTCTGCACCAACGCCGCGTGGATCTGCAGAATGCCCGGCTCGTCGTCGGCCAGCACGATGACGCGTTGCTCGTGCGACGCGTTCGCGTCCAACCCATAGCGCGCCAGCGCCCGCGCCAACTCGGTTGCGGCCGCGGGCTTGGTCAGGTGGTCGAGCTCCAGCCAGGCGCCCCGGTCACGCTCGGCCATCAGGGCGCAGAACAGGACGGGCATCTCGCGCGTCTGGGGGTGCGCCTTGAGGGTCCGCATGATCTCCCACCCCTGTTCACAGCCAGGCGCACAGTCCAACACGACGGCGGCCGGCCGCGCGGCCAGCAGCCGAGGCAGCCAGCCATCGTCATCCCGCAAGGTCAGCTCTTGCACGGCAAACCCGCGCGCATCCAGGTAGCCTCGCAGTCGCCCACCGTCGCCGGATGTCTGCGAGAGGATCAACACACTCTCCGGCGCGCCGGCGTCGGCCGCGGCCGCGGGCTGACCCTCATCGGTCGCCTGCGCCGGCAGCGTGATGCAGAAGGTCGAGCCCTCCCCTTCCCGACCGGCGGAGCGCACTACGATCTGGCCGCCGTGCATCTCGACCAGCCGGCGAGTGATCGCCAGACCGAGGCCCATGCCGCCATACCCGCGCGCGGCCGTGCGCCCTGACTGGCGAAACTCATCGAAGATAGCCGCCTGCTCCTCAAGCGGGATGCCCAGGCCCGTGTCGGCGACCGCTATGGTGAGGGCGCCGTCGTCCGCGGCCGCGCGAAGGGTCACCCGGCCGTGGGCCGTGAATTTGGCGGCATTGGCGAGCAGGTTGAGCAACACCTGGCGCAAGCGCGTGCGGTCGCCCCAGACAAGCGGCAGGCGATCGGGGATTTCGGCGCGCCACTCCAGGCGCTTATCTTGCGCCATCTGCCGACCCATCACCGCGACTTCTCGCAGGAGAGCGCCCAGGTCGAGCGGCTCGCAGGTTAGCCGAAGTTGGCCCACCTGGCTGCTGGCCAGGTCGAGCACATCGCGGATCAGCCGATCCAGGTGTTGCGCGCTGGCATGGATCTGCTCCTGATAGCCTTGCAGCTTCGCCAGGAGCGCAGAGGGATCGCCCATCCCCGGTCGGGTCTGTTCCCAGGACGCCATTTCGCACAGCCCCACGATCAGGTTCAGCGGGGTGCGCAGTTCGTGGCTGACGACCGAGAGAAAGCGGCTCTTGAGTTCGTTGGCTGCTTCGGCCGCCTGCCGGGCGCGCTCGACCTCCTCGTACAGCCGCACGCTTTTCAAGGCGCTGCTGATCTGGCTGCGCAACCCTTCGTAGATGGTGCCCAACTCGAGCCCTTCCCGTGGGTCAACCGCGAAAAGCACGAAGCCAATCTGTTCTTCGCCGAAATGGAGCGCCTCGACCGCCAGACTGAATGGTTGGCCAGACGGCCAGAACCCTTCTGGCAGCAGATCGGCGGCCGGGAAGGCAAGGCCGGCCGCGGGCAAGGGTAGCGGACCGTGTTCGTCCAGCGCAAAGATCAGCCTACCGGTCTCCGCAGGCCGGGCTGGATCGTCGTAGATGGCCAGGAAGCAGCGCTGGATGCCCAGGCGGGGCAGCAACTCGGCCAGCGCAGCGACCACCCCGCTGCGATCGGTGGCGACGTGCAGCGCGGCCTCGATCTGATGCAGCGCCTCGGCCTGACCGACCAGCCGCCAGACCTGGTGCGCCTCCCCGCGTGCGGCCGCCTGCCCGATGGCGACGCGGCCCTGCTGCCACAGGTCCTCGGCCGCGGCCAGACCGGCATCGCTCAGCAGCGGCAGCAGGCCCCGGCGCAGCGCCGAGAGGACATCATGCCAGGCATTCAGGTTGGCGCCCGCAGCGCCGGCGCGCCGCAGCAGCGCGCCCAGCGCCGGCAGAAAAGCCGCCTGCCTGCCCGTCTCTCCTGCGCCGCAGCCGCGAAGTTCGGTCAGAAACCCGTCCAGGAGTGTATCGGCCCAGCCAGGCTCGAGGCCCTCAGCGTGCGCGCCGACAGCCAGGGTCATCGCGGAGGTCAGCCCGCCCCAGCCCCCCTCGGGGGGCTTCCATGTGGTAGCCGGATGGCTTCCAGGCGGGTCTGCGGCCTCCGCCGGGCCCGGCTTGATGTATGCGGTGTGGTCCCCCGCCGCGGCGCGCGTGGTGCGGGCATCTGGGCAGCCGCACGACTGCCGCACGATCACCTGGAGCGGGATCATGGTCGTCCCGTCGCCGCCTGGCCAGTCGCAGCCCGCCATCAGATCGAGCAGGCGCTCGGCCGCCTGCTGCCCGGCCTCGCGCCACGGCATCCGCACCGTGGTGAGCGGCGGGACCGTGATGCGCGCCTCCATGCCATCATGGAAGCCGGTAACGGCCAGGTCCTGCGGCGCTCGCAGCCCATGTGCGCCGAGTTCGCCGATGAACGACATGGCCAGGGTGTCGCTGGTGCAGACAGCCGCCTGGTAGTCTACGGCCGGTCGCAGCCCGCGCTGGCTCAAAGTGGCGAGCGGCGATACTGCGGTCTGATCCACTACCAGCGCGGGATCGAAGAGCCCGCAACGGCGCAGGGTGTCCTCATAGCCGGAGTACTGATACTCGAAGCCGAGATGACCGGTATCGCGCACGATGTAGGCGATGCGCCGGAAGCCGTGGACTTCGATCAGATGGCGCAAGAGGTCGCGCATCCCCGCGGCCTGGTCGAATGCCAGGCTGCGCACCCCTTCCAGCCGCCAGCCGACGTTGACCACGGGCAGCGGCGCATAGCGTGCAAAAAAGGCACGCGCTTCTTCCGCAGCCAGTCGCGAGGTCACGACGCCGGTCCACGATACGATACCATCCACCGAGCGGTCATTGACCAGACGATAGAGCACGGCGGACGGCGAGCTATCTGTTTGGCCGCCGGCGACGTATAGGAGATTGATTCCCCGTTGCCGGCACACGGCCGCGATGCCGCCCCAAATCTGCCACTTCTGATAGTAGAGCCCCGCGCCAAGTGCAGGCGCGAAGAAAGCGATGGTCGGCCGACGACTGGCCTGACCACCACGCTGCTCTACCCCTGGCCATTCTGCGCCGCTCATGCGCCTGCGCCCTTCTCCACCGTCTCCTTCATGCCCGAATCAGCGTCACCGTGCGTCCGGCCGGCGACGCTGGACATCTACCCTCCGAACGCCTTGCGCATCCTCTCGCAGTAATACTGCACGTTCTCCCATTTGGCGTCGGGCGCGATGCGATGGTCGGGACAGGGGATATAGCCGCCCAGGTCTACCAGCCGCTGCAAACGCTCGACCTCGGCGTCAATCGCGGGATAGTCGTAGGCGAACACCTTCTTGTTCATGCCGCCCACCCCGCGCAGCTCGCGGCCGTATTTCTCACGCCACGGCGCGATGCTGGCGTCCCAGATGCCGACCTCGATGGGGAACATGGTGTTGACGCCGTTCTCGATCCAGGTCGGGATCAGCGCATCAATCTTGCCGTCGCAGTCGAGCGAGACCAGGTGGATGCCATGCCGGTCCAGCAGGTCGGTGATGCGCCGGTAGTGCGGGCCGACCTTCTGATGGAAGACGCGTGGGCTGACCAACGGCCCGCTTCGGAAGCAGATGTCCTCCCAGAAGTGGCCGAAGTCCCAATTGTCGCCGAAGACCTCAAGCGCCTGCTCGGTGGCCCAGTAGCAGAGGTCTGCGAAGGTGACGATCATCTCATCGAAAAGCGCTGGATCGTCGGCTTGCAGATAGGCCAGGTTGACCATGCCCACGATATCGCGGATGCGGCCGTAGAGACTTCCGCACATCAGGCCCAGCGGACGGTCGCGATCGGTGCGCTCCACTTCGGCGATCATCTCCCGCACATAGTTGCGGAATCTGGCGCGGAAAGAGTCCCCCGGCTCTCTGGCGTCGGGGTCCTCTGGCGGAACGCGCGGAATGCGCCTGTCGTCGGGTAGCAGGCGCGGCTTGAACAGCTCATCCCACTCCTGGCGGCCCTTGAAAAGGTGGTCGATCTCGGTGGGGATGCCGGTGGCGTCATCCTTCTGGAGGATGACCACGCCGTCGGAGTTGACTTCCTTGCGCGTCCCATCGGGCAACACTTCCAGCACCTTGCGCTCGAACGGAGGCAACAGATTGGTATACACGCCGAAGACGCGATACCAGTTGAAGTCGAAGCCCAGCTTCCCGCCGATGGCATGGTCGGCGGCGTTGCCGTCGCCCCAGGCCAGGGCCAGCTCGTGCGTAATGTGCCCCTCATCGGCCCACCTGGCGAGGGTCTCGTTCCAGAAGCCAAAGTGGACGATCGGCAGGCGGTCATAGGGTTGGTAGTTGAGGATGGCCAGCGCGCGCTCGCGGTTGTTCATGTTCATTGCTCCGGTTGGAAAATACACGATCACTGTACGTCCCGCAACGGGGTCTCGGGCATTATAGCACGCCTCAACCTTCTTGTACACTTCCGGGCGAGCGACCCCGGAATAGGAAAGCCGCGACCATCGAAGAGGCTTCGGCCCGCAAGCTCTTCGCACAAAGACGACACCCAACACGTTGCGCGAGGCGAGATCACGGCCCCCAACTGATCCGCTGTTCAGTCCAGCCAATCGGTCCCTGACCGAAAGCCGGCTCGAGCGCAGCAATCTTGCACTGATGACGACCGTCCACGTCCATAACCCACAAGCCCCATCGGCCATCGCGGTTGGACACGAATGCAATGGCTTGACCATCAGGCGCCCAAGTCGGCAAACCACTGTCGCCCTCCTGCGTCAACTGTCTATTATCGCCGCCATTGGGGGAACAAGCCGGCAGCTTGTCGCGAGTATTAGGGATCACCTCACGAACGCCGCCGTCCAGGTCAATCACAACAGACCTTGGGCGGTAAGCCGCTGTTCCGCTATCTCTCGTCCGCCGACCTGGTGAATAGTCAAGTTGGTAGAAGTCGTCGGCGCTGTTGCCGCGAAAGAGCACGCCATAATGGAGGTCAGGCCGATCGTGCAGGATTTTGGCATCGAACGCCACCGTGAAGTCTCCTACGACAAACCCACGCCACGTCCTGACGATTACCAGAGGTGTGCGAACACTCAGCCGATACGTCCCGTCTTATACCCGCCAATGGGAAGCATTGCTGGTCATCGTTGGCCAGGCCGTCGTCGGATGCTCGAAATCCTCGTAGATCTGAGCAATATCTTGGGTCTTGCAAGGGACGCCTGAGAAGCAAGAGATGTTCGGGACTTGACGTTTTGCCAAGACTGTTATACACTTTACCAACGTGGCCGGCATCCGTAGTGCTCCGTTGGGAGTGCGACATGATGCTACTGTCATGGTGGCAGCGAGAAGATAGATAGCTGCTCATGGGCTGTGCGGTTTGTCAGGCTGGTGTGCCAACCATGATCACACCAATCCGGCAGCACTAGCTCGTCCAGCGTGTCTGAAGTCTGTCCTGGCATCCTGCAGGTTTGTCCCTGTGCATCGGGCGGGTTGGCGTCCCTTGCCAGCGGTTGATGCTGTTCTCTCGTGTCCTAGCGCGAGCCGTGATACACCGCTCAGGAGCACACTATGCGAGTTTCAGATCATCTGCAGCAACGGCAAGGAGATCTGGATTCCGAGATGCATCCAGGCTTCGTTGCCCACGGCGATGTCGTCAACAAACTGGCAAATCACTACCGAGATCGCCTGCTTCGCGAAACCAACCTCGAGGCGCTTACGGAACTGCCCCCTCAAACGCGCCGCGCGAAGATTGAGGCTCTGGTCAGTGCGATGATCCGCGAAGAGGGCCGTGTTCTGGCTTACGCGGACAAAGCACGCCTGATCACGTTCATCACTAACGAAGCAGCAGGTTACGGACCATTGGAGTTGCTGCTGGGCGATCCTTCCATCACCGAGATCATGGTCAATGCGCCAGACGAGATCTATGTGGAACAGGAAGGCCAACTACGCCGGCGCACAGAAATCAGCTTTCGGGACGAAGACCACGTAAGGCACATTATTGATCGCATCGTCTCGCCCTTGGGGCGGCGCATAGACGAAAGCAGCCCGATGGTGGACGCACGTTTGCGCGATGGAAGCCGCGTGAATGCCATCATCCCTCCACTGGCTCTGAATGGACCGACGCTTACCATTCGCCGTTTCAGGGCCAAGCCCTTTGAGATTGATGACCTCATTCGGGCTGGCACCATGTCAGAGCGAATGGCAGCCTTTCTTAGGTCATGCGTGGTGGCCAAGCTGAATATCTTGGTTAGCGGCGGCACCGGTTCCGGCAAGACGACCACGCTCAACGTCCTGGCTTCATTCATACCGCCGAGAGAGCGCATCATCACTATCGAAGACGCGGCCGAACTTCAGTTCTACCGTATGCATCCGCATGTCTTGCGGCAGGAGGCCCGTCCGCCCAACGTCGAGGGGACAGGAGAGGTGACGATTCGCCAGCTCGTTCGCAATGCGCTGCGCATGAGACCGAATCGGATCGTAGTCGGTGAAGTGCGCGGCCCCGAGGCCCTGGACATGCTTCAGGCCATGAACACAGGCCATGAAGGGTCGTTGACCACTGTTCATGCCAATACCCCATATGATGCCTTTTCTCGCATCGAAACCATGGTCATGTCTGCCAACACCAATCTGCCGTCTGGGGCCATTCGCGAACAAATGGCCAGCGCCTTGAATATCGTGATTCAACAGGATCGCATGCCAGACGGATCCCGAAAGATCACACGTATGGCCGAGGTTCAGGGCTTGCGCAAGGGGCAGATCCTCTTGAAGGACATCTTCATCTTCGACATGATCGGTCTGGACGAGCGCGGAAACGCACAAGGAAACCATACACCCACTGGCATCAGGCCCAAGTGCCTGCCCCGCTTCAAGGCTCACGGCGTTCCA
Source organism: Chloroflexota bacterium (assembly GCA_016876015.1). Taxonomy (GTDB): domain Bacteria; phylum Chloroflexota; class Anaerolineae; order CG2-30-64-16; family CG2-30-64-16; genus VGOD01. The sequence continues at coordinate 20,916 of VGOD01000037.1, forward strand.
GTAGAAGATGGTCTCTTTGTACCCGACTACCTGGTAGCCGAGATGGGTGAAGCGATGTTGGCCGATCCAGACGTTACCGAGATCATGATCAACAGCAGAGATGCGGGACGGGATGACGAAGCGCCGCAGCCGCCGCAGGTGTATGTCGAGCGTAGAGGTCGGCTCGAAGAGAGCACAAAGATCCACTTCCGAGACACACATCACCTGCGCAATCTGATCGCAACCATCGTCGCGCCCCTCGGTCGCCGCATTGACGAGGATACGCCAATGGTAGATGGCCGGCTGCCGGATGGCAGCCGCGTCAACGCGGTGATCTCGCCCATCGCACCGAACGGCCCTGTATTGACGATTCGCCGGTTCCCGCGCCGGCCCCACACTGTGGATGATCTGAAGCGCTTCGATACCCTGGACGACGACATGGCGGTCTTCCTCAAGGGTTGTGTCTGCGCCAAACTCAATATCCTCGTCTCCGGCGGCACCGGTTCAGGCAAGACCACAACTCTTAACGTGCTATCTTCGTTCATCCCGGCGCACGAACGCATCATCACAATTGAAGACGCAGCCGAATTGCGGTTGCAACAACCTCACGTGGTGCGTATGGAAGCGCGCCCGCCTGACGAGGATGGCGAGGGCGAAATCACGATTCGCGACTTGGTGCGCAACAGCCTGCGCATGAGGCCCGACCGAATCATCGTCGGCGAGGTGCGCGGCGCCGAAACCCTGGACATGCTGCAAGCCATGAACACCGGACACGAAGGCTCTCTGACCACCGTCCATGCCAATTCCCCGCAAGATGCTTTTAGCCGTCTGGAGACGATGACCATGTATGCCGGCACGAAGCTGCCAGCCGAGGCGATTCGTCAACAACTGGCCTCTGCGATTCACATTGTGATTCAGCAGAATCGCATGATGGATGGCAGTCGAAGAATGGTCTCGATTGCCGAAGTGCAGGGCGAGGATGAAAGGGGACTCGTCACAAAAGACATCTTTGTGTTCGAACAGGCGGGACTGACCCCAGAAGGCAAGGTGATTGGTCGCTTCACGGCGACCGGCATCGAACCGAGATGCCTGGCGCGGTTGCGCAGCTTTGGAGTCCTTTTGCCGCCAGGTATCTTCGTCTTCAGGCCGCCATCGTGTGAAGCTTCGAGTCCTGCATAATCCTTCGGCGCAAACGGGATTCGTTGAGGAGCGAGAGTCACTTGAGCAAGAAGCTACTGCTGCTCGTCGTCGGGGGGATCGTCACACTGGTCGTGATTCTGGCGGCGGCTCTGAATGCATTGCCAGCGCCGGATCAGACGCGGGAGGCAACTCCGATCGTGAAGGCGTTGCGCACTTCGACGCCTACTGCAACGTGGACTCCCTTCCAGACTCCGCGGCCGCTGCCAGTCGCAACGGTGATCTCTACGGTAGACCCGTTTTCACTCGACAGTGACGGTGATTTTCTGCCGGACGGGGTCGAAAAGGCCCTCGGCACTGACCCGTTCACTCACCAATGCGCTGATAGCTTCAGGTTGGATGCCAGCGTCCTGGTGATCGTAGATGGTACGCTATGGGGCGATGACAAAGGTGACGCAGCAGCTACCTTCCCCATCACCGCAGCATTGCGAAGCATGATCTCAGTGTTGCCTAACAGCGTGCGAATAGGCGTGGTCTCTGCAGGTACAGCCGCAACGGGCTGCAGTAGCGGTATCGTGCTGCCTGTGCAAGCGGCCAGTCAGTCGGTGTTGCGGCAGAGGACAGAAGGCATTCAGCCGTCCGCGCAGCGATCGCTGGCTCAGGCGCTCCGCGACGCGCCATTGGCTTTTGCAGGTATCGAGACTGGGACTCGCTATGCCGTCCTCGTCAGCCGCGGAACTGATACCTGCGGCGGCGACCCATGCGCCGAAGCCCGCACCCTGAAAAGCGGTCCGCTCGCCCTCACGATCGACGCCATTGCCCTCACCCTGGACGGTCCGACGCGCGAGAGCCTACGATGTATCGCCGACTATACCGGTGGACTCTACTACCAGGCTGACAGGCCGGAGGACTTCAGCCGGCTGTGGCGCACTGAGAATGAGCGACTGAGCCATTGGATCACAGGGGCCAGCAATCTCCAGGAGAACCGGATGACCTGTATGCGGTGCATGTCCGAGATCATGGACAAGTTCCTGAAATGGGCGCGCGACAGCGGCTTCGCAGCAAGCCAACCGAAGCAGTTCCAGAACATACTCGACCAGTTGACAAGGAACCTGCAATGTTAGGGCGCTGGAATCTGGGACACGCCTTCCGCAGGGCGATCTTCAGGCTTCTGTTCGTTTCCAGTTGCCTCGGTGCGCTGATCGCGCTGCCGATCCGACCGCTGACGATGACCTGTCACGCGCAGTTCGGCGGTGTGCAGTTACAGGGCGAGGCCGCAGATGTAGTCCTGATCGTAGACATCTCGGGCAGCATGCAACGCAACGACCCGGATGCGATCCGTGTTTCGGCCGCCAGGTTGTTCGTTGATCTTTCGCGTGATGGCGATCGTCTCGCCGTAGTGACGATGGGGGGCGCCTCTACCACGAACGTCAAGATCAAGCTGACCCGGTTCTCGAGCTGGTTGGATAGCACGAATCTGGGTCGCCGACAGGTAAAGCAAGACCTGGAAGAGCTGGCGAGCGCCCCTGGCGAGCATACCTTCATGGGGAAGGCCCTTGATCTGGCCTATGATATCCTGGACAAGACCGAACCAGGTCGGCTGCAATACGTCGTCATGTTGACAGACGGCCTGCCTACGGGAGAGGCGCCTGCGGCTCTGTCCGATGCACTGGCGCGCTATGAACGAAAGCGCTACTGGCGGGTATTCCCGGTGGCGTTGGGCCAGGAGATTGACTTCACGTTTCTCCAAAGCCGAATTGCCGCGCCGACCAATGGAGTCGCTTTCCGAGCCGCAACACCTGCAGATCTGATTCGGGTCTATACGGAGATCTTTGCCCTGGTGCGGGAAAACCACTACGTGAACTGGGTTAAGGTGCAACCCGGCGCATTGCAGAAGATCGGCTCGGTGACGCCTACGCAGCAGGTCACCAACCTGGCCGTCGTGATTCCCAAAATGGCCCGCCAACCCGAAGTGGAGGTGCTAGCTGCTCCCAACGGCAAGAACTTCGCAGATCCGGCCACGCGTCCAGGCACTTACTGGTCTGAAGACCCTCGCTATGAGGTGTATGTTATCCCGCGAGAGAGCCTGCCATTGGAAGGACAATGGGCAGTTCGCCTGAAAAACCCATCGGAAGTGGAGATCGCCCTGCTGACGCGCTCCAATCTGGCCATCCAACTGCAGAATCCTGCTCCACGGGCTCCGTGGGATGAGCTTTCTGACCGCTACTATCCAGAGGGCGAGCCGCTTTACGTGCGCGTCGGTGTGCAGCGCTATCTGACCGGCATCGAGGCAATTCAGGCGCAGTTCTCACAGCAGCGAGGTTCCAGCTTCAACTATCAGCTTTATCTGGCGCCTGCCGTCTTGCTCGATCAAGCCATCGCAAGACCCCTGATCTTGCGCGACGACGGGCAGTTCAGCGATTTCGATCCAGATGACGGCATATATAGCGCGCGCGCGGCCCTTCCTTTGTCGTCCGGACGCTACATGCTGGAATTCGAGATACCGGGCCTAAAGACGAACACGATGCGCTTGATCAAGCGCCGGACAATCGAGGTCCTGCCGTTGCCGCGGGTGCAGTTGAGGGTTCCCGAGGGGGCGATCAATTCTGGGCCGGTTGCCACGGAAATCATCTTCACCCAGGTGGCTGGGAGCACTGCGCCTGTGCTGAACGACAACCTGGTGCTTCAGGTCCGTGAGCCCGATGGTCACGTCTATTCGTTGCCTGTTGCGCAGGCAGGCGATCGTCTGTCTCCTGGCGGTAGCCCCTGGCGATCGCAGATCAATGCGATGAAAGCAGGAAGATACAGCCTGGCGGTCCTGGCGCGCGTCACGGCTCAGCTAGGCGCCCGCAGCATTCCTTACTCGACTTACGACATGCGTGAGCTGGCGGCGGCCCGGCCGAGCATCAGCCTTCAGGCCGTGGAGAGCAATCTGGGCCCGCGACGGGAACTGGCTGACCTACGGGTGAACGTGCGGATCACCTCGAATAGCCTGAAGGCCGAGACATTGCGCGTGCAGGTAGCCGGGCTGAGCAATGCAACCGTCGTACCTGCCGTGATCTCGATCGGCCCTCAAGAAAGTAAGACCGTGGAATTCAGCGTCGGCACCGCGTCGCTGGCTTCCTCGGGGAGCGGCGTTTTCGCATTGGTCTTTAGCGCCCAAGATAGTGCAACCATTACCGGCGAACGCGTTTCCTTTTCCTATGAAATCGCCCAGGCGATCGAGGTTTCGTCGCTGAAGCCAGACCTGGGAAAGGTCTCGAGTTTGGCCGATCTGAAAGTACAGCTCCGGGCCAAATCGGCGTCGTCGCGCGAGGAGATGCTGGCGGTGCGCGTGGAGGGCTTGGGCGAGAAAGCCGAAGTCCTACCTGACCGATTGACCGTGCCCCCGAAGGAAGAGACAGCTTTCACGGTGCGCATTGGAGGGGCCAAGACGGGTTTCACAGGCCCGCGGCGCTTTGATGTTGTGCTGCAACCTGTAGACGGGGGCGTCTCCGTCAAACCTGAGCGGATAACCTTCAGCTACGAGCTGCCCAAGGCCGGCGGGGCGGCTGGTCCTCTTGTGCTTATCATTGGTTTGCTGTTGATTGCCGGCATCGTGGCCTTTCTGGTCTTCAGACGAAAACGGTAACGGACGGTAGTGCATGGACGCTTTGGTGGTGATTGCTGCCGCTCTCACAGTGTTGACGGCCGGGTTGGCGCTTCTGTATATCATGGCGTTCAGCCAGGCGCGTGCGCGATTCAGCCGCCGCATGGCCGAACTGAGCGCCTCCGGTGAATCGCTTAAGCCATCGGGCGACTGGAGGCACTTCACGACGCCTCTTGAGCGGACGAGATGGGGCCAGAAAGTGCAGGATGTGTTGCGCCTGGCCGACCTCGACATCTCGCCGAGCGTTTTCTGGAGTGCACGCCTACTGCTCATCGGGGTGTTCTATGCAGCGCTGGGGCAGATACTGGGCCTTACCGTGAGCGTCAATCTGGTTGCATCAGTTTTGGGCGCCTACCTGGCAGTTCGTTTCTACTTGCGATCACGGCAGGATCACTACATCGCCACGTTTGATACACAGATGCCGGAGGTCGCTCTCTTGATGAGCAATTCGCTGAGAGCTGGTTTGTCCGTCTTGCAGGCCATGGAGGTCGTGGCCGAACGCGTGGAGCGCCCCGCAGGACGCGAAGTGGACCGCACCGCGCGTGAAATCCGCTTGGGCAAGAGCCTGAATGACGCACTGTTGGGCATGTTGGAGCGGTTGCCGAGCGAGGAACTGCGCATGATGGTGACAACGATCCTCATCCAGCGCGTGGCAGGCGGCAATCTCGCTCATGCTCTGTCGGTCATGTCCGAGGCGATCTCGGCGCGATTCAAGCTGCGCGACGAGGTGCGCACCATGACCGCCGAGGCGCGTTATTCGGGGGTGATCCTGGTGGTGATCCCGTTCGTCGTACTGGGCCTGCTGAACCGCCTGATGGAGGGCGCGGTAGGCGCCTTTCTGGGCAACCCGATCGGCTGGGTCGTCGGCGGCCTCTTCGTCGGCGTGCTGATCCTGGGCTTTACTTTGATCAACCGGGTGTCTCGGGTGCAGGTATGAGGGGTTGCGACTTGGGGAGCATCATCATATGATCGCTGTTGTCGCCATCCTGGTCTTCGTTGCGGCCTTCCTGTTGGTATTGGGTTTCGTGTACGTGCGCACGCCCTCCCAGGTACAGCAGCGCGCCGTCACGTTGTCTGGCGCCGCGGCAGCCGGCCTGGTGATGGGCAAGATGAGTTATTATCAGCGTCGCCTGCGGCCTTACGCTCAGCGTATCGGTCGCGCCACGCGGTCGTCGAAGCGCTTCGTGCAGCCCGGTGAATGGGATCGGCGTCTGGCCTGGGCTGGCTATCCGGCGGGGATCGTGAACAGCGAGGAATTGCTGGGCCTGCAATGGCTGATCTCTCTGGCTGCCCTGTTCGTATTGCTGCCAGCAGTATTCAATACAGGCCCGTTGCTGATCCTCGTTGGCCTGGCGCTTGGCCTGGGGCTGCCGATGATCTGGGTGGATGCTCGCGCGACAGAGCGGCAGCGCAAGGTGAACCAGGCAGTGCCAGACGCCCTCGACATTCTCACCATCTGCGTGCAGGCAGGTCTGGGCTTCGATGCTGCGCTGGCGCAAATCGTCGAACGCAGCCAGGGCCCCTTGAGCGAGGAGTTGGGCCGCTTCCTCCATGAACTGAAGATCGGCGTGCCGCGCGCCGAGTGCTTCAATCGTTTGCTGCAACGCACGAACTCGAATGAGTTGCGCATTCTGGTCGGCGCGCTGGTGCAGGCTCAGCAGTTGGGCGTGCCGATTGCGCGAACGCTCGAGGAGCAGGCCGGCGACATGCGCATCCGCCGGATCCAGCGAGCGCGCGAAGAGGGTGCAAAGGCGTCGCCGAAGATCGCCCTGATCACCACGATCTTGATCGCGCCAGCCGTGATGTGCATGTTCCTGGCGGTGATGATCTACAGCATGGTGGGGCAGTTCAGCGGTCTGTTCGGACGATAACGGTGGTTCTCGCTGCCTGTTGACAGGGAGTACTCCGGGAACCCCAGGCAGCGATTTCCATAAGGATGCAGCGAGAGTGGTACGCGTTCGGTTTCGGTCTTCACAATGACAGGTGCGCCTCCACGTCTGGCGCATCGCAAACAACACATTCACAGGGGAGGAAAACATGATGTGGCAAATCTACGCAGCGGCCTTGCGCAGCCTCAAGCGCGAAGAGGCCATCGAAAACGTCGAATGGATCGCGTTGGCGGCCATCATACTGGTCATGTTGGTGGTCGTTGGCAGCATGCTCAAAGTGGGTGGACAGCCCATCGGCCAGATGATTGTGGTTCAGATCCTATCCTGGATCGGTCTCTGGTCTCCATCATAGGACTGAAAGACACCCCGTGGATCATAGGGCGAACCACTCTCGCTGCTATCTGTTCTGATTTCGAGAGCCGAAGGGGTGCATCTGCAGCATACGTCGGTCCGGGTGAGAGCCATGATGACCAGGTTTGAGTTATGGGCTAACCGACGACTAGACCTCGTCAGCGCCACTGCAGGTGATGAACGGGGCGTGGAGGTCGTCGAGGGGATCGGCATGTTTGTCCTGCTCTTGATGACGGGCCTGATCATCTGGCAGTTCATGATTGTCGGACACCAGATGGTCGTGGTTGGCGATGCGGCGCGGCACGGTGCGCGCGCGGCCGCCGCACATCGAAGTTGTGGGGTTGCCGTCCAGTTGGCCGTCTCGCCCCAGAATTTCCGTACCGTGCCTTCATGCAATTCGTGTTCAGGACAGGGCGCGCCAGTCGAGGCCAGGGTGACGTTGTTCACCCCTACCGTCTATCTGCCGAGCGCCAGCGGCGCCTGGCGACGGATTGGCCTGGGGTGGATCTGGTTCAATACACGTTCGGTTTTTCGCTGCGAGCCGGAGTGATAGCCTCCCCTTGGGGGGCGCCGGGCGCATGGTCGCCAAGGAGGGTGCAAACATGAAACAGTATCGTTTGCTCTTTGCTCTGAGCGCTGTCGCGGTCTGGCTGCTGGTGGTCGCTTTCGCCATGAGCGATGGCGCCGCCACCGGCATGGCGCTGCCGCAGCTTTCCAATGGGATGATGTCGGACGGGAGCGACCCGGCGGTGGAGCCCTGGCCTACTCCGATTCCCACACCGACGCGCATCAACACGCCAACGCCGATGCGGACCAACACGCCCATCAGGACCAATACGCCGATGCGGACTAACACACCTATCAAGACCAACACGCCTATCAAGACCAATACACCGATCAAGACCAACACACCCATCCAGACCAACACGCCGATCAGGACCAATACACCGATCAAGACTAACACGCCGATAAGAACCAATACACCGATGAGGACACCGACGCGGATCGTCACCCCAACGCGCGGAGCGCCGCAGATCAGGAGCATCACGGCTCTAGGAGTCGGCACGGCTGGGAATAATCCACAGACAGGGAGTGTCGTACGGTTGCAGGCAGTTATTGATGTGCCAACCGGATACCAGCTGACCGCGTGCAGTTGGACGGGCAATATCACACCGGGTCAAGGCGCGATAGGGAACAGTTGTCGCTACGAATACACACCTTCGACGGGAGATGGTCCTGCCGTCGCTACGTACGGGGCGAAGAACGTGTCCCTTATGGTGTCCTACAGAAGAATAGATACCGGCCAGACCGGTCAGACCTGGAAGAGTGCCACTTACAAGGTCTTCTTCAATAAGAGCAGCGATGACGACGGTGACGGGAACCCCAATTGGTACGAGTATTGGGGTGATGATGGCGCAGTCCCCGGCCTGAAGGACAGTAACGTGCTCTATGATCCGACTCTGGGGAGCAGCAGTTGGGGGTATTGGAGCCCTTCAGATGACAAGATCCATATCGGTGGGGCTGCCTCGGAGATCCACTACCCTAGTGGGATCAACGTTCCGGCAACGACGATTTGCCCGGGCGGCAGCTTTGGTGGCGCCCGGGGTATTGACTGCGCGAGCGAAGTGGTGGAGCACGAAGGTCGTCACAAGTGGATTTACCACAACTGGGACTCCGGCGGGATCTGGAATGGTATGACGGACTCTGATCGAGGGAAACCGTCTCTCGACTACAACGACCGCCTTCCCGACAGTTACGAGATTTCCACGACTCACACCGCCACCAACACGATTGACAGTTGTAACCTGGCGACCTACAAGTCTGCAACGTACAAATACTACGGCGACAACGAGTGGGCTGTGATGACCTACAGCAACGGTCGGACCGGAACCGCCAGCAACGACTGGGCGAACCCCGGCAAGCAAAGCGCCCCCCCATTTGCGGTCATCGCTCAGGCAGGATCGCTCACGCTTGAGCCTGGCGGGCCCGGTGGTCAGGCCATGCCGCGGAGTCCATCTACCGCACCCGTTTCACTGGCTAACGAGATCGCGCAGTTGACGGGTGCCTACTCGGATTCGGGCGTGGACGCCGATGGCGACGGCCGGTTCGATAGCCTGAGACTGTCCGTAGGAGTCCAGATCACCGAAACAGAACTGTACAACGTGGTGGCCTGGCTGGAAAGCGGCGCCGGAAACCAGATTACCTGGGCCAACAAACAGCAGACCCTCAGCGCAGGCACTCACACGGTCGAGCTATCTTTCAGCGGGCTAGCGATCAGGAACGCGGGTCTCGATGGACCATACAACATCGCACGAGTGGAGTTACGCGTGAGCGACGCTGAGATGCTGACTGACACCAGCGAGGACCCGCACGTGACAGCCGCGTATCGCTATACGGATTTCGCCGTCCCGGACGTCGCATTGGCGGGAAGCTATAGCGATGCAGGCGTGGACACGAGCGGAGATGGCCTGTACGATGTGCTGCGGATCGCTGCGACTCTTGACGCCAACCGGGGCGGCGCCTACACGGTTGTCGGTGAGCTTCTCGGCACCGATCCCATTGCTGTAGCCAGGGCTACGGTTGTGCTCTCCGTGGGAAGACAGGCAGTGAATCTGGACTTTGATGGTCGGTTGATCTTCCAGGCGCGGCACGACGGTTCCTACTACCTGCGGGCTGTGCGCATTGAGGACGCGTCTGGTCATCGCATCGAGTTCCGATACGACGCGTACACGACTAACGCGTATCTTCACACCCAGTTCCAGCACGAAGGAACGGCCATTGATGCTGCCAGCTATTCCGATCAGGGTGTAGACAGCGATGCGGACGGGGATTTCGACTATCTGCGCGTCGAGTTTCGGGTGGACGCGTCTTCAGCCGACAGCTACCGGCTCCTGGCCACTTTGAGCACGCAAGATGGAGCGCCGATTGCCCAGGTAACTCAGGATCTTAGCCTGACAGTGGGCTCCAATCAGATGCGCGTGGACTTTCCGGGTACCGCGATCAATGCCATGCAGGTGAACGGCCCGTACAAGATGACGTCGGTGACTCTTTGGGATGCGAGCGGAACGATCGTTGACTACCGGCAGGTCGCGCATACCACCCGGGCCTACGGCTACACGGACTTCGCGCCGCAACCAGTGTCTTTGACCAGTACCTATCAAGATCGCGGTCGAGACGCTGACGGCGATGGTTTGTACGACTCCCTGGATGTAGACGTGGGCGTGAACGTGGGGGAAATCGGGGTGATCATCGCCGGCGGCCGCCTAGCTGATGGCAGAGGACGCACGATTGAGTGGGCCGAAGCCAACGCCGAACTGAGCGCCGCCAATGCCCTGTCGATAACCCTGTCTTTCAATGGTCGCTTGATCTTTATCAACGGCAGCGATGGCCCATTTGAGGTGCGCGACCTCATCGTTTACCATGCTGCTTACCCAGAACAGCCAGCTTCGCCTATCCATGTCTATAGTACGACCAGTTACACCTATCTCAGCTTTGAAGGACCTGAGATGTACCTTCCCTTGATATGTAGCCAGCGGTAGGGTCACAGGCTCGGAACCTGCCGGGGTCGTCAGGGGATCCTGGATTGTGTCGCATTCGGCCTGTCCAGCGGAGTGGTGGCGATCAGTCCGAGGGTCTTGACCTGGCTTGGGCAACGTGAAGGTGGTTGAGGGGTGATGATGTTCGATACTTACACCATACGCGAATTGCTTCTTGTGGCTTTGGGTGACGAGGAACTAACCATTCTCTGCTTTGATCACTTTCGTTGCGTTCACCAACGATTCACCGATGCTGTGAACCGGTCGCAGAAGATTCAGATGTTGGTGGAGCACTGCGACCGCCATGGCCAGATGGAGAGGTTGTTGGCGCTGATTAAGACCAAGAATCCCTATCAGTACGAGCGTTTCGAACTTCGTTTGAGCAGCAGGCCGCCGTCTTCGATTCCTGTCATGCTACCTCCGAACCCTTTTGCCAGCATCGGTGAAGCCAGAAACGCTAGATGCTTTGTCGGTCGGAAGACCGAGTTGCGAAGGCTGCAGATGCTCCTACAAGCTGGTTCTGTCATCCTGGTCGGACCGATGAAAATCGGCTTGAGCTCACTACTGTGGCAGTTCATCCCTTTGGGGAGAGGGGCCTGCGTTGGGCCGATTGGCTGCCAGGAACTCGAAGATCGGGATGACCTGTACGAGCAGATGGCCGAGGGTTTGAGGGTTCAAGGACACACCTGGCGGGTGATCAGACAAGCTCTCAAGTCACGAGAGATACTACTTCTCGTGGATGACTTGGATGCTGGACCTGCTCGCGGAATCACCATAGACGACTTGGCGCGCCTTCGCGCGATAGCATCGAACAACGCACGGTTCCGAATGATCGCGGTTTCGCATCAACCACTTAAGGAGGTGTTTCCCCACCACGGACCAGATTCACCGGGTTACAGCTTTCTTCAACCTTGCGAGATCGGTCCTCTCACATCAGATGAGTCTCGTTTGCTACTCTCTCATCCATGGGTACTTGGCGCGCCGCAGTTCGACGAGATCACATTCGGCCAACTCCTGATGCTGGCCGGCGATCATCCTTTCAAACTCTGGCGCGCTGCATTCCACCGCTACGAGGCGCAAGCCGACCCGTCCTATGATTGGCTGGCAGCCTACCGACAGGACTTGGAGCACTTGCTGGCATGAACAACGTATCGCAGAATCGACTGGGCCGCTCCGCATGGGCGGGGCGAGGAGCAGATGAAGGCGCGAAGGTCGCCGTGTGCGAAGATCGCGGCAGCGACCTGGGTGGCCTTCGAGTTGCACATATGTGCAGCTTCGTTTCGCGTGCACTTCGCGCTCTCCGAGTCTACTTTTCCTCGCGACATCCTGTGTTCCTGCGCTTGTCTCTCGGTGAGTTCCGCTGCACAACGCCTATGTCCCGCATCTGAACCTGGCACCGAAGCTGCGCCGACCGCTGTCTCTTCGGAATCCGTTGGACTACCTGCGCCTGACATGTTGGGCATTCTTCTTCCCGCAAGCCATCCGATGGTACATCGAAGTGTTTGGAGGATCAGGACTTAGGCGAGGTCACGATTTGGCGCAAGCGTGGAGGGCTTTACGTGAAAACCCAGTCTGGCAGAACCTTGCACTTCAGGCACTGCTCTGCGTGCTCACGGGGACTGGATCAGTGATTCTCTGTCTGGGAGTGATAGGAATTTCGGTCCACTTGCTTGGTGCGGCATGCGGCATGTTATTTGGTTTGGTAATAGGTACGACAAGCAGCCGCGAGTTTGGATTGGGCATAGCCGGCTCTGTGGCAAGGGGAATTGCATTCGGCGTCGTGTTCGGGGTGACAGTCGGTGTAGCGATCGGCCAGTGGAACACTGCGGACAGTACGATGCAAAGTAACGCGACTGGTCTAGCTCTGGGCATCATTATCGGCAGCGTTCTGAGTGTGGCATATGGAGGGATTGGAGGTGTGACCTCTGGTGCAGTTCTCGGCATAGCGGTCGGTACAACGGCCGGTATCTTGGTTGGGGCAGTGCTTGGCGTCAGTGTTCTTGCGTCATATGGCGCGGCAGGAGGACTGGCATTTGGCCAGACGTTCGGTACAGCAATCGGGGTCCTGGGTGGCGTAGTGGTGGGTGCGATAGTTGGCATGTTACTTGGCGTATTCTTCGGCGTGGTAGTGGGCATTGCAGTTGGTGTGGGGGCCGCGCGTGTGTTGGATTGGCTGATAGCATGGGCACTGATACACTCCACGAGAAGTATCATGTGCGGAAGTCGAGTCACACCTTTACCGTTGCCGGGCCTTCGTCAACGACTGGCATCATGGTTGAGTCAGGATTGGCCTTG
>VGOD01000038.1 GCA_016876015.1 Chloroflexota bacterium
TACGCAGTGGCGCCGAAAACCAGCCACGAATGACACGAATTGACACGAAAATGGGTTGACCAGGCGGCTGAATTCGTGAAATTCGTGCAATTCGTGGCTACTCCGCACGGCACTGCGTAACTCCTGTAATTGACAGGACTTACGCAGAGGGTTTCTCGAAGGCGTCATTGCGAGGAACGTAGTGTGCGATTGCGCCAGCATCCCTCAGGACGAAGCAATCTCCCCCCAGACCAGGAGATTGCCTTCGTCCTGGCTCAGGCCAGGGCTTCGCAAACCATGTCCTGAGCTTGTCGAAGGATGCGCTCGCAATGACGGGCGACTGCGTAACTCCTGTCATTGAGAAGTTACATCGCCCGTAACGCGCTTGGGGTCATGAGATCACATGCAAATCGTCATCGGAATCCTTCTGCTGGTCGTCGGCGTCGCGTTGCCGATGGGCATGCTCCTGTGGCTGAGCGCCCGCCTGGGCCGGAAGCCGGCGCTGGCGCCCTTGCAGGTGGGCTTGATGCTGGCGTTCAACGGCGTGGCGCCGGTGAGCCTGGTGACGCTGGGGCTGGGGCTGGTCTCCCAACGGGTGTGGGCGGCGCCGTGGATTCGCACCGCGGCGCTGGCGTCTGGCCTGGCCGCGACGCTCCTGCTGATCGGCCTGGTAATCGCTCGCGTGGCGGCCCCACAGAGAGGCGACGATGGCTGAAGATCGCGCGGCGGAGAATCTGGCCGCACCCTTCGATAACGTAGCGCCAGCCGAAGCCGATGAGCTGCGCGGCCTGACCTTCGAGGCGGCAAGCTGGGGCTGGTTGGGGCTGGTCGCCTCTGGCCGTGGGCTGCGCATGTTGGGTCTGCCGCGACGCACAGAGGCCGGAGCCGTGCGATGCTTGCGGCAGCACTACACCAACGTTCCGCTCCATCCCGCGGATCCGTTTCTGCTCGAAGTCGCCCGCCAGGTGCAGGCGTACCTTGCGGGCAAGCTGCGCAACTATGCGGTGGAACTGGATCTGCGCGGTCATACGTCTTTCGAGTTGGCGGTGTGGGCGGCCGTGGCGCGCATTCCCTACGGCCAGACGCGCACCTACGCCTGGGTCGCCGGCCAAGTGGGCGGCGGGCTGGCCGCAGCCCAGGCCGCCGGCGCGGCTGTGGGCGCGAACCCGGTTCCCTTGATCATTCCATGCCACCGCGTCATCGGCTCCGATGGCAGTCTGCACGGCTTTGCGGGTGGCTTACACATGAAAACGCGCCTGCTGGCCCTGGAGAGCGGCCAGGGCAGCCTGGCCCTGGATACCGACGGTGGGTAGGGGCATGGCCGTGCGCCTGCCCGGTGCGGCTTTTTGTTCTTATGCAAAGCTATGGTAGAATGGCGGCTGAGTCTACCGTCACTCGTGCTAGGGGAGAAACAGCCATGCAAGCCAATATTCAGGAGTTTTTGGACTACCTGAGCGCCGAGAAGGGAAGCTCTGTCAACACGATCGCCGCCTACCAGAACGACCTGACCCAGTTCCACGATTTCCTGTCGCAGTCCGGAGATACAGATGGCGAGTTGATCTGGGGCGCGGTCACGCGCGATCAGCTCATCAACTACATCCTCAGCCTCAAAGAGCGCGAGTATGCCTCGGCTACCGTCGCGCGCAAGGTGGCGGCGGTGAAATCGTTCTGCCACTTCCTGCTGCGCAGTGGGATCATCGAGGATGATCCCACCGAAGACCTTGACTCGCCCAGGGTCAAGAAGCGCTTGCCGCGCACTCTCACGTTCGAAGAAGTCGAGGCTTTGTTGCGGTTGCCAGCGCAGAGCAGCGCGACCGCCAAGGGCCTGCGCGACACGGCGCTGCTGGAGGTGCTCTATGCTACCGGAATGCGCGTCAGCGAGGTAGCGAGCCTGACCCTGGACGATCTCGACCTGGAAGGGCGCAAGATACGCTGTGTGGGCAAGGGAGACAAAGAGCGGGTCATGCCGCTCTACGACGAGGCGATCAAAGCCGTCAGGGCCTACCTGGAACGCGGCCGCGACGCATTTCTCGGCGATGAGCGCGGCGAACGCACGCTGTTTCTGAACCCGCGCGGGGAGCGGCTGACGCGGCAGGGGCTCTGGCTGATCATCAAGAACTACGCGCGGGAGCTGGGTCTGGAAGACAAGGTAACACCGCATACCCTGCGCCACTCGTTCGCCACCCACATGCTCGACGGCGGCGCAGGCTTGCGTGAGGTGCAGCAGTTGCTGGGTCACGCCAACATCTCGACCACCCAGGTTTACACGCACGTGTCGCGCGAACATCTGCGGGAAGTGTACGACGAGGCGCATCCGAGGGCATAATAGCCAATCACACCCATGACCGACTACGAGACAATAACACGGGCGCAATATCGCGAGGCCGCGACCGCGATCAGCAGTCGCACTGCACACCGGCCGACCATCGGCCTGATCTTGGGATCGGGGTTGAATGCGCTGGCCGACGAGGCGACCGACGCCGACCACATCCCCTACAAGGAAATACCACACTTCGCAACTACCAGCGTGGTCGGCCATGTCGGCGCGTTGGTCATCGGCCGGCTGGCCAGCCAGGTCGTGCTGATCTTGCAGGGCCGCAGCCACGCCTATGAAGGGATTTCGCAGCAGCGGGTGGTTTTTCCCGTGCGCGTGATGCACGAGTTGGGCATCCGAACGATGATCGTGACGAACGCGGCCGGCGGCCTGAATCCCGCATTTCAGCCCGGCGATCTGATGCTGATTAACGACCACATCGGCCTGATGGCGATCACCGGGCGCAACCCCTTGTGGGGGCCGAACGACGAGACGCTTGGCCCGCGCTTCCCCTCCATGAACACAGCCTACGATCTTGCCCTGCGCCGGCTGGCCCTACGGGTAGCCGGCGAGCTGGGCATCGAGCTGCGCCAGGGCATCTACGTCGGTTTGGGCGGCCCGGCGTTCGAGACGCCGGCCGAGGTGCGTCTGCTGCGTCTGCTCGGCGCGGACGCGGTGGGCATGTCCACCGTGCCAGAGGTGCTCGCCGCGCGCCACCTGGGCATGCGCGTCCTCGGTCTCAGCGGCATCACCAACGCGGCTATCGCCAACCCGGACGCGGAGGAGGAGGCCGACCACGAGGAGGTGTTGGCTGCGGGCCGCACGCTGACGCCAAAGTTGATGGCGCTGCTGCGTGGAATCTTGACGGCCATGCCGGAGCCGCGATAAGGACAGCGACCTCTATGGCCATTGTCGTCGAACTGATCAAGACCTATGCACCCTGGGCCTACGGTGTGAGCGCATTGGTCGCGCTATGGTATCTGCGCGTCACGATCCTGGCCCGCCGCGAGCGGCGCCACTCGATGTTCGCATTGGAACGGGAGACCGCGCTCAACCGCACCTATGGCGCGTGGACTGCCGCCATCGCGCTGTCGGTCTTCATCGGCCTGGTGTATCTGCTGAGCACGGTCGTCTCCGATGCTGTCCAGCCGCTGGTCGTCGAGGTGCAGACTCCCCTGCCCACCCAGCCGACCAGCCGGCCGGCCGTCACGCCCACACCGCCCGCGCCCGAGAGTGTACTCATAACCCCCACGGCAACCGCGACCCGTGTGCGGCCTACGCTGCGACCGGAGCCGACGCTGATCTCGAGGACCCCCACCGTCGTGGTGCAAGGCCCCGCCTGCCCAGATGCACGCGCGGTCATCACGTCGCCTGGGGTCAACGCCACGGTGTCAGGCATGACGCCGATTCTCGGCACCGCCGTACACGAGCGTTTCAAATACTACAAGCTGGAGTACGGCATGGGCGAGCACCCCGCGATCTGGTCCTACTTCGACGGCGGCGAGCAGCCGGTGCACGGCGGTCGCCTGGGCATGCTGAACGCTGGCGCATTGGGACCAGGCGTCTACGCCGTGCGCATCGTGGTGGTGGACATCACCGGCAACTTCCCGCCGCCGTGCCAGACGGTGATCGTGGTTCGCTGATCCGTGGTCAGGGGGCCGAAAGGCAACATGCTGGAGAACGACTGTGAAAACGCAACGCGTGGGAAACGGCCGTTGGCGCGGCGTCTGGATGACCTGATCCAACCGGCCCGGCGTTGGCTGCGTCGCCACGCCAGGCATTGGGTTGCCTGGCGCGCCCGCCGCGCCGCACTGAGCGAGCCGGCAGCCCTGGCCGATTTGGCAGATCCCGCGCCGATCCGCCGCTGGCAGGCGGCGCTGACGCTGGGCCGCAACCCGCAGCGCAGCCCGGCAGCCATCGCGGCCCTCATCGCGGCTCTGACGGACCCAGAGCCGTTTGTGCGCTGGCAAGCGGCCGACGCGTTGGCGAAGCAAGAGACCAGCCGCGTCTTCCCACGCCTGACCGCCGCGCTATCCGATCACGATCCGCTGCGGCGGGCAGGCGTAGCCGAGGCGTTGGGTCGGATCGGCGATGAGGCGGGATGTATGGCGCTGCGTCCACACATCGCCGATCCGGAGCCGGCCGTCCGCGTGGCCGTAGCGGCCGCGCTCGGCGCTTGCGGCGACCCGACCTCGATTCCGTTGCTGTCGCCTTTGCTGGCCGACCCTGACCCGGATGTGCGCCGTGCTGTGGCGCGCTCGCTGGGCTGTGTGGCTGATCCGTGTCTGGCCGCCGCGCTGGCCGCTGGCCTGACCGAGCC
Source organism: Chloroflexota bacterium (assembly GCA_016876015.1). Classification (GTDB taxonomy): domain Bacteria; phylum Chloroflexota; class Anaerolineae; order CG2-30-64-16; family CG2-30-64-16; genus VGOD01. The sequence goes on from VGOD01000038.1 coordinate 4,614, forward strand.
AGGCCAGCCGTTGCTGGTGCGCCGGGCTTTGGCGGCCGCTGTCGCCCGCGCGCCGCATCCCGATGCCCAGCCGGCGTTGCTGGCCGCCTTGACCGATCCAGACTCGCAGGTGCGCGGGTATGCGGCCACGGCCCTGGGACACGCGGGCGATGAGTCTGCCTACGGGCCGCTCGCGGCCGCGCAGACGGACCGCGGCCAACTTCTGCGCGGCACGGTCGGTGATGAGGCGCGACGCGCGCTGAAGATGCTGGAACGCCGCGGCCGGCGGTTGTGAGTGAGCTATGGCGCCATTGACCTATCAGATCGGCTCAACGCGCATACACCTGCTCAGCGACGGCGTCTATTGGACCGATGCTGGCGGCGTGTTCGGTGTTGTTCCGCGCGTTCTGTGGGAGAAGGTCGTCCAACCCGACGCGCTCAACCGCATCCCGATGGACGTCCGCTGCATGTTAGTGGAATCGAGCGCGGGGCCGATCCTGGTGGACACGGGGCACGGCCTCAAACTCCCGGCCAAGCGACTGCAGCAACTGAACCTCGTCAGCCCTACGCGATTGCTGGATGACTTGGCCGCGGCCGGCTACCGGCCGGCAGACGTGCGGATGGTGATCAACACGCACTTGCACGCCGATCATTGCGGCGGCAACACCTACCTGGATGCCGATGGTCAGCTCCGGCCGACCTTTCCGAATGCGACCTACCTGGTGCAGCGTCTGGAGCTGGCCGATGCGACCTATCCCAACGAGCGCACCCGCAACACCTACTGCGGGGAGAACTTCCTGCCGCTGAGCGCGCTGTGTGATCGCGACGCGCAAGGCGTCTTACGCGTGCTCAGTGGCGATACGCAGATCACGCCAGAGGTGCGCGTCCAGGTCACGCCTGGCCACACCCGCAGCCACCAGGTCGTCATCGTGGAGAGCGGCGGAGAGACGGGCATCTTCCTGGCCGATGCAGGCTATGTGACCAACCTGGAGCGGATCGCCTGGGCGCCGGCCTTCGATGTCGAGCCGTTGGCGAGCATCGAAACCAGGCGTGCGTTGCGCGCGTGGGCGTTGAGCCGGCGGGCGCTGCTCTTCTTCCAGCACGATGTCGCAACGCCGGCCGGCCGTTTGCGTCGCGAGGGGGATGAGTGGCGCGTCGAACCAGTCGCGGCATCATAGGGCGCAGCCCTACCTGTTTCGGAGAGATCCTATGGGCAATCATCCAACCATTTCAGTCGTCGCGCCCGTCTTCAACGAAGAAGCCATCCTGCCGGAGTTCTACCGCCGGACCAGCGCTGCGCTGGATGCACTGGGCGAGCCGTGGGAGTTAGTGCTGGTCAACGACGGCAGCCGCGACCGCACGCCCCAAATCATGCGTGAGCTGCACGCGGCTGACCCACGCGTCAAAGTGGTGGATTTCGCGCGCAACTTCGGCCACCAGGTCGCCATCACCGCCGGCGCCGACTACGCGACCGGCGACGCGGTAGTGGTGATGGACGCCGACCTGCAAGACCCACCGGAGGTAATTCCAGACCTGCTTGCCCGCTGGCGGGAAGGCTATGAGGTGGTCTATGCGGTGCGGGCCGAGCGCAAAGGGGAAACCTGGTTCAAGGAATTCACCGCGAAGGCGTTCTATCGGATCGTTTACCGCATCACCGACATTGACATTCCCATGGATACCGGCGACTTCCGCCTGATGGATCGCAAGGTGGTGGATGCGCTCAAGGCCATGCGCGAGAAGCATCGCTTCATGCGCGGGCTGTCGGTGTGGGTGGGCTTCCGGCAGACGGGGGTCAAATACGTGCGCGCCGAGCGGTTGGCGGGCGAGACCAAGTATCCCCTCAAGAAGATGCTCAAGTTCGCCCTGGACGGCATCACTTCGTTTTCGTACCTGCCGCTCCAGCTCGCCACCTACGTCGGGTTCACCATCGCGGGACTGGCGGTCCTGGGCATCATCGCGACGATCATCTTGCGGCTGTCCGGCTCCGAGGCGTTCTACGGCCAGGCGACCACCCTGGTCAGCGTCCTCTTCCTGGGTGGCGTGCAGCTCATCTCCCTCGGCATCATCGGCGAGTACCTGGGCCGGATCTACGACGAGGTCAAGGGCCGGCCATTGTACATCGTGCGGGAGGCAGTGGGGTTTGGGGAGGGGGCGTAGGGCGGGTGGCGGGTTGCGGGTGGCGAGTTGGGGGTTGCGTATTGCGTAGTGCGTAGTGCGTATTGCGTAAGGGACCCATGAGATATGCGGTACGGACTACGGAATACGAAATACGGACTACGGAATACGAAATACGGACTACGGAATACGAAATACGGACTACGCACTACGCACTACGTCTTACATTCCCGCCGATGCCCGTTCACATACCTCCCGGCCGGCTGCCGGCTGGCCCAGAAGAGCACACCGAGCGCCGCGGCGCACAGCACCAGGAGCGCCACCAGCTTGAAGATGCGCGTGCCCAATCCCAACGCCAGCGCGCCAAATGCCGCGCAGAAGAGGTAGTAGCCGATCACGATCTGGCGCTGCGTGAAGCCGATGTCCAGCAGGCGATGGTGGAGATGGTCGCGGCCGTTGAAGGCTGGCTGTCCCCCATGCCGCCGGCGATGGTAGATCAACCATGCCACATCCAGGATCGGCAGCCCCATGACCAGCAGCACGGTCGCGACCTTCGCGCCGGCCATGATCCCCAACGCGGCCAGGCCCCATCCCAGGAAATAGGATCCGCTGCTCCCCATGAACACCCGCGCGGGGTTGAAGTTGAACGGCAGGAAGCCCAACGTCGCGCCAAAGAGCGCCAGGGGCAACAACGCCACGCTGTGCTGTCCCTCGCGCAGCATGTGGATCGTCAACACAGCCGCCACGATGGCCGATACTCCTGCGGCCAGGCCGTCGAGCCCGTCCAGCCAGTTGACGGTGTTGATCATCCCCATGAACCAGAAGATCGTCAGGCCCCACACCAGCGGCCAGGGGAAGATGATCTGGCCGTGGTTGAACGGGTTGTTCACGCGCTCGATGAAGATGATGAACGCGATGGCGATCAGCGAGGAGAGGAACTGGGCCGCGTATTGGGGTTTGCTGCCGAACTGGAAGCGATCATCTAGCAGGCCGAAGACGAAAATCGCGGTCACGCCGATCAGGAGGCCGCTCAGCCGGATCAGCTCATTCGGATCGAGCCGCGGGGGCATGAAGCTTTGCGGCAATACCAGCGTCATCAACGCCGCCACGACAAAACCTCCGTACATGGCGATGCCGCCCAGCCGCGAGACGACGCCGCTGTGCTGCCGGCGTCCACCTGGCCGGTCAGATAACCCTGTGCGCCGGCCCAACCAGCGGGCCAGAGGCGTGAGCCCAACGCTGACCAGCAAGCCCACGGCGAAGACGAGCACGAAAGAAGGCAGGTAGTCGAGATTCATCTTGTGGCCAGTCCGTGACGCTTATGCTTAAAAACCTATCCGAATAACCCCGCTCGGGCCGGTCTCTGACCGTGCGCGGCTCGGTCGGAAACCGGCCTCAGCAGAAATTCGGATAGGCTCTTAGCTCAGCTTGAATGTCCCGCACCCGAAGTGCGTCTGCCGGCCTACGTGCACGATGGCGGCCAACTCAAGATAGGACGCCAGCCGCGGGGTGATGGCGTCGAAGGCGTGCGCGCCGATCCAGCGACCAGGCCACCCCTTTGGGGCGGCGGTCAGCAGCGAGCGTTTGACAGGCGCCGCGGCAACCTTTTCCAGGTCCTCCTCCAGCGCCCGCCGCTCGGCCGGATCCAGCAGCGCCCACACCTGATCGGCTGTCGGCCGCTTGCCCGGCGCGAACGGAGTCATGCGGGCAATGAAGGCCTCGAACAGCTCACGCATCGAGGGCGCCCGCTGCGCCGTGGCCAAGTCGAACGGCGTGATCCATGTAACGCGCTGCAACCACGCGGCTGGGCCGGGGCGTTGCGATGCTGGCGGTCGCGGCTTGCGCTCGATCAGATCAGTTGCTGCCCCAGCAGTCGAAGAGCCGTCGCCGGTCCCGGCCGCCTCAGACGACGCAAGAAGCGTCTTGTCAGAGGTTTCCTCCGGCCCCGCAGAGCTTGGCGCGGTGATCGGCGCGCCTGTACCTCGTGCACCAGGCAGGTCGAAGGGCCACCCCTCAGCCCACTGCGCCGGTAGAGCGCGATACCCCAGGTCAAGCCGGCCGTCGCTCACCACCGGCTCCCAGTGCAGCCCACGCGCGGCATACACCGCCTGGATGTCGAAGCGGCCCCAGAGACCATTGGGCCGGCGCCAGCGAGGATCGGTCGTCGTGGCGGCCTGTTCCATGGCCGGCAAGATCAGCTCCAGGAATAGCCCGTGGTCGGCGTCATCGCCAAGCAGCTTCAGCTCCCATACGATCGGCTCGCCCTGGCCGTAGGTGCGCTTAGCGGGCAAAGGAAAGAGCACCGCCTGGATCGGCCAATCGGCGTTAGGGGGCGCCTTGACGAAGGGCTCGACCGGCATAGCCTTTGCGCCTTTCCGAGCGGCGCCCTTGCCGGCCTTCTTGCCCGTGGCGATCGGTTCTTTAGCCAGCTCCTCCGCTGCCTTGTCCTGATCCCCCCATGCGGCCATCGCCTTGCGCCACGGCCGCGCGTCTTGTGTCGGCAGGCGCTCGGCGATCAGGCTGCCCAGTGTGTGCGAAAGAGGTAGGGACAGACAACGCGGCAGGTGCACCAGCGAGGCGTTTACGCGCCAGACGACCAAATAGCGGATGAGATGGATGTGGGAAACGAACGGCAGGGTGGTTGGCAGCCCAGGGGACATTCGTCAACCGTCCTTCGTCTGCAGTGTTTCGGCGTCCGCCTTGCGGGGCGCCTCGAATCTCACGTAATCCACCAGCTCGTACAACAGATTCACCTGCGGCAGCGACCACTGGCGAAGGCCCCAGGCGTTGAGCATGTCGCGGGCTTCCGGCCGCAGCGCACCGAGAAACCGGCCCCACATGAACTGGGCCTCGTTGCTCTCTTCGGTGTGCAACAAGCGGTAGAGGAGCTTCTGCTCGTCGGGATAGAGCACGCTGATGAACACGGCCGCCAGCTCCAGCGTGTTCAAGAAATCGCTGACGTCGAAGGTCAACACCCCCTCGCGTTCGTAGAGACGCGGATGGAAGACGTGCTTGATCGCGGGAAAGAACCCCACACGCAGCCGATCGAGCGGAAAACGCGCCTCGCGATGCGACAGCCGCACGAGCAATTCGCCCGCGGTCGGCTCCGTGGCGCTCAGCGCGGGGAAGACCTGCAAGACCCCTTTCAGATCGTCGCCGTGATAGAGCAGAAGCTCCTGCAGCCAGGGCTTGAGCTCCCGCTGATGCAGAGCGATCAGGAAGCGGCGGTCATCGTGGACATACGTGGCAAGCGGATGCAGATTGCGAAAGCCTGCGGCCGGTTGGCGGGGCGGACGATTGACAAAACCCCACACGAAGACCGTGGAGCGCACGACCACGTTCAACCTTCGCGCGCGGCCCAGGATCTCCTCGCAGGTTGGGCAATAGCGAGACCTGGGTCGGCCCATTGTGGGATATAGCCAGCAACGCGCACAGGGGCCGTGCAACGCCGAATGCGGCGGACCAAGCGCCGCGCCGCGCGCAACCCCGATCGCGTGCGACGCGGCTTGATCTCTCGCCTCCTGATTCGCAGGAGGCGGTTCTTGTGCGAGGGGGGACGGCGAGCCAGCAGCCAGCATCTCATCAGCGCGCCACGACGCCGTCTCCCAGTATTGGAGGGTCGCCAGTAACTCCGCGCCGGTGCCACTGCGGCGCAGCCAATCAAAGCGCTCGAGCATCCAACGCCTTCTGCAGGTCCGAATAGTGGGCGATCACCTTCGGCTCCCGCCACTCCTCCACCTGTAGGGGCACGCGCCAGGCAGAGGCCGGGGCCCCGGCATAGCGTTTGTTCCAATCCACCAACGCGCTCTCGGGGAGCACTCGCAGGCGCAGGCTGCCGAAACCAACATAGCGGTGATGGCCCAGTTTGTGCGCCAGGTTCGGCTCCAGCGCCACACACCAGATCAGCCGCTGCAGTTCCTCGCGCTCCAGGTTCCAGAAGCGGATGCCGAAGCGCGCGCGCGCGGCGGGCAGAATGGCGCGGCAGTAGCTGGCCTGGGCAGTGTCTGGCGCGAAAGCATCCAACCGCTGCACGATGGGCGCCAGCGGCGCATGGGGGAAGAGCCGCCACGTCTTGGCGATCTGCAACTGCGGCACGCCCTTGACGGTCCCCTGACGCCACGCGCCGCCCGCGAACGCCCACCCGCCATAGGGGTAGGGCGTCTTGAACCATGCGAGCTCGGCCGCCTCGAATGGCGCGAAGCTGAACGCCAGCCGGCCCATGATCGCCTGGTTGGGGCCATTCCCCACCCATCCGAACAGGCTGTCGGCCGGATTGAGATGCTCCACATCGGTGCTGATGATGCGCGCATCGCTGGCGATCGCATACATATGCCGCAGAAGGCCCTTGATGCTGCGCGACGGCAAGGCGTAGAGCCTGGCCTCGGGACGCAGCGCCGCCTCGGCCGGCGCCATGGCGAACGCGTCCCAGCCATTGACGATGCCGCCGTCGAGGATCGCCCGGAAGGAAGGCTCGCCGCTCTCACGCACGTGCAGCGGCGTCAGCACTTCAGCCTCGACGGCCAGGATGCCGCAAAAGCCGCCGAATGCGCGGTGCGAGATGAAGCCGCCGCGGGCGCGCGGCGGCGACTTGACGCCCTGGGCCTGCGTTGCGGCGCCGGAGAGCTGCTGCGCCTGGCCACGGAGCGCGGCCGTCGCCGTCTCACCATCCAGCGCCAGGCGCTGCCAGATGCCATCGCGGGTGAGCGTCTGCTTTCCGAGCAGCTTGCTGCCCACGCCATCCGGCGTCGCGGAAAGCCATGACAGCCCAGTCACATGCGCCTTCACCCAGCCAAACCCGCTGGTCTTCTCCCCGCCGATGGGGATATCACCGGCCTGGAAGTCGTTGAGCAGGTGCGCCAGGACTGCCAGAACTTGCAGATCGCCTTCGCTGATGTCCTGGATATCCAGGTTGAGTTGGAAAGCGAGCTGGTCGCCGTAGGCGAAGAGATAGTCGCGCTTGGCCGCTTCGATGGGACGCGCGGTCTGCGGATCCATGCGCACACCGTCCATCGAGCACCAGACACGTTCTGGCGCGTGCGGGTCTGTCAGATAGGCATCCGAGAAGAAGACCAGGCCGCGGCGGCCCTGGGCGCCGAAGAGCCGATCCAGCACCTCATTCGTCTGGCGCGATTCGCCCCACAACGTCTGAAGCACCTGGGACGCGCGCTTGCGGAATGCGCCTTTCAGCGTGCTGCCCGGCACATAGATCTCCCACGCGCCCTCTTCCTGGGCCGAGGGCGACCAGGTGAGCATACGCATGAACAGGGTATCATAGGGTTTGCCGTACTTGCGGGAGATGTCGCGGTTGAAGGGGCCGCCGCCGCGGAAGTCAATGTGATGCGGCTGCGCGAGCTCTTGCCTGGCCCGCGTGCGATGCGCCTTCAGGAAGGCGATGAAGTTGCGGTCGTTGGTAATGCTCTTGCGCAAGTTGACAGGATGCAGGATGTGCCGGTAGCGCACGCGGCTGTGCTCTTCCAGAAAGCCGCGCCAGGCGGCTGCGGCCACGCCATCGGGCGGCCGATTCCGGTCGCCCCATTGCGCTTCGCTGATCTTTCCCTCCAGCAACAGCGTCTTGATCCGCAGGTGCGCCTCGCGGTTCGCGATCTCCTCATCCACCCAGGTGTCGCTCTGCAACAGGGTGATCTGCTGGTCAATCTGCTGATAGAGGCTCGGCAGGATGGCCTTGCACCCTTCGGCCAGCGTGGCAATCATGGCCTCCTCATCGCCCAGCCGAGCTGCCAGAGGCTCGGCCAATCTGGCATCCAGACCGAGCCCGGCCACGACCTCGCCCCATGCCTCGGCATCGAGTTGCTGCCTCGGTTGGCGCTGATGCTCCAGCAGCTCGCTGATGCGCTTGGCCATGTTGCCGGCCGCTTCTTTCAACGCGGCCTCGGCCTCCTCTCGACTGGCGAACGGCCGGTCGCACAATGGCTGCACCGCGTCGAGCACCTTCTTAGAAACAGGATACTTGCCCTTGGTCAGCCTGGCCAGCGCAGCCTCGCGCAACACCCACACTTCGGTCTCGCCCATCGAGCGTTCGCCTAGCCAGACCGCCAGCGAACGCGGCAGATATTCGGCCAACCGGCGCTTCCAGTCATCGGGGTTCCGGATCGGCCCGCCGATGACCAGCTCGAGTCGAGTGCGCACCGGATCGGGGATGTCGCGCATCGCCGCCACCAGCACACGCCCTTCGATCGCGGCGAAGGCCGGTCGTTCGGGGTCCACCTTGCCCCAGTTCCAGCCGACCAGTACGGGGTTGTCCGAGTTGAAGGCCAGGGTGATCCGCAGATGGTTGGCGGCCGGCTGGATCGCGGGCGGCTCCCCGCCGGCCGGCGGCAAATCCGCCACCAGGCGGATGCGTCCCAGGCCTTTGCTCTTGCCCGCGCCGAACCAGAAGCGGCCCTCAGTCAGCTCGCGTAGCGCATAGTGCAATCGCGATGCGTTGTCGTCCCGGCCCATCACCGCATCGTTGACGGTCATGGTGAAGTCGAACGCCGCATTGCGGAAGACCGTCTCCATCTTGTAGTTGGCGTTGGCCTCGGCGGCCCAACGATCCTCATCCAGGCGGAGGCCCATACGGAGATCGAAGAAGTGGTCACGAAGATAGGAGGCGTCTTGCAGCTTGCACTCCACGCGGGTGATCAGTCCATCGGGAAGGGGGCGGCCGTAGAGGCGCTGCCATAGCTGGTTGAGCAATCCGGTGTTTCTGCCATCGCGCGACTGGCCGATGAAGGCATCCATCAAAGACTGAGCGGTGCCGTTGATTTCGCCTGCCAAAGAAACCAGGCGTTGTGCGCCGTCGCCGTCGCGGGTGAAGAGCGTCTTGCGTGCATTGCCCTGGTAGAGGGGCGTTTCTGCGACAAGTTTTCCGCGCAAGATCATAGCATCCTCCTTGTGGGGATAGTAGCCTTTGCGTACTGGTCACCGAGTATATCACAGGGACTGGCAAATCGTCCAGTAGCCAGAGGGCTGGTCCCGCCGGTGGCTGAAGCCGACCGGCTCACCCAGTTGAAACCGGCTCCGCGGGCGCGTGTACACCCCACAACCGGCTTCCAGCCGGTTTCCACCTGCTGAGCCAGGGGTTGAAACCCCTGGCCGGCGCTCTGATTACCGGGGATGGCAAGAGGAAAGACTGGTGAGGACGCGCCAGGCGTCACACAGGCGCCTGGCGCGTGGGCGGAGCCCAAACGAGCACAGGCCACCTGAACGGCTGCGCCGGCCGATACCGCGCGCCACTTCAGCGGCTGATATAGGCGAATGCGCGCGCGTATTCCACCGCAGCCCAACGATCCTCTGGGCTAAGCCGATCCTGCCAGGCGGGCATGATCCCCTTGCCGCCAGAGACCGCCTGGTAGAACTGCGTTGCCGAAGCGCTGGCGATATACTCGACATCGGTGAGCCGACGCGCTTGCGGGATCAGGCCTTTGCCGTCTGCGCCGTGGCAGGCCAGGCAGTTGGCGTCATAGACGGTCTTGCCCTTGGCCAGACGGTCCGACTTGACGGAGAAGCTCCACAGAAAGAAAGTGACGTGCCAGCGCTCTTCGTCGTTGAGCTGGTCCTTGAAGCCGGGCATCCCCTGCAGGCCATTGGTGATCGCCTGGTAGAATTCGACGGGAACTGCCCCGCGCAGGTAGTCCTCATCCTGAAAGTTGCGCGCCTTCTCGACCGCCGGCTTGCCGTCTGCGCCATGGCAGTTCGCGCATTTGGCCTGGTAGATCGTCTGGCCGGCCTGGGCCGCAGGCGGATTAGCTGGAAAGCTCACCCCGGCCAGCGCCGCGCGGGGAGTGGCTGCCCCAGGCGCCGGCAGGGTCGCGGGCGGCAGCGTCGGGATCGGGGTCGGCGCGGTCGGCAACGGCTGCGGCGTGTTGCAGGCAGCCAGCGAGTAGATAATCCATGCCGCCAGGACAATGACCGGGAACAATCGCTTCATAAGAGTCGCCTCCGTTGACAGTCCGCCTACTTGCTCAGCGTCCGCGCGTAGTTCACCACGTCCCAGCGCTCACGCACGTTCAGATTCTCGTTGAGCGGCGGCATGATGCCAAAACCTTGCGAGATCGTGAGGTAGAGCGCGCCATCCGATTGGTTGGCGAGGCGCGCTGCGGTGAGATCGGCCGGCCGCTTAGCGTCAGCCTTCCACTGCTGAGCCACAGGGCCGTTGCCTTTGCCATCGGCCCCATGACACACTGCACAGTGCGTGACAAAGAGCTGTCTGCCGCGTTGCAGCGAGATCGCATCGGCCGGCACGGGGTTGGCCGGCAGTTGGCCGTCCTTGGGGACGCTCGGCCCATCGAACCGCACAGCGTCGGCCGCAGGCAATCGTCGCGGCCCCTCCTGCGGCCCGAACGACGCCTGCACTTCCATGTTGCTGCGCCAGTTGATCTTCACCACATCGAAAAGGAACAACAACGGGATCGAGAAGAGCACCCCCACGGCCGCGACCGTCAAGAAGATGCGGCGCAACAACCCGCCTGGTGGGATCATAGCGGCCTCCGTTGCGGCTCGAACACCCGCTCCGCGCCGTGCTGAGCCATTACCTGGCGAATCTGGGGTTCGAGACGCATGTCGAAGTTGCAGAGCAGCGCAATGCGGCCGTTGTTGATGCTCGGATCGTAGTATTGCGGCCTGGTCGAGGGGAACGCGCACTTCCACAAGAAGCTCAGGAAGGTGCTGACGAGCAGACCTAACATCGTGCATTCATAGATGATCACGAGCGATGTGGGGATGGCTGTGAACGGCCGGCCGCCGACGCGAATGGGGTAGAGCCATTGCGTGCCAAAGGTCAGCGCCAGGCCGATCAACAGGCCGGTGAGCGCGCCCAAAACGCTGATCCAGGGAAACTCCGCCAGCTTGGGGCGGCCCAGCATCTTGGCCGAGTGCGGCACGCCCGTCATGATGTTCATGTCTTCTTCGCGCACGCCCAGCAGACGCAGCCCGTCCAGCGCCTCGGCCGTCGGCATCACGTCGGTGAACAGGCCCATGAGAACCATTTTCTTGGGCATAGGTTACTCCTCTACTCCAACTCCGCCACACTCGTCACCACGGTCTTGCCGATGCGACGCCGGGTGTGGCTCAGTTGACCTTCGAGGACTTCCCAAACTGGGATCAGCGGGACGACCTTCGAGGCCAGCAGATAGAGCAGGCTGAAAAACGCCAGTGTGCCGATGGCGATAGACAACTCCACCGGCTGCGGGTTATACGCGCCCCAGTCGAACGGCAGGCGGTTGCGCTGCAAAAAGCCTGGGATGATGATGTAGCGTTCCAGATACATGCCGATGTTGATTCCGATGGTGATCAAGAAGAGCGCGATCGGCGACCGACGGACGCGCTTGTTCCACAAGGTCAGCACCGGCACGGCGATGTTGAAGAAAAGCATAGCATACCAGAGCGGCGCCACCGGCCCTCGCGCCTGGAGAGTCAGCAGTTGGTGTCCGACCCACTCACCGCCATACCATTCGACCAGGTAGTCGTTGAAGAAGAAGTAGGTCCACGCCAGAGAGAAGACGAGCACCAGCTTGGCCAGTGCGTCGAAGTGCTCCTGCCGTAAGAAGTAGCCCAACCCCATCGTCTTGCGGACGACCAGCAACACGGAGATGACCGCGGAAACGCCGGAGAAGATCGCGCCTGTCACGAAGTACGGCCCGAAGATGCTGCTGTGCCAGCCCACCTGCGTGCTCATGGCGAAGTCCCACGACACGATAGTGTGCACCGAGAACATCACCGGGATGATCGCAAATGCGAAGATCTTGATCGCCACGTGAAGGTAATGCCATTCGTATTCTAGCCCGCGCCAGCCGAGTGACAGGAACTTGTAGATCGTGCGACGCCAGCCGGTCATGCGATCGCGCGTCATGGCCAGGTCGGGAATCATCGGCAGGTAGACGTAGAGGGTGCTGCCGATCAAGTAGGTGGTGATGGCGATCAGGTCCCATGCCAACGGCGACTGGAAGTTGGTCCACAACTGCCGCTGGTTGGGCATCGGGATCATGAAATAGACGGTCCACGCGCGACCCAGGTGGATGAAGGGAAACAGGCCCGCGCACGCCAACGAGAAGGTGGTCATCAATTCCGAGGCGCGCGTGATCGGCCGCCGGTACTCGACGTTGAAGACGCGCAGGATCGCGGAGACAAAGGTGCCGCTGTGACTGATGCCGATCCAAAAGACGAATGTGGCGATGAACATGCCCCAGCCGACCGGCCGCCGGATGCCCGCGATGCCCATGCCCCAACGGACCATGTAGAACCAATAGCCAAACAGACAGACAGCCACGACCGTCGCCAGAATGGCGACGGTCAGCCAGTAGCCGGGGCTGGCCTTCAGCATCGGCTTCAGCATCCGGCTGTTCATCTCGTCTTGCGGGATCGGATCCAGCAAGAGCCGCTCTTTCGGATCGTCTTCGTGCGGCCAGACGAGTTTGTGGGCTTTCGGCAAGTCAGCCAGCATGAGACGCGCCTCCCTTCAGATAGATCACAGCCGGATCGGTTCCCAAGTCTTCGAGAAGCTTGAACCTACGGCGGCTCTTGGCCAGCTCGGCCACGCGACTGTGCGGGTCGTTCAGGTCGCCAAAGACGATCGCCTCCGCGGGGCAGCTCTGGCCGCAGGCCGGCGTCACATCGCCATCGTGCAATGAACGCGCTTCGGCGGCCGCCTGATCCTGGCCGCGCTTGATGCGTTGGATGCAGAACGTGCACTTCTCCATCACCCCGCGATAGCGCACCGTCACATCGGGATTGAGCTGCTCGTTCAACGGCTCTGGGAAATAGGGGTCGAACCAGTTGTATGCGCGCGCCACATACGGGCAGTTGTTGGCGCAATAGCGCGTGCCGATGCAACGGTTGTACACCTGGATGTTGAGGTTCTCGGCATCGCTGTGATAGCTGGCGAAGACCGGACAGACCGGTTCGCACGGCGCATGGCCGCACTGCTGGCACAGGATGGGGATGAAGCGCGCGCGCACATCGGGATACTCCCCTTCCCAATACCGCTCGATGCGAATCCAGTGTTGCGCCCGGCCCATGCTCACGGTCTCTGGCCCGACCGTGGGCACGTTGTTCTCGGCGTGGCACGCCACCACACACGCCTGACAGCCTGTACAGCGATCAAGGTCTATGACCATGGTCCATCTATGGCCTTGTTTCTGTTCAGCCATGCGCTACTGCTCCTTGCCGCATCTTTCACCGGATCAGGGTCCTCGTCACCCTGGAACCTTCTCGTTCTTCTGCGCGAAGTCTACGCCCACGTTGTTCTCGATGCGCGGCAACACGCGGCGGCGGCCGGTGGGGACGATCTTCACGCGGGTGGCCGCCCAGGCCAGGTCGCCTCGCTCGTTGGTCTGCGCCGCGAGCAGCGCCAGGACGTTCGCGCCCTTGTTGTTGGCGTAGCGGCCGAAAGACGAGTGACCCTGGCCCAACGGCACGGCGACCACGTCGGGCCGGATGCCAGGGTAGATGTAGACGATCGCCTCGATCTCGCCGTTGGCCGAGGCCACCTTCACCACGTCGTCGCGCTCCACGCCGAGCGCCTTCGCAGTTATCGGATTGATCTCCACCCAGGTGTCCCACGAGGCGGTCGTCATCGGGTCGGGCGTTTCTTGCAGCCATGGCTGGCTCGCGCCGCGGCCATCGCCCAGGGCCACCGACCCGTAGGGGTACAACAGGAAGGGGTAGCCACCGCCCTCGCCAGCGAACTGGGGCCGCGACACGTCGAGCGTGCGCGGCGCGGGAGGCGGCTTCGGCGCTGCCCGCTCCTCGGCTGTGGGCCACCAGCCGCCCATCTGCCGCCAGCCAGCCCAGGCCTGTTCCGGCGTCTTGACCGGATAGGCCGCGTCTTTGCCCCGCAGCTTGCCGGTGAGCGCCTTCATGAACTCCACGGTGTTTGGCCACGGCAAGGCTTGTTTCACCGCGCCGCCCAACCGCAACGCCAGATCGAGAAAGACATCGCTCGTCGCGCGCGTGTCGTAGAGCGCCGCAACCACCGGCTGTTGGCCGCTGAGCGCGGGCCGATCGGCGACCGGCGCCACGACCTGGTAGCCCCAGCTCTCCAAATAGGTATGGTCGGGCAAGATCAAGTCCGCCTGCACCGCGGTCTCATCCACCAACGAACTGAACGAGACGACGAACGGAACGCGGGCCAGGCCTTCGGCAAACCCCGCAGCCACGGGCAGATCGTAGAGCGGATTGCCGTGTACGAAGAGCACGTCTATCGCGCCCGCCTTCATCTTTTCGATCAGCGCCCTGGCATCAGCGAAGGAAGAAGGTGTCGCGGCAGCGAAGGCCGGGTCGGCCGCGGCCGGCGTCAGCGCGATCGCGCCCGCCTGACCGCCGATCTGGCCGAGCAGGGCGTTGAGGGCCAATACAGCCGTCATCGCGGCAGCAGCGTTGGTGTGGCCCGCCAGTGCGCCGCCGGGGATGATGACCGGCCGGGCAAAACGCACCAGCGACAGCGCCAACTCTCGCAGCCTGTCTTCCGAGATGCCGCTGGCGGCCGCCGCGCCCTGGATGTCGGCCGATCTGAAGAGCGCGGCGAACGGGCTATCCTTCGCAGCGCCGCCCCCTTCGAGCACGAGGATCTTGCCCAGGGCCAGGGCGACCGCGGCCTCTGTGCCGGGCGCGATCGGTATCCACTTATCCGCGACCGCGGCTGTGGCCGATAGCCGCGGCTCGAACTGCACCAGGTAGCCGCGCTTGCCCAGCGGGCCGCCGCGCAACGCGGCGAAGGCGTGGCCATACGCCACAGGCGACAGCCACGTCTCGGTGAAGTTCGCGCCAAAGGAGAAGACCACATCCGCGCGCGCGATGTCGAAGACCGGCAACGCCGGCTCAACGCCCAGCAACTGGCCGGTCGCCAGGGCCAGCGTGCGACGGCCGTCGAATGTTGCCTGCACGTCGAAGAGGACCGGCGCCGGCGCATTCAGCGCCTGGAAAAATGGCCCGATGATTGCGGCCAGGTTGTCGGGGATCAGGTTGCCGTAGAACGCGACTGCGCCTGGCCTGGCCGCCTTGACGCGTTCGGCTGCCTGCGCCAGCGCCGCCTCCCAGTACAACGGCGTGAACTGCCGCGACCCGCGACGCGCCTGCTTGACCGCATTGCGCAGCCGATCGGGGTGGTACAAGAGCTGCAACCCTGCCTGCCCGCGCGCACACAGCTTGCCGCGGTTGAGGGGATGCTGTGGGTTGCCCTCGATCTTGCGCGGCCGGCCGTTGCTGACGCGCACGATGATGCCGCAGCCGGCTGCACACTGCCGGCACGTGCTGGCATACCAGATGTTCTCGCCGGGCAACGCCTCTTCGGGCGGCGTGACGTATGGCTCCAGCTTCTCCGGTTGCTGAAGATTGATCGTGCAGCCGCTGACCGCAACGGCAGTTCCGGCCAGACCGCCGAGCTGGATAAACTGCCGGCGGGAAAGGAATTGGGTCATGGATAGGTCCCTTCTACCGATCTACCAGCTAGTAGTGGCACGTTGCGCAGTCTATCAGCCGCGTCACCTTCTCCGCCGACTGCGCCCGATGACAGTTCAGGCAGAAGCCCATGTTCAGGTTGTATACCTGGGCATACCCCATCTCGGCCACATTGCCATGACAGGTCTCGCAGGCGACCCCCTGGGCCAGGTGCGGCCGGTGGTTGAAACGCACGAAGTCGGGTTGCTCGAAGATCTTTACCCACCTGATCGGCCGGCCGGTTTCCCACTGCTTGATCAGCTTGTCTATGTCGGCCTGATCTTTGGCGTCCTTTGGCGTGATCGCGACATGGCAGCCCATACATTTGGCCAGGGACGGCAAACCCGCCACCGGGCCATTGGTCGCGCCGGGGTGGCAAAAGAAACAGTTGACGCCGGCTTGCACGTGCTTGCTGTGCTCGAACGGCAACGGCTGAGCAGCGTACGCCTGGGCGCGAGGTGCCTGGATGAAGATCCAGAACGCCGCGAACAGAGCAGCCAACCCGATCAGGGTCGCCGCCCCTCCTAACAGCAGCCACACGCGCGTGGGACGCGCGCGAAACAGAGACTGAAGCATGTGCAAGCTCCGATCTGTCGCCAACTCTCACCCGGACTCCATCAGCAAGCGCAGCGCACGCTGTCGAACCCGGGCCAATGAAACCTCAGCTCAGGAGCCACAAGGCCGAATTCAGGGCCTTCGGCGCAGGTCGCTATTATACATGGAACAAGTGAAATGCAAAATTCACGCAATCGTTATACGGGCTCTGGTCAGACGGACCCGGTCTCGGCCGGGTCAGCACGCCGGCCGGTGCGGAAAACCCAGAACCCGCCCAGTACTGCCAGCGTGATCACGAACGGCACGGCGACGATCACCACGGTCGCTACGCCGCGCGGGGGCGCGATGCGTTGGACGAAGGCGACCTGCGCCGACCCGGCGCGGCCACTCACCTGCACCACGCCGTTCCACGAGCCAGCGTCGGCCACCTCCATGTGGGCGGCATAGTCAATGGCGTTGCCCGCGTTGGCGTGCGTGGCGGCCGTGGTCAGCCGGATGCCCTTCTCGCCGTGGACCAGCTCGATCGCGACATCGGCATCGCGCACCTTCTCGCCGCTGGCCGGATCGCTGACCCGCACGACGTAAGTCACCGCGCCGACCTGCGCCGGTTCCGGCGCGGCCGTGACCAGCAGACGATAAGGCCCCACCACCTCATCGCCGACGATGATGCGCGTCCCGCCGCCCGGCCCCAGGTTCTCGCCGCGAGCGGGGGCCGGCCGCGCCAGGCCAGCTCCGCTCGCCAGCGCGAGCGCGATCAATAGCATCCAACAATTTCGCTTCACCATGTCGCCTGTCCTGAAAATGGGCAGGTTCGTAGTAGCGACTTCAGTCGCCGTGGCCCGCGCCGAACGACTGAAGTCGTTACTACGAACGTTTTCATCGCATCTTCTCAATAATCCGGGGTAGGGGCATGGCCTTGCGCCTGCCCGCCGGGGCGACCGCAAGGGTGCGCCCCTACAAATTGAGAAGATACTTTTCATCCGCCGTCCCACAGGGAGGCTGCGCACTGGCGCCGCGGTCGGCATGGGCATCTGTCCTGAAAGGCTGCGCACCCTGGCGCTGCTCAGTGAACCGATGACAAGACAAACGTCCCGCGCATCTCCATCGGCTGGGTCATGATCCAGAGGCCGGCTGCCAGCAGCAGCAGACATAACGCCAGCCAGGGCAATGCGGCCCCCAGCACCCTGCGTCGCGCCTCCAGGTTGCCCTCTCCGATGTGGCGACGCGCGATCTGGAAGACGGCGACGGCCGACCCGAACGCCCCCAGGTACAAGAAGAACGCCTCGATGGGAAAGAGCCAATCGGCCGGAACCAGCGGCCCCCAGCCCCAGTAAGGCTGCACGCCCGATACACCGAGATCGGCCAGGAACGATTGCACTACGGGCGTGATGGTCAGCGCGCCGGTCAGAAAGTGAAAAGCGTAGTGCGCCAGCCACATGCCGAAGGCCAACGGCGCCAACGCCAAGAGATAGCGCCGCACACTGGCCCACACGGTCACGCCGGTCTCGCCGCCCAGCCCGCGGCTGACGAAACCGGCGGCGGACAGGAGGGTCACGGGCAAGACGCCCAGGCCGATCAGGAAGACCAGCCCCAGCCACGGCGCACGCGCTGCGAAGCCCGGCAGCCATCCCTGTAGTTCGTAGATCGGCCGGATCATCGCCAGCGCATTGACAAAGGCCCCGAACGTCAGGACGACGACCAACGCGGCCAGGTCGCGGCGTTGCGAGAACCGGCCGATCCCTGAGCGATAGGGATCGCTCCACAGCTCAGCGGTCGGGAGGCGGCCGATCAGCCCGATGTTGTCGTGTGGGCACGCGTGGACGCAGTCCAGGCAAAAGGTGCAGTCCATGTTGCCGACTTTGCGCGGCTGGAAGAGCGCCAGCTCGCAGCCGCGCGCCCTCGTCGCCGCCCTGGTCTGGATGCAATCCCTGGTTCGACACGCGGCGCACGTCTCTGGCCGGCGCACGGCGATCTCCAGCGGCGAGACCAGCGAACCCAGGAAGTTGAACTGGCCGAGCGGACAGATGCGTTTGCAGAAGGTCGCGCCGCGGAAGAGAGTATCTACGACGAAGGCTGCCACGAAGTAGCCGACTGCAATCCACGCGGTCAGCCATGGACTGGCCCACAGGGCAAAGTATTCGTAACTGTAAAAGAACACGACCAACAAGACGACCGCCGGCCACTTGCTGCGCAGCAATGCGGGCGTCGGCCGGCCGCCGGCCAGCCATCTCTCCCGCAGCCAACGGCCGAATCGCCGCGGCAGCATGAAGGGACACGCCATGCAGAACAGGTTGCCGGCCGCCAACAGCGCCAGAACGACCAGCCCCCGGTAGTGCAGCCAAACGCCCACGGTCGCCAGGTTCTTGGGCGCCAGTTGCGGCCCAAACAGGCCATCGAAGACAACCAACCCGGCCACGACCAATAGCGGAACCTGGAGCGCAGTGCGCGCATGACGCCAGTGCAGAAATCGTCCGATGACCGGCCGGGCGAGAAGGTCGAGACGACGGCGACCGTATACCTGCCCAGCCGCGATCATCGCACGCTCACCTCGAACCGCCGGCCGATGATCCGGCCATCAGGCAACGTCACTCGGACATCCAGATACCAATCGCCGGCCATAGTCCACTTCATGGCCGCGGAATACGCCCCGCCTTCGCCGCCTGCAGCTTGTGTGAAGACCGGCGTCATCCCCGCGTGACTCATGTTGCCCTCGATCTGCAGCCGGGCGTCGGTCACGGGGCGCCCCTGGCGATCCGCGATCGTTATCCGCAGCCGGCCATCACCAACGACCGGCGGCGAGGGCGCGATCGCCAGACTCACTGCATAGTCATCCTGGGTCACAGGGTTTGCCCGCTGAGCGCGACCGCATCCCATCAACCCCAACGATAGCGCCAAAAGAGCCGCCAGGAACATCCGCAGGCCCGTGAATGACGATAGCGGACGACCGATCGCCTTTGCGGTGAAGAACTGGCGCGCCCCTGGCATCAGACGCGCACCACGAGCACCAGTGGGATGACCAGGACAAACGGGACCAGGAAGATCACGGCATACCACCAGTGATCGAAGCGCAGGTGCATGAAGTAGAGCAGCACTGCGCTGGCTTTGGCGAGCGACAGCGCCACCAACACGGGCGCCAGCGGCACGCCAGGGATGTAGGTGATCGCCACCTCGAGCGCGGTCACCGCGGCCAGAAAGACGAACACCAGCAGGTAGTTCGGCTTGCGGTGCGACCGCTGCTTGACATCCTGGTTGGGGTCAACGTGTTTCATGAAAGCTCCTACACGCCGTTCGCACCCTCACAGCAGGTAGATAAGCGTGAACAGGATGATCCATACAACGTCCACGAAATGCCAGTAGAGGCCGAAGATCTCCACCCGCATATGCTCCGCGGCCGTGAAACGGCCGGCCACGGCCTGCAGGATCAGCCAGGCGCACCAGATCAGGCCGATGAAGACGTGAAAGCCGTGAAAGCCGGTGACGGTGAAGAACCCCGCGCCGAACAGGCTGCCGGCCGGGGTGAAACCCTCGCCGACGATCAGGTGGCGATACTCGATGATCTGGATGCCCAGGAAGGTCGCGCCGAGCGCCAGGGTCGCCAGCAGGAAGGTGCGCAGCTTCTTCTGATCCCCGTCCTGGATCGCCGAGAGCGCCATCACGACCGTCAGGCTGCTGCAGATCAGGATGAAGGTGTTGACCGCGGTCAGCGGGATATTCAGGACGTGGTTGGCGCCGGCCGGGCTGCGCGCCTGCATCTGCAAGAAGCCGGAAATCAGGGAGGAGAAGAGCATCACCTCGGTGGCCAGGAAGATCCACATGCCGAGCTTGCGACTGTCCAGGCCGGTCGTCGTGTACTTGTGAGTGGTTGTTGGTTGGCTCATTTTGCGATCTCAGATTGCCGATTACGCACTACGCACTACGCTTTCTCCATACCCATACGGATCGTGCTCTACGGTGGGCGGCGTGGGGAAGTTGTGAACGGGCGGCGGCGAGGACAGCGTCCATTCCAGCGAGAGCGCCCGCCAGGGATTGGGGCCAGCCATCTTGCCGCGGAAGAGGCTGCGAACGGCATTGAACAGGAACGGCAGCGCGGCGGCGGCCAGCAAGAGCGACCCCAGCGTCGCGATCAGGTTGGGCAGGAAAAACGCCGGGTCGTAATCGGCCACACGACGCGGCATCCCATCCAGGCCGGCCAGGTGCAGCGGCATGAAGGTGATGTTGAAGCCCAGGAAAGTCATCCAGAAGTGCAGTTGACCCAGCCGTTCATCCAACAGGCGGCCCGTGATCTTCGGATACCAGAAGTAGAGGCCAGCGAAGATCGCCATCACGCTGCCGCCGAAGAGCACGTAGTGCAGATGGGCCACCACGAAATAGGTATCCTGGACGTGAATGTCAATCGGCACCGAGGCCAGAAAGACACCGCTCAGCCCGCCGATGACGAACATCGAGATGAAAGCCAGAGCGAAGGTGCTGGCCACGGTGAAGCGCAGCTTGCCGCCGAAGATCGTCGCCAACCAGGAGAAGACCTTGACGCCGGTCGGCGCCGCCACGATCATCGAAGTGACCATGAAGGGGATACGCAGCAGCGGGTCCATCCCGCTGGTGAACATATGATGCGCCCACACCAGAAAGCCGACGATGGCGATGGCCAGGCTGGAGAAGCCGATCAGCTTGTAGCCGAAGATCGGCTTGCGCGCAAAGACCGGCAGCACCTCGGAGATGACCCCGAATCCGGGCAGGATCATGATGTAGACCGCCGGGTGCGAGTAGAACCAGAAGAGGTTCTGCCACATCAACGGATCGCCGCCCGCGCCAGGCGCGAAGAAGTTGGTTCCCAGAACCCGGTTGAGCGTCAGCATCGCCAGGGCCGCCGAGAGCACAGGCGTCCCCAGGATCTGAATAATCGAGGTGGCCACCATCGCCCAGGCCAGCAACGGCATCCGTGTCAGCGTCATGCCTGGCGCGCGCATGTTGAAGATCGTCACCAGGAAGTTGACCGCGCTGAAGATGGTCGAGAAGCCGACGAATTGGAGGCTGATCGCCCAGATGGTCTGGCCGGCCGACGTCTGGATGCTCAGCGGCGGATAGGCGGTCCAGCCGCTCTCGGCGCCGCCAACCACAAAACTGAGCAGCAACAGCAGTGCGCCGGGCGGCAACAGCCAGAGCGAGAACGCGTTCAGCCGCGGGAAGGCCATGTCGTGCGCGCCCAGGCCCAGCGGCACGACGTAGTTCGCCAGGCCCGTGAAGGCAGGAATGATCCACAAGAAGATCATCACGGTGCCGTGGATCGTGAACAACTGGTTGTACTGGCTGCCGCCCACGAGCTGCACACCCGGCGCAGCCAGCTCCGCGCGGATCACCTCGGCCAGGATGCCGCCGAAAACGAAGAAGACGAACGACATCACGATATACTGAATGCCGATGACCTTGTGGTCGGTGTTGAAGACCAGATAGTCGCTCAGCTTGCGGCCGCCATGACGAATGAAGCCGTGGTCGGTCGTGGTATCTGCCATGTGTCTCTTTGCCTCCGTAGACCGTACAGCGCGGCCTCTTGCCGCAACCAAACGCGAGTGTCATTGCGAGGCCCGTCGTTGGGGCCGAAGCAATCCCCCTCATACGCGTTCGACCGAGCAGTCGCTCGGCGGTCGGGCGACCGCCAGGGATCGCGCGCCTACTTCCGCGTCAACAGGTACTGAACCAGCGCATCGAGCTCCGCATCCGACATCCGCAGACCGTAGTCGCCGGGCATCACCGGCTGATACTTGGGCACAAGGTAAGCGTTCGGCTTGACGATCGCCAGGCGCACGTATTCCTCGGCCGATTGGCCCGCCACGGTCGCGCCGGCCCGACCGCCGATCCCATCGAGGCTGGGGCCGATCTGCCCGACGGCTGCGGCATCGGTTAGCGCATGGCAGCTATTACAGGCAAGGCGGTTGTAGAGCTCGCGGCCATATGCGAGCGGGTCGGCCGGCGCGCGGAGCTTGCCTGCCGCCTGGCTCGCGGTCCAAATCCTGAATTCGGCGTCCGATTGGACCACCACCTGGCTGCGCATGACCGCGTGACCGGCCCCGCACAGCTCCGTGCACACCACCGGATAGGTCCCGAGTTGCACGCCGGTGATGCGCGCCTCGGTGATGCGGTCGGGCATCACGTCCTTCTTGATGCGGAACTCTGGAACCCAAAAGGCGTGAATCACATCGGTCGAGCGCATCTTCAGCAGCACTTGGCGGCCGAGAGGGATGTGCAGCTCGTTGGACTGGATGTCGGACGTGGGGTAGTAGAATTCCCAGGCATACTGCCGCGCAGTGACTTCGACGATCATCTCATCGCCGCGCGGCCGCTCGATGTCGGCCAGGACGCGATAGCTGAAGAGCGCCAGGAAGACCACGATGGCGGCCGGGATGGCAGTCCAGATGACTTCCAGACTGGCGTTGCCGCGGATCGGCGGCCCATCGGTCTCGTCGCCGGCCGGTTGGCCGAAGCGGATGATCGAGTAGAGGAGAAAGCCTTGCACGACGACGAAGATCACGGCTGCGATGCCGAGCGTGATGCTGAAGAGGGCGTCAATGGCCGCGCCCTGGCTGGAGGCTGCGTCTGTCAGGAACGGATTGCGCAGCCCCGCCGCCAGGCCGGCGATCACGGCCGCCGCGCCGATCAGAATGGCGGCCAGTTTGCTGGTTGCATCGAAGAGGCCCGGCGTTGCTCCATGGCCCGCCCTGTGCGGAAAAGATGGTTGAGATTCCTGGTTCAAGATACCTCCTGGCAGCGCCCACTTGAACTGGTTCCGACACAGCGAAGACAAAACATACGTAGTCTATTCGAGGTATTGACGCCGTACAGTAACTCTCTTTCCCGTTCGAGTGATCCAATGCGTGCAACAGAGGAATACGGTTAACTCTAACCGCGCTGGCGACCGTTGTCAAGCCGGCGTCGCGACCTCTGGCCAGCGATTTGACAGTCACGCCTGTTGTGCTATCCTTGCCCGGCAACCAACCACGCTACCACAGGACTCACCAGATGCCAGACGCTGCGATTGCCGCTTCATCTCTCGCGTATCTCGTTCCGCTCGGCTATACGCTCATCGCGGTGGGCGGTCTGCCGGAGGACCGCGCCCGACACGCGGCGCTGAGCGCCCTTGCCGCATTGGGACTTGCCGGCCTCGGCTATATCGGGTGTGGATTTGCGCTGCAATTCGGCGGCGCGGGCCTGGCCCACAGCCTCTCTGGCCTGGAGGAACTGGTGTGGGAATGGTCGGCGCTGGGGCCGGCCTGGGGAGCCGGCTGGGGCATGGCCGGGCTGACGGGCTGGGGGCTGACGGGCGCAGCAGAGACGGCCGGCGCACATGCCCTGGCGCTGGCGAACCTGCCCTGGGTCATCACCGCGGCCGCCATCCCGCTGCTCGGTCTGCGCGGGCGGATTCCGACGTGGGCCTCCGGGCTGATCGGCCTGCTGGTTGGCGCGGTCATCTATCCACTGGCCGGCAATTGGATTTGGGGGGGCGGCTGGCTGGCGAACCTGGGCCGCAACCTGGGCCTGGGCCACGGGCTGATAGATGCCGGCGGCTCGGGTTTGGTCCATCTGGTGGGCGCGGCGGCCGGACTGGCTGGCGTGCTGGTCTTCACCCCGCGTAAGCCTCGCACTGCTGCGGCAACTCCGACGCCCCTGCCGCCGGTGCACTTGCCGTTACTGGCTGTGCTGGGCGCGGGCTTGCTGCTGGCAGGCGGCCCGGCCTGGTTTGCCGGCAACCCCCTGCTGAACGTCGCGACGTTCGACGCGTCGCGGCTGGCCTTGAACTGGGTCTTGGCGGCAGCAGGCGGCGCGCTGCTGCCGCTGCTCTACACCTGGTTCGTCGCGGGCATCACCGATCCGCTCATGGCGACGCGCGGCCTGGCCGCGGGCACGGTCGTGGTGGCCGCGGCCGCGGGGTTCATCGCACCCTGGGCCGCGCTCACCATCGGCGCCGCGGTGGGCTTGCTGACGCCCCTCGTCATCTACCTGGTAGATCACGTGCTGCGTTGGGAGGATCCCACAGCCAGCCTGACCGTTCATGGCCTGAGCGGTGTATTGGGCCTGTTGGCTGTGGGCCTCTTCGCGGATGGCCACAGCGGAGCCGGCTGGAATGCGATCGGCGCGCAGAGCTATCTGGGCATCGCGCAGCAGGGGGTGACGGGGCTGCTGGCGGCTGCGCAGTTCCAGCCCGACTGGCCGGCTCAAATGCAGGCCCAGGCGGTGGGCGCAGCCGCATTGGCCCTCTTCGGCTTTTTTGCGGCCTGGCTGTTCCTGGCGCCCCCTGTGCTATTGGGGCATCTGTTCAGGCCGTGGCCCACGGTCAGTCAAGAGGAGTTGACCCCATGACCCCAGCCATCGCCCACACCGTCGGGCAGGTGTTGGCCGCGGCCGAGCGGCCGCTCACCGTGGATGAGATCCTGGCGCGCGTCGTGGAGTTGCAGCCGATCGCCTCGGCCCAACCGCGCGCCGCCATCCGCAACGCGTTCGTCGGCCAGCCTCTGATCGCCAGTCTGGGCAGCCGGCCTGCCCGCTACGTCTGGTGGCCCAACGTGCTGGCTGGCAGCAGCTTTCGCATGTCCCTGACGGCCGCCGGGTGCGCGGCAGGCACCTACACGGTTACTGTGACGAATTTCGACACGCAGTCCGCCAGTCTATCGTCGGCCTATACCGCCACGAATCCCGCCTATCCTCCGGCGCCGGTCTCGCCCAGCACCCGAGCCCATGTCGGCCTTGACGAGGCGTCGCTGGCGGTTGACGTCAGCGCGGAAAACGTGAACGACCTGCGCGGGTTCGAGTTTGACCTGACCTTCGACCCCGCCATCCTTCAGGCCACTGGCGTCAGCCTGAGCCCATTTCTGGGAAGCACTGGACTCAACACCTTCGTCGCTGGTCAGGAGTTGGACAGCGTGGCAGGCCATGTAAGCTTCGGGGCCGGCGCTTATGGCCTTGCGCCTAGTCCCGCAGGTTCCGGTGTGCTGGCCTCGGTGACGTTCGCACCGGCCGGCCTGGGCACAAGCAACCTGGTCCTGCGAAATGTCGTCTTGGCCGATAGCCTCTCTATGCCAATGGCGATGACCGAGGGTTCCGCTCAGGTGCGAGTGGTTACCTACCCTGAAGGCGACCTCGATCGCAGTTGCCTGGTGGACGTCTACGACATCATGCTCGTCGCCAACCGCTGGAACACCCACGCTGGCGATCCCAACTACCTGGCCACTTATGACTTTGATAGGGACGGCGATATTGATATCCTCGACATCATGGTCGTCGCCAACCTGTGGAATACCAGTTGTCCTGGCGGCGCGCTGGCGCACTCGGCCGGTCAGACCAGCGTTGAACCGCCCGGCTATGCTGTCTACCTGCGCCAGTTCCGCGAAGCGGGCGCTCTGCTGGTCGTCGAGCTGCACGGTTGTGGCACGGCTGCGCCTGCGGCGTACCAGGGGCTCCTGGCCTACGATCCCGCAGCCCTATCCCCACTGGAGGTCCAACCTGGGCCAGGTCTGGCACGTGGCGCTCTGGCCTTGCCTCTCGGCCCGCAGGCCGAACAGCCTGGCCGCATGGCCGTCGGTGGGTTTGTCGTGGGGGCCACAGATGTTGCCACAGGCTCAGCTTTGCTCGGGACCGTACGATTCCGGGTACTGAAACGCGATGGGCTGGGCGTTCACTTGTTAAGTGCCCAGGCGGCCGATCGCGACGGCGCGGCAATTCCCCTGGCCGTGCAAGATCAAAGCTACTACTGGCTGTGGCTGCCGTTGACGATCAGCGAGAGACCACGATGAAAGCTCGACCGCTGATTCTGCTCGTGCTCGTCTTGCTGGCGCCGTGGGGATCGGGAGTGCCGGCGCGCGTGAAGGCGGCGTCGCGCTCCTACATGTGGTAGATCGTCCAGCGGCGCTCCCAACCGCGGATGTCTACTTTACCCCGGAGCTTTACCTGGAGACACCAGGCGCGACGTTCACGGTCACGATCGCCATCCAGGGCGCGGTCCAGCTCGGCGGCTTCCAGTTCGATCTGATCTACGACCCTGCCGTGTTGCGGGCTGACAGTGCGGTCATGGGCGCCTTTTTGGCTTCCACAGGTCGCTCGGTCGCCGCGGTCGGGCCAGAAATCAACCAGACCACCGGCATGCTGCGGTTCGGCGCGTTTAGCTTTGGCAGCGTGCCCGGCCCTGGCGGCAACGGCGCGCTGACCCAGGTGCGCTTCACCGCAGTGGCGAACGGCGCAACGCGCCTGAATCTGGCGAATGTGAAGATCGTCGAGAGCAACCTCACCCCTCAGGAGCAGCCAGCCAATGCTCTGACGGCGCTCGCCAGCGTGGGCGCGGCGCTGCAAGCCATCGAACCGTTAGCCATCAGCCAGAATCACGGACGCCATACGGCTGAGCTGGCTGCACGGCATTCCCACAGCAGCGACCTACGAGGTCTGGCGCGGCCCCAATCCCTACCTGGTACCCGGTGGACTTGGCGCCGAAAGGAAAGCCCTCCTGACACCGACCGGGGACAGCCTGACATGGGATGATGCCGCGCCACCTGATGCAAATTGCTTCTATCGCGTCTGGGGGCTGAACGCCAGTTCAAAGCCAGTTGGCCTCTCGGGGTCGGTGGGCCGGTTCCGGTTTGTCCTCCAACCGGGCGGATGAAAAGATAGACTGGACTTCTGTCTGTTGAGATCCCGCCGCAGTTGCTTTGCGCTTCCCGTGGAGGTGCTCACATGTCCATCATCAACTACTGCTATGGAGTACGCACCTTCAACTCAGTTGGCGCGTCGGCGGACGCACATCGCGTGGGAGTGTTGGGCTTCGCGTGAGCGCCAGGGAACCCGTAATCGAGGACGCGTTTGTGCTGGACTGCTGTGAAAAGGTTGTTACCTGGCTGTCATCGTCGCAATCAGCCGACGCACATAAGCCTTGAACTGCGGACTGAGGTAGAGGGTGCTGTGGATGAAGAGGCCATCAATCGCCTGGTCGAGGACAGCGGCCGCGATAAGCCAGCTTTGCAGGCGCGCAACAGGATGCCCACACTGCCCATCGGCGTCTGGCCCTGAGATTCGACGGCCTGGCGCATCGCCAGATCATCGGTCAGCACGAGATCGGGCGGCTGTCGCCGCGCCAGCGCCAGCGTTGCCAGATCAGCCTGGTGCAAGGTCAAATTGGCCGGCGCAGCCTGGCGGGCCGCGGCGATCTCCAGCTCTGACACCTCATCCATGCTCACGGCGCGGCCGGCCAAAGCCTTCATCTGCGTCAACGGCACGTGGCGCTCAACCTCATGCGCGACCTGCGCCGGCACGTGGATGGCGTCAAAGGTACGGAAAGCCCCCCACTGGCCGATCTGCCAGAGATGGGTGAGCGGCCCGCTGTCAGACACGACGCGCATCACAGCCCCAATCCGCGCGCGACATCCTGCGTCAGGGCTTGTTTGGCGTATTCGATCTCGGCCACGCGTTGGGTGCCGAGGGCCGCGATGGCTTCGGACCGTGTCAAAACTTCGTCAATGAAAGCCTGCTCCGCAGACTGGCGGTAGAGCATGCCCAGGCCCAGGCGCATGGCCTGGCTCAAGAGCGTCAATTCGTCCTGGCCTGTTCGCTGCATCAGGAAATCCAGTTCCCGCGCAATGGGACGCGGCGAGTCCAGTACGAGTTGATCGGTCATGGTCTGCATAGCATCACCTCGATCATCCGAAACGTTCTGGCCCGCAGGCAAACCAGGAGTTGCCCGCAGACCCATCATTGCCATGAGTGTAGCACATTTGCGCTTTGGAGACAAGCAACAGATGCCAGACGAACTCGCTCGCTGCCGCGCCCGCGACCTGGGCCGCGCGCCTGGCGTCCTGCCGGCCGGCCCGCTCAACGCCATCACCGACGTGGCGGGCGTGCGCGTGGGTCACGTCACCCTCATCGAGGGGGATGCCATCCGCACCGGCGTCACCGCGATTCTGCCCCATGGCGGCAACCTCTACCAGGACAGGGTTCCGGCCGGCCAGGCGGTCGGGAACGGCTTCGGCAAGCTCATGGGCAGCACCCAGGTGATCGAGCTGGGCGAGATCGAGACCCCGATCGTGCTCACCAACACGCTGGCCGTGCCCCAGGCGGCTGAGGCGGTCATCGCCTGGACGCTGACTCAGCCATGCAACGAGGCGGTCGTCTCGGTCAATCGGCTCTCGCGGGTGACGATCGAGGCGCTGCCGCCGGCGCAAGTGACCGAGTTGATCCCCCACGCGTGACACCAGGGCCTGCCCGCGACGCATCCGCTGTGCCACGGGCAGGCATCCCGTGCCATGTCAACGCGATTTGACGATAGCTGCGCCTTGGGTGTATGATTGTGTATGTCGGCGCCAGCAGTGCCACAGGTCCAGGTGCCAGGCGGTATTCGGGGTCGGACAAGCCGTCAGTTCTCGCTCATCGCAGGCGGAACCACAATGCCTTCGCCACGGATGTCGAGTCCAACCACAACAGGGGTAGCTGCGTCACAGCGCTGCCGGCGCATACGCGCCGGCAGCGGCTGTTTGATTCTAGCAGGTGGGCGCAGAGGCAACGCCCTGCGCGCCTTCGCCGACGGCCTCGTCCCCGCGGAAGTCGCCGACCGGCTGGCGATCACGCCGAAGACGGTGGACACCCACAAGACCGCCATCCTGGCCGAATGCCGCATCGCCTGGAACCTGCCCGAGGATGAGCGGCTGGGGTACCAT
>VGOD01000039.1 GCA_016876015.1 Chloroflexota bacterium
TTCATCTACTGCGAAGATGAGGATTGGTGCTTCCGGACCAAGCGCGCTGGTTGGAAGGTAGTGTACAACCCTCAGGCGGTCGTGATTCACCACAAGGGTTCGAGCACGCGCAAGCGGCGGATGCGCATGGTCTATGAATGGCACAAGGCGATTTTCCAGTTTCATCGCAAGAATATGGCGCCCGACTACTCGCCTTTGGTGAACGGAGCCGTCTACCTGGGTATGGGCCTGCGGCTGGCTGGGGCACTAATCGTCAACCTGGCGAGGGGGTGGGGGACGGCATGAAGCCAGAACTAGTGCAGTTTTTGAGGTGCCGCACATGCGGTAAGTCAGATTTCGAGCTTCGGTCGGCGGAGAGGGACGAACGAGAGATCAGGTTCGGAACGCTCACATGCGCCTCGTGTACACAAAGCTGCGAAATCAGGAACGGTGTGGTTGACATGAGGGCCGAAACCGCAAGCCTCGGATGGGAGACCTGTCAAGCTGAGACCGTAGCTGACGCTACGGACCAGTGGCTTCTCGATACGGAGGTTAGCTACCGGAGCGCCAACATCTCCCATGCACGTCACTTCTCATACGGTATGCTGCTCAATTTCGACAAAGCAGTGGACGAGATGCATCTATCCGAGGCAGGGAACCGGACGCAATTGCTGGATCTGGCAGCCGGCACCACGTGGCTCACGGATCTGTTAGCGCAGCGCGGGGCGAGCTGCGTGGCGTTGGATATGGCTGCCGCGAAGTATGTCGGCCTGGAATCGGCCGATGTGTTTATGAAGAAGCACCTGACCTACTACGAACGAGTCTTGGGCGATATGAATAAGCTGCCGTTTCGGGACAACTCATTCGACATTGTCCTGTCGCATTCTGCTATCCACCATTCTCCCAATATACGGGATGCCCTGTCTCAGGTGAGAGCCGTCCTAAGGCCGGGGGGATCCCTGTTTCTAGTGAATGAACCAACCCTGTCGTTAAGCGGTCTGTTTGACGCGCCGATCACCGGAGAGGAGCAGGTGCGAGGCGAGAACCCGACCAGCCTGTTCGGATACCTCCTCGCCTTGCGCCGGGCTGGGTTCAGTTCCATCCGAATGTACTTTCCTCCTGGGCTTTCTCACCGGCTAGATACTCTAGCCGAGACCAATAGGTTGGGAGATCCGAGGGGCAAGGGACAGAAAGTGAAGTACTTCTTCATCGGAAGGATACTACCGCTGTGGAATAGGTCCCCTGTCTTTCGATATATCATACGGCGCTACCTGTTCTGGCCCTATGCATTTGTGGTCGGGCAGTTCGTAATCATTAAAGCCAGCAAATCAGCCAGGCAGGCAGCATGAGGCAAGATCTGCAAGTATGACCATCGTCGAGGCTGGAGGTCCGCATATGCCCGTGCAACTTCTCTTCAAGCGTCTTCTCGACATCACGGTCAGCGCGTTGTTCTTGGCGCTTTTGTGTCCCCTGCTCCTCATCATCGCGCTGACGATCCTGTTGACCATGGGCCGCCCCGTCCTCTACCCCTGGCGCGTGGTGGGCCAGGGCGGCCGGTCCTTCACTGGCTACAAGTTCCGCACCATGGTGCGCGACGCTGACAAGCTCAAGGCGGCATTGCTGGCCCGCAACGAGATGACCGGCCCGGTCTTCAAGGTCAAGGATGATCCGCGCGTCACGCCGCTGGGCCGCGTACTGCGTAAGTTCAGCCTGGACGAGTTGCCGCAACTGTGGAGCGTGCTCAAGGGTGACATGAGCCTGGTGGGGCCACGACCGCCGCTGCAGAGCGAGTGGCCGCACTTCCAGGAATGGCAGTGCCGGAAGCTGAGCGTGAAGCCGGGGATGACCTGTCTGTGGCAGATCAGCGGCCGCAATGATATCAACGACTTCGACGAGTGGGTGCGGATGGATCTGGAGTACATTGATCACTGGTCGTTGTGGCTGGATCTCAAGATCCTTCTTCTCACGTTGCCGGCCGTGCTGTTGGGCCGCGGCGCGCGGTGAGTTGCTGAGCAGTCGTTCATGCCGGGCGCGACGTCACGGCAAGTGAAAACGGGACGCGGATGAACGTAGAGACCGCGCACGACGCAGATTCTTTTCGGCTCTTGTCCGCGTTCTCCGCGTCGTCCGCGTAGTCCGCGTCCCACATCCTTCGACTTCACCCCGTAAACGACACGGGGCTCCGCTCAGGATGCTAACTTGGCGGAGAGGGCTGAGCGCTTGCGGAGGTAGAATGTGAAAGTTCTCGTTACAGGCGGCGCGGGGTTCATCGGCTCGCATACGGTAGATCTGCTGCTGCAGCGCGGCTACCAGGTCAAGGTGCTGGATGCTCTGCGACCGCCGGTGCACGTGCCGGGCGTCAAGCCGGCGTATCTGCCGGCAGAGGCCGAATTCATCCACGGCGACGTGCGCGATGCCGATGCGATGGATCGTGCCCTGGCGGGCGTGGAGGCCGTCTTCCACCTGGCCGCCTATCAGGATTATCTGCCCGACTTCAGCACCTTCGCCTTTACCAACGACGGCGGTACGGCGATGTTGTACGAGCGGATCGTCGCTGGCCGGTTGCCGGTGCATAAAGTCGTGGTAGCCAGCAGCCAGGCGGCCTATGGCGAGGGGAAGTATCGCTGCGAAGGACATGGCGACCAGTATCCCGACCTCCGGCCCGAGGCGCAGCTACAGCGCGGGGAGTGGAATGTCCGCTGCCCACATTGTAACGCAACGATGGCGCCGCAGTGGACCGATGAAGCTCAGGTCAATCCGGCCAATCAGTACGCGGTGTCCAAGTACTGCCAGGAATTGTACGCCCTGACTCTCGGCCGGCGGTACGGCATACCGACCGTGGCGATGCGCTACTCGATCACTCAGGGGCCGCGGCAGTCGTTCCGCAACGCCTACTCCGGCGTGTTGCGTATCTTTACCATGCGCCTGTTGCACGATCAGGCCCCGATCGTTTATGAGGACGGCCGCCAGTTGCGCGATTATGCCTCCGTTTTCGACGTGGCTCGCGCCAACCTGGCTGTCCTGGAAGATCCCCGCGCTGACTTCGGCGTCTTCAACGTCGGCGGGGGTCGCGCGTACACCGTGCTGGAATATGCGCGCCTGATCACCGCGCTGCTGGGCAAGAGCATCGAGCCGTGTGTGCCGGGCAAGTACCGTTTCGGCGATACACGGCATATCCTATCGGATATCGGTCGCTTGCGGGCGCTGGGATGGTCGCCGACAGTGTCCCTGCGGGATATTGCCGCTTCTTACGTCGAGTGGGCCGCGGCGCAACCCGACCTGGCCGACTATTCCGGTCAGGCCGACCGGATCATGGTCGAGCAGGGCACGGTACGCGCCGTCGGCAATGATTGAAAGACCTTTCCGGCTTCGGTTGCAGCGGCCGGGTGCATCCCCGGTGAATACCGTTCGTACGTTACGAAATCAGCATGATCTGCCAGTATCATGGGACATCCTTGCGGCGTGTCTGACGGGCAAGCCGACGGGAGTGGTGCAGGCCGGAGTGTGGCAGGCCGTGGTGGACCTGGCCGAGCCACTGTGCCTGGGGCCGCTGCTCAATTGCACGCTGGGTGGGGCTGCCGGGTTGCCGCCGGAGTTACGCGTCCGGCTGCAGGACATGTATGCGTCTGCCGGTCGCGCCGCCATTGCACATTACAGGGTCCTCTCCCAGGCCGCGCAGGTTTTCGCCGCGGCCGGCCTTCAGTGCATCCTGCTGAAGGGTCTGGCCCTTGCCCAGGCGGTCTATCCGGACTGGGGCGCGCGGCCGATGGTGGATCTGGACTTATTGGTGAGGACAGCGGACGTGGATCGTGCGGCCGCCTTGCTCGAAGCGTTGGGGTATCGCCTGCGGCCCGATCATGCGCCGGATTTCGACCGGCGTTTCGGCGGCGAGTGGGCCTTCGAGCGGCCCGATCAGCTTGGCCCGCAGGTAGAACTGCACTGGGATCTGTTGCACTTCGAGTGGTCGCGGCGCACAACGGCGTCACTGGTGGATGATCTTTGGGCGCGCGTCCGACCCTTGACGGTGGGCCAGTCAGCAGTGTGGCAATTGGCCCCCGATGACATGACGCTTTATCTCTGCCTCCACATGGCCGTCCATCATGCTTACGGTGAAATCCGCCAATTCGTAGACCTGGATCGGTGGATCCGCTTCGGCCCGGCGCTCGATTGGCCGGCCCTTGTCGCGGCCGGTCGGCGCTATCGGCTGCGCCGCATCTTATACTTTGCCCTCCATTTCTGCCGCCAGCTCTTCGATACCCCTATCCCCGATGACATTCTGAGGCAATTGCAGCCGCCAGTATGGATTTGCCGGTGGGTCGAGCAATTGGCGGCTCCGATCCGCGCCTTGCCCGGCGGCGCGCCATTAGGGCCGCAAGCCGGGCGCTTCCTGCATTTCCTTCTGGTTGACCGCTGGCCTGATCGGTGGCGAGGAGTGGCGCACGCTTTCTTTCCCGGACGCGATTGGATCATGGCACGCTATGAGCCAATCCACCCTGGGCAGGCGTGGCTGCTCTCGTTGCGACATATAGCTCGCATGGTCTGGCTCATGCGGCAGGGGGTCAGCCAGCTTCGCGTCCGAGAGGTCATTTGAATATTCTGCATACGATAGAACTGGGTTTCGGTATAGCTTCCTGGATCCAACGAGCGGGTCTATGTTGATCGCCCGCGCACCCGTCCGCGTCAGCTTCTTCGGCGGCGGCACCGACCTGCCGGACTATTACTTGCAGCACGGCGGCGCGGTGCTCAGCACCACGATTGACAAGTACGTCTACGTGATCCTGGGCGTCAGCGAGCGAGATGACCTCCAGATCACCTCGTCCGACTATCGCACCTTCTATCGCCATGCCCCCGGCGAGCCGCTGCTGTGGGACGGCGACCTGAGCCTGCCGAAGGCCGTGCTGCACCACTTCGGCATCAGCCACGGGTTGACCATCTTCCTGGCTGCCGAAGTACCGCCGGGCACCGGGTTGGGGTCCTCCGGCAGCGTCACCGTGGCGCTGGTCAAGGCGATCAGCACGGCGTGCGGCCAACGGTTGGGACCGCGGGAAGTGGCCGAGCTGGCCTGTGAGGTCGAGATCGGCAAGTTGGGCAAACCGATCGGCAAACAGGATCAGTATGCCGCGGCTTTCGGCGGGCTGAACTGGCTGACCTTCGCCGCGGACGGGGTGCAGGTCGAGCGCCTGCCTGTGCCCGACGCGACCCTCGACCGGCTGCGCGCCAACCTGGTGCTGGCGTTCATCGGCGCGGCGCACGACTCAGCGCAGATACTCGCCGAGCAGAGCCGCGCCAGCCGCGAGGGGGATCGCACCGTCACAGACGCGCTGCGCGGGGTCCACGAGCTGGCGCTGGAAGCGCGCGGCCATCTTCTGGCCGGCGACCTGGATCGCTTCGGCGCGCTGCTCGACCTGGCCTGGCAGCACAAGCGTCACTTCGCCAGGGGCGTGACCAACGAGCAGATCGAGCGCTGCTACGAATTGGCGCGCCGCCACGGCGCGCTGGGGGGCAAGATTGCCGGCGCGGGAGGCGGCGGGTTCCTGATGCTCTATTGTCCAGAGGGCGCGGCCGGCCGCGTGCGGGCCGCCCTGGAAGCCGAGGGTCTGCGCTGCCTGGATTACCACTTCGAGGCCGACGGCGCGCGCGTGCTATTCAACGCGGGACTACGGCTGCGGGATGGGGGAACTGCGATCGGCTGAACCTCGGGGATAAAAGCTGCCGAGATCACAGGATGAACTCGGCGTGGTTTTACGTCCACGCTTTACGACTTAAGACAGTTGACGATTGCCCTGGTATAGGCATCGAAGTCATCCAGTCGGCGTTTGAGAATGCTGAACACGACGGCGTTGTCTATCCGTGCATAGTCATGGACGATCAGATTCCGGAACTTAGCCATCGCGATCAGGCTTGGGAGTAGCTCGCCGGACACGATTCCCTCCTCGGCCAGCACGGCAAATACGTCCTGGTTGTCGGCAGGACGCCGGAATCCCTCTTGCGCGATGATGTGCTGGCCGATGTCGAGGCAGGCCTCAACCGCCAGATGCAGCGTGCGCTCGACCGTGCGACGAACCAGTTTGTTCTCGACGTAGGTCTTGAAATCAACGCTCTGGAGCTGTCGCAAGTCGGTCGTATATTCGTCGAGCAGCGCCAAGCGCTCCTGAATCACCATGTCGTCCTTTACCAAGGCCAACCTCCCGAATTCGTGTCAGCAGAGCGCGATTCTGCACGGCGAGCATCGGCTGAAGGTCGAAGTATAGCTTCATGGCTCGCACTTCAAACGCGACGCGGTCGGCCCGATTTCGCTCGAACAGCAGCCGTCCATCTCGGATCACCTGATAGGCCAAAAGCGGCACAGCCCGATTCAGTATGAGGATCTGTACTTCGCGATCCGCGAAGTTATCCATATCTATCATCAACTTCAGTTGGCGCTCCAGGGCTGCTTCGCCGTCAACAAGGGAATCCAGAAGAACGGCGATGTCCACATCGCTCAGTCGGCCGGCCTGTCCGCGCGCGGTAGAGCCGAACAGATAAGCAGCAATTACATCTGCTTGTCCGGCGAAGTAGGCTGTAAGGCCAGCCAGGTCCACCCGGGGCGCGCCCTCTGGTGTCATTGTTGCTCCTGGAATTTTTCTCAGCGATCCACCTGAACTACTATATCATCGAACGCAACATTTGGCAAAGTGCACGAGTCAATGGAATTTCACTCCACGAATAAGGCGCGAACGGCGTTCGAGACAGCGACTTCCCGCTTGACCTACGACCGCCAATGGGCCATCCTGATTGGCGCGCTGTTGATCCTGGATGCGCTGGTCGTCTACGGCAGCCTGAGCCTGGCCTACATCGTTCGCATCTCCAGCGGCCTGCTGGCGTACAGCTCGACGCACGATCCGGTCGCCTATCGCTGGTTCACGGTGGCGAGCATCCCGGTGTGGTTGGCCATCTTCGCTCTGCTCGGCCTCTATCGTCGCGACAACCTGTTGGGCGGGCTGCATGAATACCAGCAGGCGTTAGGGGCCTGCACGAGCGGTATCATTGTCATCATCATGGTGACTTTTTTCTGGCGCGATGAGGTGCAGATTTCGCGCGGTTGGCTCTTGCTGGCATGGGGTCTGTCGTGCTTCTTGCTGGTCGCAGAACGCTTTCTGGCGCGGCGCGCGGCCTATCTGTTGCGGCGGCGCGGCTGGCTGACCGCCCGCGTGTTGATCGCCGGCGCCACCGACCAGGGCTGCGCCATCGCCCGGCAGTGGCTGCGCAACCCCACTTCCGGCATGGCCGTGGTCGGCTTTGTGGACGATTTCAAGCCGGTGGGCGCCCCCGTGGCCGACGGCTTGCAGGTGCTCGGCCGGCCATCGGCGCTCGACACGTTGGTCCGGCAAACCGGCGCGCACGAGGTTGTGGTGGTCAGCAACGCGGTGGCCTGGGAGACGTTCGAGGAGATCATCGCTCGGGCCACGGCGCGCAACGGCTACACGGTGCGTCTGTCCCCTGGCTACTACGAGACGCTGGCGACGGGAGTCGTCGTTACCAACAAGACGTTTGTTCCCTTGTTCACCGTGGACCAGGCCCGGCTGGTCGGCGTGGATACCTTGCTCAAGCGGCTGCTGGATTACGGATTGAGCGTGCCGCTGACCTTGTTGGCTGCCCCGTTCCTCGCGTTGATGGCTCTGGGGCTGCGCCTGTCTCGCCCCGGCCCGGTGTTGGACCGGTATGCCGCGGTGGGTCAGGGCGGCGCGGTGTTCACTATGTACAAGTTTTGTGACTCTGTGGCCTGGGCCGCCGATGGCGAATCTCTCTCATCCCCTCCTCCCCCCTTCCCTCCAAGGGAAGAGCCTGTCCCTTCATTGCGTTCAGGGCAAGCTCTGAGCCTATCGAAGGAGGGGCCGGGGGGGTCAGGTTCCTGGCTGGAGCGGTTCCTGGCCCGCAGCGGGCTGGACAAATTGCCGCAGCTCTTCAACGTGCTGGCCGGGCAGATGAGCATCGTAGGCCCGCGGCCGCGGGTTCTCGGCGCTGCCGGTGATGAACCGCGCACCGCTGCCAACTTCCAGACCGTACGACCGGGCATCATCGGGCCGTGGGTCGTTTCCGCGGCGTGGGCGTCGGGGGACGAGGCGCAGGACGAGCTTTACTACGTGCGCAACTGGACCATCTGGCTCGATCTGCAGATCCTGATCCAGACGATCTTATCGCTCGTCGCCAGCGCCCTGCACCCCCCAGCGCGGCGCCGCGCATAAAAACGCCCCCCTGACCCCCCAACCCTGGGGGGAACCTGCGGCTGGATTCGAGCCTGTGCGAAGCCCCCTTTAAGGTCAGGCGGTTTGCTGCGCCAACGCAAGCCACCGGCTGAAGCCTCTAATCCGGCGCCGCGCTCCCCCCGCAGTCGGGGGGGCTGGGGGGGCCATTTTCAGGACAAGGATCTCCTTCGTCATGTCTCAACAGGTTAGCGCCATCGCCGACCGGCTGGCTTGCCCGCCGAAAGCGCTGATCCTGGCGGCCGGTGAGGGCACGCGGCTGCGGCCGTTGACCCTCGATCGTCCCAAGCCGATGGCGCCGATCGCCGGCCGGCCGCTGTTGGAACACATCGTGGAGTGGCTGC
The DNA here is from genome assembly GCA_016876015.1 of Chloroflexota bacterium. Taxonomy (GTDB): domain Bacteria; phylum Chloroflexota; class Anaerolineae; order CG2-30-64-16; family CG2-30-64-16; genus VGOD01. The sequence continues at coordinate 8,567 of VGOD01000039.1, forward strand.
GGAGCTACGGCGTGCAGGAGATCGCGGTCAACCTCCACTACCGGCCGGAGGCGATCACGAGCCATTTCGGCGATGGCGCGGCCTACGGCGTACGCGTCACCTACTCGTACGAGGATCCGATCCTCGGCACGGCCGGGGCGGTGCGCAAGCTGGCGGACTTCCTCGACGGCGGCCCCTTCCTGGTGGTCTACGGTGACGTGTTGACCGACCTTGACCTGCGCCGGCTGCTGATGTTTCACCACGAACAGGCCGTGCGCGACCCTGCAATCGGCGCCACTGTGAGCCTGTATCACGTGCCCAATCCTACCGAGGTGGGGTTAGTGGGCGCCGATGGCGACGGGCGGATCACCCGTTTCCTGGAAAAACCGCGACCCGAAGAGGTGTTCACCGACCTGGCCAACACCGGCATCCTGGTCGTCGAGCCGCACGTGATCGAACGTATTCCGCCGCACGTCTGCTACGATTTCGGCCGCGACCTGTTCCCCCGGCTTCTGGCGGACGGCGTACCGCTTTATGGGTGGGTGGTTCCCGTTGGCACCTACCTGCTGGACATCGGCACGCCGGAGAAGTACGCGCAGGCGCAGCGGGAATGGACAGGTCGAGGTTGAGGTTGAGGTCGAGGTTGAGGCGAAGCGCATGAGCCGGCCGGCGGTATTTCTGGACCGTGATGGGGTGATCAACTGCAATCGCCGCGACCACGTCAAGTCGTGGGCCGAGTTCGCGTTTCTGCCGGGCGCTATGGATGCGTTGCAAAAGCTGGCGAGGTTGGGCTGGCCGGTGGTGGTGGTCAGCAACCAGGCGATCATCAACCGCGGGCTGGTCAGCCGGCAGACGGTGGACGAGATCAACGCGCGGATGGTAGCTGCCGTGCAGGACGCCGGCGGTCGGATTGACAGCGTGCTCTACTGCCCACATCGCCCGGACGAAAACTGCAACTGCCGTAAGCCCCGGCCGGGCTTGTTGTTGCAGGCGGCCGAACAGTGGGCGCTGGACCTGTCCCACAGCTACCTGGTGGGGGATGCTGAAAACGACGTGCTGGCAGCCCTGAGCGCCGGCTGCCGGCCCATCTTGGTCCAGACCGGGCGCGGCGTGGAGCAATTGGCGCTTCTGCGGCAGCGCGGCGTGGACAGTTTTCACGTGGCCGACAACCTGGCCGATGCGGTGGATTGGATCATGGTGAGCGAACTGTCAATCCGAGGGGGAATCTTGCGTGTCTAAAAACCTCGTCACCGGCGGGGCCGGCTTCCTCGACTCCCACGTCGTAGATCGTTATCTTGCCCTGGGGCACGACGTGACGGTGGCGTGGTATCGGGCTGAGGCTGAGGTCTTATCATGACTCAACCCACACCCGCCACCTGCCCCCATCTGGGTCTCGCGAGCGACCGCACGCTGGCCCGCACGCAGCCCGACGCCGCCCACCGCTGCTACGCGCAGACGCCACCCGCCGCGCCCGATGAAGCGCAGCAGATCGCGTTTTGTCTCTCGGCCGAACATCCGAGCTGCCCGTTCTATGTCGAGGTCGAGGATAAGGCTGAGGTCAAGGATAAGGTTGAGGCTGGTTCCCGATCCTCGTTCCGTCGCTGGCTGGCGTTCGTGCCCTGGCTCGCGCTGGCGCTGCTGGCAATCGTCGTGGTGTTCGTCTACGGCCGCGACCTCCTCCGGCCACCGGTCGCGTTGGCTCCGTTGGTTGACCCCGTCGTAGCGTCGCCGGCCGCTGGCGCCACCTCCACGGCGTCGCCGACATCCGCTGCCGGCGCGGCAACTCCGACACCCGCGCTTGGCGTCCGTTCTTCGGCGTCGGCTCGTCTCATCACCAGCACGCCCGAGCCCGGCGGGCAGGTCTTGATACTGGCGCCCAAGGCCGGCGACGCCGGCTGGTGGACGAGCGGCGAGGGCCGCGGCAACCACCTGGGGGATTCGTACCTCTACGCCGGTTATTTCAACGGCCAGGCGTTCGTGGCCGCGGCCCGCTTCGAGCTGGCTCGCGTCCCGCGCGGCGCACCGATCCGCGAGGCGACCCTGCGGGTGACCGGGCTGCGCGGCGATCGCTTCCGACCCGAGGCCGGCGGCACGTGGCAGGTGCAACTGCTGGCCGCGGATGCGATGAAGGAGTTCGCTCGCGCCGACTTTCAGGCGCTCTTCAACGCGGCGGCCGGCGTGACCCTCTTTCCCGCCTTTTATCCGGCCGACCTGGGCGAAAATCGCATGCAGGAGCTGCGGCTGGATGCCAGCGCCCGCGCCTGGCTGGCCGAACAAGTGGTCAACGGCGCGCCGGCCGTGATCGCGCGCATCATCGGGCCGGCAGCCGGCGACACGCTCTTTGCCTGGGATAGTGGGAGTGGCCCGGCCAGCGGCGGCAACGGGCCGCAGTTGGCCCTGAACCTGGGACCGGCCCCCGCCACGCCGCCGCCCCTGCCGACGCAACAGGTGATCGTCGCCACGCTGACCCCCACGCCGGCCAACGTGCTCACCGCGGCGGCGCGCGTCCTGACCGCCACGTCGGTTGCCAAAGCGGGCACGCCTACCCCGCTGACCTACCGGATCGTGACCCCCACGCCGGTTCCGGCTAACCTGGCGACCGCGCAGGCGTTGGGCTTTGCGCAGGGGCTGCCGGCCATCGTCGTCGCGACCCCAACGCCGGCCAACGAGGCTACGGCCACTTACCAGGCGCTTTATGCCACGGCCGTTGCGGTCACCACCGGCACCTTTACCCCGATCCCGACGAACGCGGTGACGCCCATCGTGGTGATCCCGACGCCTGTGCCGGAAAACGTGGTCACGGCGGCCGCCCAGGTCCTGGCTGCGACCGCGCAGGCCACAGAAGTGGGCACGGCAACCCCTCTGCCCTTCAACGCCGTGATCGCGACCGTCACACCGCGTCCGGTAGTGGTCACCCACACGCCTGTCCCGGCCAATTATGCCACGGTGGTCTCCCAGGCGGCCTATGCCACCGCGGTGGCGCTGATCGTCGGCACCTTCACCCCACTGCCGCCCAACGTCGTCATGGCCACGCCGGCGCCGCTGCTGGTGTACCTGGACCAGCTATCGCCCACCCCGCGCCCCCCGGCCACCCCGACGCCGCCTTCGACCATGCCGCGTGAGTTGGTCGGCCGGATCCTGTTCTTCAGCGACCGCGATGGAGAGTCACACTTGTTTGTCCTGGATCCTGCATCTGGCCGGCTGGCCCGGGTGACTCAGGATTGGCCTTATCGGTTGGCTCAGGTGGCCGAAGGCCGCTCGCCAGATGGAACTTTGAGCCTCCTGGTGCAGGAGGACGCCCGGCGCATCCCGCAGGTATACATCCGGGATGTGCGCTACAGCGGGCTGCGCCAGTTGACCACCACGACCGGCTGGAGTTACGATCCAGCGTGGTCGCCGCGCGGCAACCGGATCGCGTTCGTGTCCACCGAGCCGGGCAACGACGAGATCTACGTCATCACGCCCGACGGCAAGGACATGCGCCGCCTGACCGTCAATACCTGGGAGTGGGACAAACATCCCTCCTGGTCGCCCGACGGCACGCAGATCGTCTTCTGGTCGAATCGCGAGACCGGCCGCCGCCAACTCTGGGTGATGAACGCCGACGGCTCGAACCAACGCCTTTTACTCGATTCGGTGTATAATGATTGGGATCCTGTGTGGGTGAAGTAGTTGTCAGTGGTCAGTGGTCAGTTTGTCAGTGGTCAGTGGTCAGTGGTCAGTGGTCAGTGGTCAGTGGTCAGTGGTCAGTGGTCAGTGGTCAGTTTGTCAGTGGTCAGTTATCAGTTTTCAGTGGTCAGTAGGGCTTGCTGTCAACTGAGAACTGAGAACTGAAAACTGAAAACTGAAAACTGAAAACTGAAAACTGAGAACTGAAAACTGAAAACTGAAAACTGAGAACTCCTGGAGAAAATCATGGAGCTTAAGGAATACATCCTGCCCCTGCGCAAATGGTGGTGGCTGATCGTCGCCTCCGTTTTTATCGCGACTGTTTCCAGCTATCTGGCGACGCGACAGCAGTCGCCGATCTACCAGGCGCGCACTACTATTATGATCGGCAGCGCCATCGAAAACCCAAATCCGACGGGCAACGACTTTTGGCTGACGCAGCAGCTTGCCAACACCTACGCCGACATCGCCAAGCGCGAACCGATCAAACAGGCGACCATGGCGGCCCTGGGGCTGAACTGGCTGCCCGAGTACACGGTGCGCGTGGTGGCAAACACGCAGTTGCTGGAGATTACGGTGGTGGATACTTCCCCCCCGCGCGCCCAGGCAGTGGCCGCCGAGCTGGCGAACCAGCTCATTCGCCAGACCCCCACCAACTCCGACAGCGAAACGCAGCAACGCCAGGCCTTCATCAAGGCGCAATTGGACGACCTGGAAGTCAAGATCAAGGAGACCAAAGCCGAGATTGACAAGAAACAGGCCGACCTGGCTAACCTGTTCAGCGCCCGGCAGATCGCGGACACGCAGACGCAGATCGCCGGCCTGCAGACCAAGCTGAACACGCTGCAAGCCAACTACGCAGCGCTGCTCAGCAATACGCAGCAAGGCTCGATCAACACGATCAGCGTCATCGAGCCGGCCGTGTTGCCGACGAAGCCGATTGGCCCGAACAAACTGGCGACCATCTTGCTGGCCGCGGCGATTGGTCTGGTGTTGGCGGCCGGCGCGGCTTACCTGCTGGAGTACCTGGACGATACCCTGAAGAATCCCGACGACGTGCAGAAGGAGCTGAGCCTCACCACGCTCGGCGCGGTGCCGGTGATGGATGGCGCTACCGCGGGGGACGAGCTGCCGGTGCTCTCCGGCGGCCATTCAGCGGCCGTCGAAGCGTATCGCATCCTGCGCACCAACCTCCAGTTTGCCGCCGTGGACCGCCCTCTGCACACCCTGCTGATCACCAGCCCCGCGCCCACCGAAGGTAAGTCCCTCACAGTCGCCAATCTGGGCGCAGCAATGGCGCAGGCTGGCAAGCACGTCGTCCTGGTGGACGGCGACCTGCACCGGCCGCGGCTGCACCGATTGTTCAAGCTGCGCAACAACACCGGCCTCACCACCGCGCTTCTGGAGGCGCGTCCCAGCCTGGACGGCCTGTTGCAGGAGACAACCGTGCCCGGCCTGCACGTGCTTACCTCGGGGCCGCTGCCGCCCAACGCGGCCGAGCTGCTCGGCTCCGCGCGCATGAAGGAGCTGCTGGCCGAAGTGCAGACCCAGGCCGACCTGGTGGTGGTGGACAGCCCGCCGTCCACCGCGCTCTCCGACGCCGCGATCCTCTCGACCCAGACCGACGGTGTCCTGCTGGTGCTCGATTCCGGCCACACGCGGCGGGAGGTTGCCCGGCGCGCCCTGGATGGCTTGCGCCAGGTCAACGCGCGCGTGGTCGGCGCGCTGCTCAACCGCATGCCCACGCGCGGGGCCGGCTACTATTATTACTACTATTACCACTACGGCCACTACTATTCGGATGATGGCCGGGACCCCGCAAGGGCGCGCGAGCAGAACCGGGATCGCTCTGGCCGAGGCAAGCGCGAGAAAACGTCCGCCTGAGAGAACAATGGCGCCCCTTCCCCTGACACAACGGCCTGATCGCACGAACACACGCTTGACATTCTACGGTGTTGTGCTATGATTTATTGGACATCGAGAGGTCTATCGCGATGAGCGTGACGCCGCTGCGCCGGTCCGACGTGATCGGCCAACACGCCGGCCGTGAGACGCTGCTCTATGATCCCGTTGCCGATGCCGTTCATACGCTAAATCCCACGGCGTGGGCCGTTTGGGAGCTGTGCGACGGACGTCACACGCCTGCCGACATGGCGACCCACCTGCGGGCTGCTTTTGCTGACGTATCTGATCAGGACGTAGATGCCGACGTCCTGGCAATTCTCGCCGTATTTGCGCGCGAGGAATTGATCCACCGCTATGATCTGGCAAAGGAGCTGGGATATGGACCAGATTGAACTGACAAAGCCTGGGGCCGAAACGGCAGACACAGACCTGCCTCCTTACGAACCTCCTCGGGTGCTGACCTATCGCGGGGCCGACATCCTGAGGATGTTGGGGCCGGCGCAGGCGTGCTCGTTCGGCCATTCGGTGGTCGTTTGCGGGCCGACTTTCGGTCCACCGAACTTCGGCGCGCCTGGGGCCAAACCGGCAGGCGGGTGAAAACCTCACCCCCTGCCCCCTCTCCATTGTGGATTGCGGATTTTGGATTGTGGAGTGCTGTCCGCAATCTGCAATCCGCAATCAAGCGGGGAGGGGGTTGGGGGGTAGGTCGTACTTCCCCGCTTCCATGGTCAGCGCTGATTCTTTTCCGCTCGTTCTTCCCGGTGTTCGGACAGAAGCGACAAGCGCCATGCACCTGCTGCTCCATCCGGACGCTCCTCGTTGGGCAGTCGTGAACGCCACCGGGCTGGCGGTGGCGCGATTGTGCGACGGCCAGCACACGATCCCCCAGATCGCGGCAATCGTCGCGCAGCGCTGGTCGCAGCCGTTCGAGAGGGTGCTGCCGGACGTCGAGGCGTGCGTGGCGTCCCTGGCGCGCGCCGGTTTTCTGGAAAGGCTGCCCGCGCCGGCTGAGGTCGTGACCCCTCCCCCTGCCAGGCGTGGTTGGCGGCTGCACCTGTACCTCACCGAGAGCTGCAACCTGCGCTGTCGCCATTGCGCGGTGGTGGAAGATACGGCCGGATCCCCTCAGCTCAGCGCCGTCGTGGTTCGCGACCTGGTGGAGCAGGCCGTAGCAGCCGGCGCCGAGGGGATCGCGTTCGGCGGCGGCGAGCCGTTCCTCCATCCTGATCTGCTCGACCTCCTCGCTTACGCCGCGCCGCGCGTCAAGACCCTGCTTGCCACCAATGCGACGCTGCTAGATGACGCCGCTGCCCAAACCCTGGTCGGCTTGGGCGTGATCGTGCAGGTGAGCCTGGACGGCCCGGATGCAGCCACGCACGACAGCATCCGCGGCCGGGGCGCGTTCGAGCGGGCGTGGCGCGGGATCGAGCGCCTGCAACGGGCCGGCCTCGGCGAGCGGCTGGCGCTGAATGTGACCCTCATGCGACCGAACGTCGGCCGGGTGGCCGAGATCGTCGCCCTGGCCGAGCAGCGAGGCGTGGCGGGTCTGCGCTTTGCCCCCTTGCAACATATAGGCCGCGCGGCCGCGCGCTGGGATGAGCTGGCGCCAACCCCCGACGAATATGCGGTCGCGTATCGTTTTCTCTACGGCTATCGCTCGAATGACGGCCTGACCATCAGCCCGGGCCTGCTGGGCCTGGAGCTCGACCCGCCCGAAGACGGCGCATGGTGTGGGCTGGGCCACGTGCTCCTGGTGGACGCTCGCGGCGACATCTACCCCTGCGCGCTGCTGACCGCGCCCGAGTTCCGGCTGGGCAACGTGGCAGAGACGCCTCTGGCCGACGCGTTGGCCTTCGCGAAGCTGGCAGAACTGGTGGCGCTGTGCGAACGGCGCCGCGAGGAGATCGCGAAGTGCCGCGCCTGCGCGTGGAAGCATTTTTGCCAGGGCGGGTGTCCGGGGAGCGTGTGGCGGGCGACCGGCGCGTGGTACGCGACGGATGGGTTGTGCGAGGTGAGACGGGAGTTGTTCCGTGAGCTGATCCGCAGGCAAGTCTTTCGCTTTGGCCGGTCTCCGACCGAGCCAACTCAGACGCCAGTGTCTTGATGTATCCGGGAGGATTAAGATGCTCAACCGAACGACTGCACTCTGGGGCATCATCGTGACACTTCTGCTCATTGCAACCGCATTGCTCATTGCGCGACCAGTTGTTGCTGCAACGTGCACTTCGCAAGCCAGCGGCACTTGGTCGGCTTCAAGCACCTGGAACAACTGTAACGGCAGCGTCCCGCAAACTGGCGACGATGTCGTCATCGCTGACGGGTACACGGTCACGCTGGATACGAATGCCTCCGTCGCATCCATTACCGTCGGCCAAGGGACCAGCGGCGTGCTGATCTTCGACAGCACTGCACACACTGTCACAGTAGCCGGCAGCGTGACGGTCAACAGCGGCGGCATCTTCATCACCCAGGCATCCGGCGCCGCGACGCACAGCCTGAGCATCGGTGGCAACCTGACCAATAACGGGACGTTCGACATGTCGCGCGGCGGGTCCACGCTGATCTGCAACGTGACCTTCAACAAGAATGGCAACCAGACGATCAGCGGTACGGGATCAACTACTCGATTCAATCTGATCACGCTGAACATGGGATCTTCCCGCGACAACACGTTGCAGATTTCGTCGAGCAACTTCAGCGTACCCTCTACGGGTTTTATCGATACCAGCACTGGCATTCAGAATGGCACTCTGCGACTCTCCGGTTCGTTTTCGCTTTCCAATCGGGTGTTCACAGGAAGTTCGCCGGCCGTAATTCCGGCTACCGGTGGATTCTGGTTGGACAACGCCAATGTCACGGGGGTTGCCTGGAATGGTTCATACCAGTTGAGCGGGCAACTGCGGGTGTCGGCCGGCACACTCAACCTGGGCACGACGGACGATAACTCGCTCAGGTACCGTACTGACTCTGTGATTACATTGGAAGGCGGAACGGTGAGTATTGCTGGCAGGCTAGCCCGGGACACCAATTCCAACTCGAATACAACTACCTACAACCAGAGCGGCGGAACTATAACCGTGGTAACGAGTGCATCTACCGCTACCACCCGCGCAGGTTTCGACATCGGCGCCTCAGGCTCCTCTTTTACAATGAGTGGCGGGAACATTGTGATCCAGAATGCTACCAGCAACACGGATGCCAATGGCGGTGACTATTTTGTCGCGGCCTCGACTACCAACGTTACTGGCGGTACTCTCCAGGTCGGGAATAGTTCCACCTTATCAGGGCAGACCATTCGTATCAAGAGCAGTGCGCCTGTTTACAACTTGACCGTGTACACGACAAACGCGCCTACTGCCAAACTACTCACCAATGCGCTGACTGTGAAAGGGGATGTCAACATCCAATCCGGTGCTACCCTCGATGCCAACAACATTGACATGAATGTGGCCGGCAACTGGACTAACAACGGGACTTTCACCCCTGGCAGCGGCACGGTGACGTTCAACGGCACGACGACCATCTCGGGCAGCAGCACCAACTCGTTCAACAACGTGACGATCAGCAGCAGCCTGACCGCGCCGAGCGGCACCCTGAACGTGGCCGGTACCTGGACGAACAACGGCACGTTCACCCACAACAGCGGCACGGTGACGTTCAACGGCACGACGACCATCTCGGGCAGCAGCACCAACTCGTTCAACAACGTGACGATCAGCAGCAGCTTGACCGCGCCGAGCGGCACGATGAACGTGGCGGGCAACTGGACCAACAACGGCACGTTCACCCATAGCAGCGGCAAAGTCACCTTCAACCGCAGCGGCACGTCCACGTTCAGCGGGTCGAGCACCACCACCTTCTACGACCTGGAGATCAGCAGCAACACGATTCTGGATGTGAGCACGAACACTCTGTTCGACGCCACCGACTCCGTCCGCAACAAGGGCCAGCTCAAGCAGACGCAGACCGTCAGCTCGGGCGCCGTGAGCTTCCTGAACGTCTCGTCAGGCACCTACTACGGCCTCGTGATCACTCCCACCACCAGCATGGGCAGCACGACGGTGACGATCTACGGCGAGCAGGCGTGCAGCGAGCCGCCGAACATCGGCACCGGCGGGACGCTGATCAAACGCTGCTACGTGATTGCACCGACCAGCACGGCGAATGCCACGACCAAATTCTGGTATGACACTACCTACGAAAGCAACGGCCTGTCCCAGAGCGCCGTGCAGATCTTCCACGAGGAGACCTCGCCGCAGTTGTGGCGTTTGCAGGGCGATCGCAGCTACGGTAGTTCAGGGTCGGACAACTTCAGGTACGTGCAGGTCGGCACCACCAGCTACTCGCGCTTTGCGGCCGGAGTGGAGGGCACGAATCTCATCGCCCTGGCCTCCTTCACCGCGGCGCCCACGGCCGGCGGCGTGTTGTTGACCTGGGAGACCGTTTGCGAGCTGGACACCGCCGGCTTCAATCTGTGGCGTGGCGACGCGCCGGACGGCCCCTACGCCAGGATCAACCCCACGCTGATCCCTGCGGCCGGCGGCCCGACCTGGGGCGCCAGCTATACGTTCACCGACGCGACGGCGGCCGATGGCGCAATTCACTACTACAAACTCGAGGAAGTGAACGTCTACGGCCTGAGCGCCTTCCATGGCCCGACGGCCGTCACCGTCGGCATGGCCCAGGGCCGGCGCTATCTGCCGCTGGTGGGCCGCTAGGGGCGGCGCGATGCCACGCGCCGCGTATCGTTTCTTCGATGCGCCCTTTGTGGTAGAAACCGACTCGGCCGCCTTCCTGGCGCAATTCGACGCCGCGTACGAGCGATTCAGGGCTGAAGAGGAGGCTGGGGCGCCGGTCTACCGGGTGACGCTCGCAGGCCGGCCGGCGGCCGAGATCGAGGGGGAAACCTGGCGCTCGACGGATGCCGAGGCGCTCAGCACCTACGCCTACAACGCCTTGCTGAACGCGGCCACCGCCAGGGTGTGCAGTCACTTCTTGTTTCACGCCGCGGCCGTGATTGCGCCGGCCGGCAGCGGGGTCATCCTGGCGGCCGGCGCCGGGCTGGGCAAGACGACGCTGACCGTCGCCCTGTTGCAGCGTGGCTACGCCTTCCTCTCCGATGACGTGGCCGCGGTCGGCCGGACCGACGGCCGGCTCTATCCTTTTCCGCGGCGGCTGGGGGTGCGGGTCACGGGCGGCCGGCCCGGTGAAAAGCGTCTGCTCGACGTGACGGAGATCGCGCCGGGCAGTCTGAGCGGTTCGGCTGGCTCAGGCTGTCCGGCGCGTTTTTTGTTCCTGCTGACAGACGCCAGCGAGCCGGCCACGAATTTCAGATACCTGGTGCTCGACCGCGCCGACGAAGGGTTGCTGGCCGATCTGCGAGCCGTTTCAGGGGTGCAGGCGGTACACGCGGCGCAGAGCCAACCCTATCCCGTCCTGTGGGTTGACCTGGCGCGCGGGGCCTGGCCCACGAGCGAACCGGCCATCCAGGCGCTCTGCCGACGGCGCGAGGTCTTGTTGTTCGAGGCAACGGCCGGCCCGGCCGCGCCGCCCGATTTCAGCGTCCGTCCCGAGCTGACCCGTCTCGCGGCCACCGGGGCCGCCCAGGCGCTGCTCGGCCATCTCAAGGGCGGGCCACGCTCGGCGCTGCTCGACCAGGTCTTCGGCGGCAGCGCGACCCGGCTCTACCTGGCGCTCGTCGGCCTGGCCGACCGCATGGTCTGCTACCGGCTGCGCGTGGGCCGACTGGATGGGATGATCGAGACGATCATGGCGACGACGAGTGAGCTTGAGAAATTGAGTGCCCATGTCCCCTCATAGCCGCCGCGTCACCAGTATGCCAAGGGCAGTTGTTCATGCCGGGCGCACCGCCACAGCGGCTGAAACCGGCACGCGGATGCACGCGGAGACCGCGGACGACGCGGATATTTTTCGGCCTTGTCCGCGTCCTCCGCGTAATCCGCGTAGTCCGCGTCCCGTTTTCGGAACAGGCTTTTGGGGAGAGGCCGGTTTCCCCCAGACTTGGGAAGGCCGGGGGGCGCTGGTTCTGCTCCTACTCCTGACCTGGCTGATGCTGGCCCCCACCGCGGTTCGTAGTGACGACTTCAGTCGTTCCATGCGGCCGAAAGCGACTGCCTGCCCTGGCGGTCAGGCCAGGGAAGTCGCTACTACGAACTTCCTTCCTCTCAAGGTCTTCGTAGACCAGGATGGCATCGTGCAGCTCACGGCCGCCGACCTGACCGGCGCCGGCTGGGATTTGGCGGAGCTCGACCCGCACACGCTCCGGCTGACGAACCTGGGCGCGGAAGTGGCATTGTGGACGCCGGGCGGCGACGATGGCTTCTTCGATCCGGGCGACGTCGTCCTCTTCTACGGCCGCGCCGCGACCGGGCCATACACGCGGGGCAACGTCTATTGGCTGCCGGCCGGCGCCGCGCCCGGCCGGCGCATGGCCGAACGGGATGCCGCGCCAGTGCACGGCTACCCGGTCGCGACGAGCTGGCCGACGACCATTCATGCCGAACAGGATATTGCGCCGTGGGGCTACTGGCAGAATCCGCCCGGCCGCGAGACGCAAGATCACTGGTACTGGACCGGGCCGCTCACCGCGCCGGCTACCGCAACGCTGCCTTTCGCGATGCCGCCGTTCGACGATGCGGACGCGACTATGCTGCGAGTGGCTCTGGCCGGCAAGACCGACGACGCCAGCGCCGATCCCGACCATCACACGCTCGTCTCGTTGAACGGTGCCCCCCTCGTCGAGGCCCGCTGGAACGGACAGATCGAGTTTCAGCACACGGTTGCGTTCTCGCCCACCCTGCTGTTGACCGGCGTCAACACCGTGACCGTAGCATCGCTCGGTGGAACCGGCGCGACGGTTGACGAGCTTTACGTCAACTGGCTGGAGGTGGACTACGCCGCCAGCTACGTGGCTCAAGGAGATCGCCTGGCCTTCGCCGCGCCCGCTGCGGACGCCTACCGGTTTGAGGTAGCCGGTTTCACCAGTCCAGACGTGGAGGCGTTCGATCTCACCGACCCGGAACGACCCGTCAGGCTGCTGAACGTTCAGGCTGCACCAGAGACCGGCGCTTTTACCGCCATCCTCGAGGATCGGCCGGCCGCCGCGACGCGCTACCTGGCCCAGACCGCGGCAGCTCGCCGACCGCCGGCCGGCTTGATCGCAGACGCACCTTCCGATTGGCGCTACCCGGCCAATGGCGCCGACGAGATCATCGTCACCTACGATGGTTTCTACACCGACACGCTGCCGCTCGCGGCCTACCGCCAGGGTCAGGGCTTGCGCGTGGCGGTTGTGCGCCTCACAGATGTTTACGATGAGTTCGCCGCCGGCCTGGCAACCCCCCAGGCGATCCGCGACTTCCTGGCCTATGCGTACCACCATTGGACGCCGCCCGCGCCGCGCTGCGTCCTGCTGGTCGGCGACGCCAACCTGGACTACCGGGATCGTTTCCGAACGGGCCGACCCAACTTCGTGCCCACCTTCATCTTCGACGCGGACGACGTGGGTCAGACTGCCAACGACACCTGGTTCGGCCAGGTGACGGGCAACGCGCCCGTGCCCGATCTGGCCGTGGGCCGGCTGCCTGCCCGCAGCCCGGACGACGTGCGCACCATGGTCGCGAAGATCATCTCCTACGAGACCGCGCCGGCCGACATCTGGCAGGGCCGGCTGATGTTCGTGGCCGACAACGTGCCGGAACATCAGGCCGCCGCGGAGTGGTGGGCAGCCCAGGTATCCGGCGGCTTTCGGGTCCAGCGCGTCTTTGCTGGCCGCTATCCGCCCGGCAACCCGGCCGACGACATCGTCCGGGGGATCAACCAGGGCGCATCCCTGGTCACCTACGTGGGCCACGGCAACTTCGACCGCTGGGGCGTCTGGAGCGGCGGGCGGCTGTTCGACGTGACGATGGTCAGCCTGCTGACCAATCGTGAGCGCCTGCCCGTGGTCATCACGGCCGACTGTCTGAACGGCTTCTTCGTCCACCCCTACACCGACGACACGATGGCCGAGGCGTTGGTGCGTAAGGCCGACGGCGGCGCCATCGCGGCCTGGAGTCCCACCGCGCTCGGCTGGCTTTCCCACCAGGTCATCCTGTTCGAGGAGTTCTCCCGTGCCCTGTTTAGCGCGCCTGTCCCGATGTTGGGCGATGTCACTGTGACGGCCAAGCGCAACGCGTTTGCCCAGGGCGTCAGCTCGGAGATGATCGAGAGCTTCACCCTGTTCGGCGATCCCGCACTGCGCCTGCGGCTGATGGCTGTCCGGGGCGGCCACCTGCCCATGATCGTCAAAGGCGGGAGGCCATGACCGCCATAGGCATCAAGCTAAGGTCGTTCTGGTCTCATAGCGTGCTCGTCAGGGGTCTGCGACCCCGCCTTGACCACTTGTTTGGCTGCTTCTGGCGGCGACCGTCGTCAGCAATGGGGCGTCGGCGCTGCTCGACCGGGGAGTACACTGCCTGCCGTAAGCAGTCGCCGCGCCCCGACCGCCGGTCGCAGACCGGCAGTGAGCTGCCGAAAGGCTTAGCTTGATGCGTATGGCCATGACCGCTCCGCCGGAAGACAGGCTCCTGTTGCTGTGCGCCCGCGTTTTCCCAGCGGCGGCCGAAATGGAGGCGTTGGCGCGACTGGTGCGCGAACCGCTCGCGTGGGATGCCATACTGACCGGCGCGATCCGGCAAGGCATCTCCACACTGGTCTACCGCCATCTGCAGATGCTGGACGTTAGCGCTGCCATTCCTGCTGGGGTGATGGAGCAGCTGGCGCACATCGACCAGGTCACCCGGCTCCAGGTCATGCGGCAGCGATTCGAGGCGACTCGCCTGCTCGACCTGCTGCACGCTGCTGGCGTGCCGGTGATGCCCCTCAAGGGCCTGGCGCTGCGGGAGAGCATTTATCCCGATCCGGCGTTGCGCCCCAGCGGAGATATTGACTTGCTGGTCAGAGCAGAGCACGTCCGGCAGGCCGAGTCTGCGCTGCAGGCGCTCGGTTATCTCGCCGACGAAACCTACCGCCCTCGCGCCTGGTACCGCCCCGAGACCAGCCATCATTTGGTCCCCTACCGGTTGCCCGGCCGCGAAGTCCAGGTGGAAATCCACTGGGACCTGGCGCCATCGGAAGTTCATCTCCCTGTTGACGTCGAGGCCATCTGGGCGCGGGCAGTGGCCGGGCAACTGGCCGGGCGTCCCACCTGGAAGCTCGCTCCCGAGGACCTGCTGCTCCACCTGGCGCTGCACGCCTCCCTGTTCAGCCGATTCTTGACTCGGCTGCATCACCTGGTAGACGTCGCTGAAACGACGCGCCATTATGCGCAGCAGCTCGATTGGGGCCGGCTTGCGGAACGGGCGCGCCAGTGGGATGCGCAGCGGTACCTGTACCTGATCTTGCGCGTGGCCAATGAACTGTTGGGCTTGCCCGACGTGGATCAGGCGTGGGCGGACTTGCGGCCGGCAGGATTTCAAGAGGCGTTCGTGCCTGCGGTGCGACAACGCGTCCTGGCCATGGCCCGCCTCGAGACGCACGAGTGGACGACCGATTATCTGATGACCTATGCTCTCGCCCCGTCGGCCGGCGAGAAGTTGCGGGTGTTGTGGCAGGCTCTGTTCCCCTCCCGCGAACGGATGGCCCGGTTGTACAACCTGCCATCTGAATCACGATGGTTGGTCGGTCATTACCTGGTTCGCCCCTTCCAGTTGCTGGGCCGCTACGGCCGGCACGTGGCTCTCCTGACCCTCGCCGGTCGCCCTCGCTTCCTTTAGAACCAATACGGTAAGATGAGGCTGCCAGAAACCCGTTTTCTCGGAGAAAACGGGTTTCCTGCCCAGGCTCAACCCGGCAGTGAATCTCTGCCATGACCGAATCCGAAACCATCGCCCACATCGCCCATGATCTGGCCGCGACTGGCGTGCGACCAGGAGGGCCGCTCCTGGTGCACTCGTCGCTGCGTTCCCTCGGCCACGTGCCGGCCGGGGCAGAGACGGTAGTCCGCGGGCTGCTGGAGGCGTTGGGGCCGGAGGGAACCCTGCTGATGCCCGCGCTGAGCTACGAGCGGGTGACGTCCAGCCAGCCGGTCTTCGACATCCGCCGCACACCGGGCAACGTCGGCGCCATCCCTGAGCACTTCCGCGCGCGGCCGGGCACGCCGCGCAGTATGCACCCCACCCATTCGGTCTGCGCGGTGGGCCGGCTGGCGGAGCAGATGCTCAGAGATCACCGCCTGGACGACACCCCCGTCGGCCCCCACTCGCCGTTCCATCTGCTGCCTGAGTATCGCGGCCAGATCCTCATGTTGGGTTGCGGGCTGCGCCCCAACACCTCGCTGCACGGCATCGAGGAGCTGGTCGTCCCGCCTTATCTCTATGGCGAGCCGCTGACCTATCGGCTGGTGGATTGGGAAGGGAAGGCGCGGGAGAAGGTGTATCGGCGACACGGCTTCGCGGGTTGGATGCAACGCTACGACCGCGTGGCTCCGGTGCTCGACAGCCGCGGGTTGCGCCGCGGCCGCGTGCTCCAGGCAGAGGCATACCTGATCGAGGCGTCAGCCCTGTGGGAGTCAGCGTTGGCTGCGCTGCGCCGCGATCCGCTCTATTTCGTGGACAGGATCGAGCCGTAGAAGCAGGTTCGTGCAGTTCCGCGTAATCCGTGCAATTCGTGACCAGACCGTTCTGCCGGGCCGCGTTGGCCTACAGAATCTCCTCGATCTTCGCCTGCATCTGTTGCGCCTCGTCCGCCGAAAGATAGCCCATCCTCATATCGAACCGCGCCACCGCGTCGGCCGCCAGCGAGCGGACGTTGCCCTTGGCCTTCTCCGCGTGGTAGCCCTCCGGCTCGGCGGTGGCGGGCAGACACATGCCCAGCGTGTCCTGGTCGGCCGTGCGCGAGATCCAGCGGATGCCGTGGTTCAGTTCGTCGGGCCGGTGCGCGATGTAGTCGGCTGTGCCATCGGGGTGCAGGTGCATGGTATGCGCCCAACCGGTCGGGTCAGCCGCGTAGTCCACAAAGAAGACCACCTCTGGGTCGAACGCCAGGCCGGGCTTCAGGACGTTGTGCCGCTCCGGGTGCTCGGTCAGTTCGGCCAGGAATTCGGCATAGCCGGGCAGCGGCTTGACGTGCGACGGGATGCTCTTGCGCACGCGCACGGTTTGCGGCGTGCACGCGGCGGAGTAGATCAGCCGGCCGTTGTCAACGGGCCGGAAGTTGGCGTGCGCCAGGTACATCAGGTCCATCGGCGTGCCCTTGAGATTGCAGATAGAGATAGAGACAGAGAAGAGAGAAGAGCCAGCGTAGAGGCGAACCTCAGGCGTGGCGACGTAGTGGTCGTTGAAGAAGACGATGTGTTCATAGTCGCCGCTCAGGCCGATATACTCGCCGTGCGCATCAGCGCCCAGGATCACCCACGCCTTCTGATAGGGTGCGTTGGGCAGCTCGCCGTGCAGCGGGTGGGTATCTGGCCCGGTCGGGACTCCCATCGCGGTCGCGCCGCAGTGCAACAGGAATCCGCCATAGGTCTCCAGATAGACGCGCGTGGGTCGCGGCTCGCGAAACGGCGTCCGCATGGCCAGTTCACGGCCGCCGAACTGCACCGACCAGATCTGCTGTCCCTGGTAGGGCAGCATAACGAGCTGGCCGAGTTCATTCTTGAGACGCAGGCCCGCCACGCCGCTGTCGTAGCGCCAAACGCTCGCGCTGAGCGGGCCGTTTTCGACCAGCACGCGCTCCTTCTCGCCGAAGAGACGCTGTTGCAGGTGAACGGTGGTTTGAGACATAAAGGGGCTCCTTGAGACGAAATGCGAAAGAGATTCATCAGCCGCTGAGCGCGGCCAACCTGCCGAAGACCCCCTCCAACGCCCGGTAAGTCTCCGCATAGAGCGTGACCATCTGTTCATAGCGCGTCATCGTTGGCGGATCGGGTACTTCGGCCTCCCGCGCGGGGATGAGCCGGCCGGCCACGCTGAAATCGTCGTAGATGCCCACGCCGACGCCACCGGCGATGGCCGCACCCAGCGAGGTGGCTTCGGCGGTCAGCGCGGGCAGCAGGATCGGCAGGCCGAGCGCATCGGCCATGATCTGCCGCCAGAGCGCGCTCCTGGCTCCGCCGCCGATCAGACGCAGGCCGGCCACCCGCGCGCCTTGCTCGCGCAACGCGTCCAGGATCAGGCGCAGATGAAACGCCACGCCTTCGAGGGTCGCACGTGCGGCTTCGGCCCGGCCATGCGACATCGCCAGCCCGACGAAAGCGCCGCGGGCTGCGGGATTCCAGTAGGGCGCGCGCTCGCCCAGCAGATGGGGCAGGAAGAGCAAGCCGCCAGCGCCAGGAGGCACGCGGGCCGCCAGGGCATCCAGCTCGCCGAAAGTCTTCGCCGTCCCCTCCCCGGCCAGCAACCCGACCAGCCAATCGTAGGCCCCGCCGGCCGCTTGCATATTGCCGAGGGTGAAATAGAGCTGGGGGTGCAGGTGCGCCATGGTGATGGTGCGCTGCGCGGGATCCACCAGCGGTTCGGCCGCGCTCAAGGCCATCCACGCCGACGAGCCGATATAGGCATAGGCGTCCCCTTCAGCCACCGCGCCGGCGCCAACCGTCGCGCACGCGCCATCTCCGCCGCCGATCACCACCGGCGTGCCTGCCAGCAGCCCTGTGGCTGCGGCCGCCGCGGGCGTCACGCGGCCGATGACCGCGGTCGAGGGGTGCAGGTCGGGCAATAGCTCCTCTGACAGGCCGATGGCCGCGATCATCTCCGACGCCCAGCGCCGGCCGGTGATGTCGAGCAGCTGCGTGCCCGATGCGTCGGAGTAGTCGCTGGCCATCACGCCGGTCAGCAGGTACGCGGCGTAGTCCTTGACGTGCAGCGCCTTGTATGCACGGCGATAGACGTCCGGCTGGTGATCCTTCACCCACAGCAGCTTGGCGGCCGTGTAGGCGGGGCTGGCGCGCAACCCGGTCAGGCGATAGATCGTCTCCGCGCCGCAGACGCGACAGATGAATTCCGACTGGGCGGTGGCCCGCTGGTCCGCCCAGATGATGCACGGCCGGAGCGGCTGACCGTGGGCATCCACCAGGAGCGCGCCTTGCATCGTGCCGCTGAAGCTGACCGCGGCTATCGCGCCGGCCGCGACGCCGGCCTGATCCAGCAGCCGCCGCATGCCGCCGAACACCGCGGTTTGCCAGTCGTCCGGGTCTTGTTCGGCCCAAGAGCCGGCGGCCCCCTGCGAATTGGGCCGCGGGTACGCGGTGGGGTATGCCTCGAATGCGGCAGCGCGCACTGCGCCGCTGGCCGCGTCGAAAAGCGTGGCCTTGTCGCCGGTGGTGCCCAGGTCGTGGGCCAGGATGTAGATGGGTATAGACATGACGGTATGCGATGTAGTTATCTGACGTTCAGTGTTCAACCGCTATAGATTCCTCTCCTGAGACTCGGCGCAATTTAGGCATAGGCGGCTACCTCGAAGGTTGTCAGCAAAGGTCGCGTGACCTCAGGGAGAGGGAACTCTTCAAGATACAATTCGGTTGCCTCTTTGAGATTGGCAACGGCTTCCTCAACTGTATAGCCCTGACTAACTGTTCCAACCTCAGGACATTCTGCTACGTATAGATCTTCCTCTTTGTGAAGAACTGCGGTTAAGATCTGTCTTGTCATTTTCGACGTATCTTTTCAATAAGTGGGGGCCGACGGGGGTCGCAGACCCCCTGAAAGCAGGCTCGTAGGCGGTCTGTGACCGCCGTTTCCCCGGATTATTGAGAGGATACTTTTCGACGCCTCCAGTCACCATTGTAGCGACAACACGTCCCTTTGGCAAGCCGAATGTCAGATGACGCCAGAGCCCCGCCTAGCGGCGGACGAATCGAAAGTACCTTTCAATTGCCAGCCGCCCCGCCGTTGTCGTGGGGCGTGTGTTCCCAGACGCGCATCTGGTCAGATGGTTCCCCTACGAGAAGAAACGCTCATAGGTGTCGTGCCGACCAATCCAAAACCAAGTGACCGTGTCGCCCTCAAAGATGCCGACGGCGCGATAGCCGCGCGTTACTCTTACCGACCAGATATTTTCTTCGCGATTGATACATTCAAAGTGCAAAGAGGGGTGATAGGGATTTTTTGCCCACAAGCGGTATGCTTTTCTCGCACTGCGTTTGACAGTTTCATCCAGACGCGCGTAGGCAGACCAAAAAGAGGGTAGGGTTGCGGAGTTCATAGTTGGTCATAGTCCATCGGTTTGGCGAGACCTTGAGCAATTTCCTGCTTGGCGCGTCGTGCGGCGGCGACAAGTTG
The DNA here is from genome assembly GCA_016876015.1 of Chloroflexota bacterium. Classification (GTDB taxonomy): domain Bacteria; phylum Chloroflexota; class Anaerolineae; order CG2-30-64-16; family CG2-30-64-16; genus VGOD01. The sequence continues at coordinate 28,399 of VGOD01000039.1, forward strand.
CGGCTGCGTTCTCTTGAAGAGGGCGTCCCATTGCAATTCATCTTGCAGGTCTTCAAGATACTCGCGGAGATGTTCAACTACTTGCCCTTGCGCGGGTTCTGGCAAAGACTCCATCATTTTTGTCACTGTGGCAATTGCTGTGGATGACATATTTAGACTCTCCTTCTTGCCGTAAGTATATCTTCGTTCCCTCACAGTCAAGCGCGATGTCCGACTTGCAACGGCGTGTCTGGGAACGCCACAGCCTTGCGCCGTTGGCATGGTCGCAAGGCGAGTGTTTCACGCCGTCTGTGGCATAGTCTTCATCTGTTCCAGGACTTTCTCCTGTAGCCAATCATTGACGAGTGTCTTGGATGGTACCTTCTTTGCTCTGGCAATCGCGGTTACTCTTTCAGCCAAGTCTTCATCAATGGCAAAGAGATGAGTTCTTCTCTTGATGTCAACGTCGAAATGAACTTCAGGCATATCATCCCAATACTCACCCATGTCGTGAGTATCGAAGAACTCTACCAGCTTGTCAAGAGAAGTGAATTTGGGCATAGGTCTGGATCTACTTTCTGCCATATTGCCTCCGTTCTTTTGTCTCCATATCTCTGGCACTCAAAATCAGCGCCTCGTTGGTCCGTTTGTAGATGAACAAGACCGCCAAGTATCTCCCTGCTTCCGTCTGACCCAGTGCCAGATAGACATCCTCCCCTTCTCTTTCTCCCTTCTCAACGAATCGAATCTTGGGCTTATCGTTGAAGATGTCTTCTACTTCGTAGGTCTCAACGCCGTGTTTGGAAGCGAGTTTGTCTACCACATCTCTGAGCCAAATGATTCCTTCGATTCTCATCTACTCTCCGTGTGGCTGTGTAAATGTGATGGCGTGAAACGCAAAGCGGGCTACCGTGCCGCGCACGTGACCCACATCCTCCCAGGCGCACTGCTCGATTCACACGACCACACAGGCTCCCAGGCGCACTGCTCGATTCACACGACCACAGGTCCGCGCGGCATGGTCAGCCCGCGGGTGTTGACAGCCGGGCTTGGGGATCCACGGCGCGCGAAATGCCGCCAACTCTGCTGCCGCCGCCAACTCTCACTCTCGGAAGGCCTGGCCGTCAACGCCGTAGCACGCCGCAACGGCGGACGAATCGAAAGCACCTTCCAATCGCGCACCGCCCCGCCGTTGTCGTGGGGCGTGTGTTCTGCGTTCGTGCGCCTTGTGAACTCATCCAAACTCGTGGTCGTATTCTGCGTGTGTTCCAATCCAGAACCAGAGTAGTCCCTCTTGAATTTCTACAGCCGCCGCGCGATATCTGAGACCAACTCTCACCGACCAATACTTGCCCACTTTTTTGAGTTGTAACGAGGGATGCCGCGGATTCGTCTTGAGCAATTTGTAATTCTTATCCGCCAATTCCTGAATGGGTGGCGGTAATCTGTCGTACAATTCCCAAAACGAGGGCGAGGTGAAGTGCGTCATAGTTGTTTGAACTTGCCTGCGCGAAAATCCGCGATGGCTCGATTGGCTAGTTTGTCGAGTTTCCCAGACTTGGCGTCTTTCTCAAATTGCCTGTCCCATATCTTGGCATCGAATTCCTCAAACCATTTCCGAAAACGCGCCAAGTCTTTTGGCGGCAACTGTGAGACCGCTTGTTCAAGTTGCAAAACTGCATTCATAGTAAATCCTCCTTGTATTCTGATTATCGAATGCGCGTCACGCTCGGACTTGAAACGGCATGACGCAGAACGCTAGAGCCTTGCGCTGTGCGTCTAGCATAGTCGCAAGGCAAGTGTTATCCGAAGCGGCGGCGTCTTAATCAGACTCCTCTACATCAATCAAGATCACCTTGACCGGGACGGCAGGAAAATGTCGCTTCAATCGTTCAATGTCGTATACCAGTTGTTCTCCGTAGGATACGCCGGTGGACATTTGCTTGTGTAGCGCGTGACAGGGTACGATTTCGACGCCCACATCGGCCTTGTTCTCATTAAAGAAGTATTGGAACTTTGCCATATCGTAGAACATAAAGGCATACTTGCCGAACTGTACTTCAACCAGCACCCTGCCTTTCACAAAATCAATCTGCTTGAACGCACCTGGGATTGTCACATCGCTGTCAGGCACGGTGATCGTGTATGTATCGCGCAGTTCGGTATATCCCCTGGCCCTGAATGCCTCACGAAACTGCTGATTCATATCTTTGGGCGAGTACAACTCTCTTCCGCGCATCGTTTTCTCTTCGCTGATCTTGGTTCTTTTCGCCGTCACGTCAGCAATGATTTCATAAACCTCACGTTCACAGTCTGGATAGTGCACTTGCAGAATTTCCGCCCCACCCAGGTGTGAATACTCGTAGACGACCCTCATTCTTCCTGCTCCTGCGCGGTATACTGTGCACGCTGCTCGAATAACTGGGGCTGAACTGGGGCTGACCCCAGATGCACGACCTGCGGTGGGATACTGATGTCAGGCATATCAGGGTCATAAACCGACCTGGTCATCGGTCTGATACGCAATGTCCCTCTCTCTGCCAGACGAATACGCTCTCTCGCGATCTCCACGTACTCGGGCATAATCTCGGCACCAATGGCTTTTCGGCTGTGCATTAAGGCAGCAATCGCTGTTGTCCCCACACCAATGAACGGATCCAATACCCAGTCACCCTCATCAGTCATCGCCAGTACCAGACGTTCGATCAATTCGACCGGGAACTGGCAAGGGTGGATAGTCTTTTCCACATGGTTTGCTTTCACGTTGGGGATTTCCCAAACGTCGCTGGGATTCTTGCCCAAAGGATTGCCACTGAGCTCGCCCTTTTTGGGCCCCTTAAAGTGCTTTTTCTTGGGATACTTCTGGGGCACCCGGACAGCATCCAGATTGAAGGTGTACTCATGGCCTTTGGTAAACCAAAGAATAACTTCGTACCGGCCGGAAAATCGTTTTGAGGCGTGCAAGCCATGTCCAAAGTGCCACATAATACGGTTACGCAAGTGTAACCCTAACGAGGCGAAGATTGGGTACAGAACGATGTCAAGAGGAATGATCTCGCTGTTATCAACGTAGTTGCCGATCTGCCAGCAAATGCTTCCTCGGTCATCCAACACGCGCACGCATTCTTCAATGACCCTCCGCTGCTGGGCCAGATACTCGTCCATGTCCAGGCGACTTTCGTAGGGCTTGCCCAGATTGTATGGTGGTGAAGTGACGACGAGCTTGACAAATTTATCAGGGATTAGAGGAAGCAAATCCAGGCAGTCACCCTCGTATAGAATGAGATCCGCCATCCGATCAAATTCTGCAGCGATTCTTATCTTGTCCATCGGATACCCCTCACGGTTTGGTCTTCAAGCAAGCCGCCGTTTCGGATAACGCCGCAGCCCCACGCAACGGCACGCTAGCTTGGAAGGCAACTTTCCTTTTCGCTAACCCACTTGCTCAACAAGCCGCGCGTGCCGTTGTCGTGGGGCGTGTGTTTGCTGACGTGCTTTCTCTCTGTGCGTGCTAGATACCAATATCGCAACCTGTTCGCTACCATAAGGAGCGGGCGCACCACGCAGCAAACCTTCCGTGCTTAAATCCTCATCAATCTCTGACCAGTGAATTCCATAGCCGCCTCCACAAATTCGCCAGTGCGCGCGCTGCTCAGGTGTTGCATGCAGCAAACGTGGATACCATGCAAGTGGTGCGGTTATCGTGCGCCCATCCACAAGGTCTACGCTCAATGTATCCCTGGTGAAACGCACATCTTTAACGCGCTCACCTGGTTTGACGTCTGAAGTATTCATTCCATGCCTCCAAGAATTCCTGTTGGTGTTCCCTCACTATGCGTTCGATAGTACGTAATTCTTTCGGACTAAAGCCGAGATTACGAGCCAAAGCTACAGGGTTGAGCCAGAATTTGGCTGACAAGTCTTTGCGGTCAACGTGAACGTGTGGTGGTTCGTTCACAATGTCGTGACTGTAAAAGTATATCCGATATGGACCGAGTATGCGAATGGTGGGCATACTTTTCCTTTCCCTGACGAACTCAACTCACGGATTCAGCGACATGTCCGCAAACGCCATAGCCCGCCGCAACGCCCAAAGTACCTGCGAATTGAAGTCAACGTCCAATTGCGTCAACCACCTTCGTCAAAAAGTCGCGTACGTGGCATTGTCGGCGGGCGTGTGTTTCCCGTTCGTGCAGTGTGTTCTTCGTTCCATCAAAGCGCGCGATAGACATCGCGGCGATGTCGCACATAGAGTATCAGTATTTGCTTTGCCTGTGTGTCCACTTCGTAAACGATGCGATAGTCACCCACGACAATCCGATAGAGTCGTTCAGCAGTTTCGATTTTGTCTACGCCGTGGGGGAAAGGTTCATCCTTCAATTTCTCAATGCGTTTTGTCACACGCTCAACCACCGACTTGGGCAGACGACGAAAATCCTTGTAGACAGATGGCTTGAAGTCAACATTAAAGGATGCCATCTTTTTTCAACCGCCGTTTCATTTCCTCAAAACTAATCGGTTGCTCATTGCGTCGCTCGGCGACTACCGCCAAGTCGTGTAGGTCTTCCATCAATCGCTGATACCGTTCGAGCGAAAGAATCACGCTCAATTTTCTTCCTTTCGTATCAGTCACGTACTGTTCTTGCACTATTTCCATTTTCTTCTACTCCTTTTTCTTTGCCTATATTCTATCGCGCTCGCGTGTCGCGCGCAACTCTGCAAGAAGGGCATGCCGCAGAACGCAAAGCGGGCTACCGTGCCGCGCACGTGACCCACATCCTCCCAGGCGCACTGCTCGATTCACACGACCACAGGTCCGTGCGGCATGGTCAGCCCGCGGGTGTTGACAGCCGGGCTTGTGGATCCACGGCGCGCGAAATGCCGCCAACTCTGCTGCCGCCGCCAACTCTCACTCTCGGAAGGCCTGGCCGTCAACGCCGTAGCCCGCCGCAATGCCCA
>VGOD01000040.1 GCA_016876015.1 Chloroflexota bacterium
CGAATTCGCGCACCAGGTACATCTGGCGGTAGAGGTGGCGGAGCGTGGAAGCTGGATACTGGATACTGGACACGGATGACCTCCGAGAGAATTGGCAGGTAGCAAATGGCAAATCGGCAAATGGCAAATGGCAATCGGCGGATCAGCGGATCAGCGAATCGGCAATGGGTGAATGACATGAAAAGAATCTGCAACTTGCAACTTGTAATTTGCAAATTGGCATCATCCCTTACCATTGCTTCACAACTCCCGCCTTATGAGCCGATAGAAGCCCGTTTTCGGCGCACCGACGAACTCGATGAGGCCGCGCGCCTTGAGACCGGCGATGTCGCGCTTGGCTGTCTTCTCTGAAACGCCGAAGTGTGCCGTGACGTCGTGGGGCTTCAGTTGTTGTCCCTCACTGAGTTGCACTAGAAGCCAGCGTTGTCTTTCATTTACAGCTTCATTTATAGGGACATCAGGTTCATTTACAGGGACATCAGGGACATTTACAGGGACATCAAAGACAGCGCTCTGCTCACTGGCCTCGTTGGCCGCGGCTGGATGCGGCTGAAAGATCACGCGGAGCGCCGCCCCCATCTCCTGCCATGTGGGCGGTGAATAGCCGCCTTCCTCGCAGGCCTGCGTCACGCGGCGATAGCCCGTGCCCCACTCTTCCACCAGGCCTAACTCTCGCAGCACCCGCACGATGACGCGATTGCGAATGCGGCTCACGCCGGCCTTCAGGTCCTCCAGGGTCATGCCAAAGGGCAACATGCCGGGGTTTTCGACCTCCAGGCGATTGGCATAGATGGCTATGCGGATGCGCATGCCGGTGAGGGAGTAGTCGGCGTGGGCGACGGCGTTGACCAGCACCTCGCGCAACGCGACCTCGGGGTACTCCGGGATGTCTTGCCGGCGCATGGTCACGATCCTGGCCGCCAGCCGGGTGTTGCGGCGAATGAACTTGGGCGTTTCTTCCAGGGCCTCCAGCACAGTGCCCTCGATGTCGAGGCGGTCGAGAAAATCTACCCGCTCGACGCCGCGGAAGCGGGCGCAGCTCACCCGCGCCTCGGGGAACAGACGTTGCCGTGGCGCATCCCGGCCGAACAGGATCAGGCCGCCGTGGGATGGCGCGAGCTGGCCGGCTTGGCGCACCAACACGCCCAGCGATTCCAGATGCGCCTGGCTGACTTCGCGGCCGATGGCCGCGCAATAGCGCCGGATGCGCTCAGGGTCCAGATCATCGGCAGAGAGGTCGGCGCATGGCAGTTGATCGAACGACACCCCGGCGAGGGAGCGCTGCAATTCCGCCAGAAGGTCAGGGCCGGCGCGGCGATTCGTGGAACCCAAACGCACGTAGACGCCGTCTTGCGGGCCCTCTGACCGCAGATAGAACGGCCCGCGCCAGCGCGGCACATGCACGATCAGCAACGTCTTGCCGTCGTGAGATGCCAGGTCAATTTCCGGCGTCATGGCGGGGCGAATGCTGTCGGCGATGCTGCTGGCCAGCCGCTCCTCCTCGCGGAGGGGGTCTGCTATGCCGACCGCCGCACCGTCGTCCCGGACGCCGACAACCAGGGTCCCGCCGGAGGTGTTGGCGAAGGCTACCAGCGTCTTGAGGATGGGCTGTAAGGAGGAGAGATCGCGTTTGAACTCCAGGGTCTTGCCCTCCCTGGCGTGGAGCAGTTCAGGTACGTTCATAAGACAACCTCCCTCCTCGCGTCCCTACGCTGCCTCTGCGTACAACCTGCGCTGCAACTCCGTTATCGTCGTCCGGCGTGGGTCGCTATTCCGACCAAATGTCTTCCTCCCACGTGCCGTGTTCGAGCGTGCGCTGAACGATCAGGTCGGCATCCTGCTCGCGGTCGAGCCGGCGCGGGTCATACTCCTGGAAATGCGGCCACAAGCCGCTGGGGATGCTGGCGTTAGTCATGGCGTTCACCGATGTAATGCGGTCATCTATCAAGCTTGATCGGTGCGCGCGGCGCGGCAGAGCGACGGGCATTCATCACGCTGACCTGCGCGGCGACCGCCTGCGCCAGGCTCCGAAAGGCCGCGGCCTGCTCGGATGCGGGCTGAAAAGCGACCACCGGCTGGCCAGCATCGCCGCCCTCCCGGACGATGGGAGCCAGATTGACGCGGCCCAGGAACGACACGCCCAGCGCGGCCGCGGCTTGCTCGCCGCCGCCCGCGCCGAACACCTCGCCGGCCATGTTCTCGATGATGCCCATGACCGGCACCTCCAGCCGGCGGAAAGCCGTCAGGCCGCGGCGGGCGTCGGCCAGCGAAACCGCCTGCGGCATCGTCACGATGATGCCGCCTGTCAGCGGTACGAGCTGTACCAGGCTCAGTTGCGCATCGCCGGTGCCGGGCGGCAGATCTACCACCAGGTAGTCCAGGTCGCTCCACTCGACATCGGTGAAGAGTTGTTGGATGGCTTTGTGCAGCATCGGCCCACGCCAGATCAACGCCTCGCCCTCGGGCACGAGGAAGCCGAGGGACATCACCTCGACGCCGTGCGCGACCGGCGGCGTCAGCTTGTCGTTGTGCGCCGGCGGCAACTCCTCGATGCCCATCATGATCGGCACGTTGGGCCCATAGATGTCCGCATCGAGGATGCCCACCCGCGCGCCCATCTGCGCCAGCGCCACGGCCAGGTTTACGGCGACGGTCGTCTTGCCCACGCCGCCCTTGCCGCTGGCCACCGCGATGATATTCTTGATCGGCACGTTCAGCTTGCCCGCGATGCGGCTATCGGCGCGCACCTGCGCGTCGAACCGCACGCTCACCTCCTTGACGCCAGGCAGGCGCGCCACGGCCGCGCGCGCCTCGCTCTCGATCTGATGCCTCAGCGGGCAAGCCGGCGTCGTCAGCGTGATCGTGAACGCAACGCTGCCATCCGCCACCTCGATATCCTTGACCATGTTTAACGTCACCAGGTCTCGGTGCAGTTCCGGCTCTTGAACGTTCTTCAGGACGCCGAGCACCATCTCTTGGGTGACGCGAGGTTGCTTTCCTAAGAACATGGGTATCTCCAAGGTGGGGTCGTATTGCGTATTGCGTACCCCGCGAATGTCTGTGTAGAACGTCGTGCCATCAAGGGCGGTGCATTCTCGCCCGCTTACGCAGTACGAACTACGCAATACGTTCCAGATCTTCCATCATCAATCGTGCTGCCCGCCTCCCGATCTCGACCGCGAAGTTGGTGCCCCGATCCCACGGGTAGACCTGGCTCATGCTGGCAAAGTAGAGGCCGCTGACAGGGGTGCGGATCGGCGGGATGTTTTTGGAGTGATTCAAGGGCGGCACAGGCTGGGCATAGGGGGTCTTCCAAAGCCAGGTCTCCTTGACCCAACTGCGATCGCACTCAGGGTTAAGACGCTTCATGGCCGGCAGAAACCGCTCCAGCAGCGCCTCTTTGCTCAGCTTGAAGTATTCGTGATCCACATCCAGGTAGTCGCCGCAATAGATGATATGATCGCCGCCGAAATGCTCCGCGGGGACGAAATTCGTGTGTTCGACCATCGCCAGGAAGGGAAAACCCGCGTCTTTGGGCAGGTTGTGCCAGTAATAGCGCGTCAACGGCCGCGTCAGCGCAATGATCAGCGCCACCGCGCCCATGGATTTCAGCGCCCGCAGGCTCTCGCTGTAGCTCGCCGGCAGATCGGGCGCCAGCCTGGCCATCAGGGCCGGCGAGCTGGTGGCGATGACAGCGTCGTAGCTCTCGCTCCCGGCAGCGGTTGCGATGCGGAGCCTGCGCGCCTGACCCCCGGCCTCTTGCCCTTTCTGGGCGGAGGATTGTGGATGGATTGCCGTCACCGGCGTGCTCAACCGGATCGTCACGCCCTGCGTCCGCAGCCGCTCGGCCAATTGGTCCAGGAACGTCTGGAACCCGCCGACGAACGTGCCCAGACGGGTAGTCCGGGCGCGCAAACGCGCCCACAGCCAGGCCATGTTGACGATCTGAGCGTTTTCCTCGCCGAACTTACTGACGAGCAGCGGCCGCCACTGTAGCTCGTGCACGCGCGGACCGAACCAGCGTCGCGTCCATGCGTCGGCCGTCACCTTCTCCAGCGGCTCCCAGCGAGCGAAGAAACGCAAGTAGAGCCCGGCGACGCCATAGCGGATCACATCGGGCAGAGAGAAATGGCGCAGCAAGAACAGCGGAATGGTGGTGAAGATCGAGTCGAACGGATGAAACTCTCCGTTCCAGTAGATCACCGTATACGGCCGCGGGAAGATCACCCGGTCGCTCCAGCCCAACTCCCGGATAAGTTCAAGGATATGCTGGTCCGACGCAAACCAATGATGATAGTACTTCTCCAGGGTCCAGTCCCAGTGCGGCGCCTTGAAGCCCGCGGCCAGTCCGCCCACTTCGGGTGCGGCTTCATAGATCGTCACACGATGGCCTGCCTTGACCAGGTCATAGGCCGCGGCCAGCCCCCCCATACCCGCGCCGATGATGCCGATCTGTTGCTGGTCAGCCATTACTCTTCCTCCATGATCGGCTCAGACTCATCGGATTCCTCTTCCTCTGGCACCGCTTCGCCGGCCAGGAACGCGTCGACATCGCGGCGCGCCTTGTTGTACATCGCGGTCAGGTCAGAATCGCTCCCCTTGAACTGCATGACCGTCTGCGTGGCGCACAGTTGGCAGCCGCGCATATACTTGAAGCTCCCCTCGTGGCACTTCACGCAGCCGTCCAGACGCACCATCATGAGGGTGAACGCCAGGCTGTCGGGATCGATCTCGGGCAGCTTCATCACGCGTTCCACCAGGCTGGCCCATTCAGGCCCGCGCAGACCGCGCAGCAACGGGATCATGCGCGGGGGAAACAACAACTCGGCTTTGGGATACATCGTTCCTCGCAAGGCGAAAACGCGGCGACGCCGTCAACCAGCGCACGCGGCGTTCGGCGCTCAGATGTTCAGTCGCCGCCGGCTCACATCGAGCGGCTTCATATCGCCGTCGCCGCCCACCAGATTGTTGAGCGCGGCCAGCAGCGCGGGCTGGTCAATGCCATAGCTCTGGCAGGCGCCCTCGATCGTATCCACGTCGGAAACCGCGCAGTTCGAGCAGCTGGCCAGTTGGAAATCGGCCAGCACCTCGCTCACGCGCGGATGAACAGCCATCGCCTCTTTGATGGTCATCGTGGGCGTGAAGAGCACTTCGCCCGCCTTGCGGCGCAGTTCCAGGCGCATCTCAGTCAGCCGCTCCTCCGACCGCTCGCGGACCTTGTCCATCGCGGAACGCAACTCGGTCAGGCCGTTATTGACTTCGGACAGTCGCCTGTCCAATGCGCCGATCTGGCGCATGGCGAGATAGGCCGCGATCAGCGCGACAGCGGCGATGATGAGCGCAACAGTAGTCATGGGCAGTCTCCTTGTGCGTCAACAGTTCACTAGTCAAAGCAACCCGAGACGGAGTCGGATTCTGTGTTGTCCACCATGCTTCCGTCATTCAGTTGCTACTTATTCTCTCCGCCCTGTGCAGCCTTGGCCGCGCGACGGGCGGCGGCTTCGGCTTTGAGTCGCTCGACCTCCTCCGGCGTCGGCCGGGGTCGGCTGGGGGCTGCGATCGTTTCACCCGCGGCCGCCGCGCCAGGAGCGGTCCCGACCGGCTGTTCCTGCGCTGTTTGACTGCCCGGCCCGGCCGTGGCTGCCTGTGCGGCCTTCTCGGCGTCTTTCGCGGCCTTCGCGGCCTCTTTGGCCCTGCGCGCCGCTTCTTCTTCGGCCCAGTCGGTGGGCCGGATGCGGGCGTAGTAAGTGGTCGGCACGCGCAGCTTCTGCAGGTCGAAGACCAGATAGGGCATGCGCTGTCGGGCGGCGATCTCGTAATCGTGATCCATCTTGATCGCATCGAACGGACAGAACTCCGCGCACAGCCCGCAGTTCATGCAGATGGTCGTATCAATCTGGAATTCGGCCGGCCTGGTCAAGGGCTTGCCTCGCTCGTCTTTGGCGCGCACGATCCAGATGCACTGCGGCGGGCACACCTTGGCGCAGATGCCGCACGCTGTACAGCGATTCTCGCCCGTCTCGGCATCATAGACGAGCATGGGGATGTAGCGAAACCGCTCCGAGAGTTTGCGGCGTTCCTCGGGATATTGCACGGTGAAAATGCCGGTCTGCGCGGATGCCTGGCTCTGGTCCAGCTCCTTGCGACCGCCTGCATACCGGCTGGGGATTTTCTTGATGTCATCAACGTAGGTGCCGACGAATTCCTTCAGCGTCACACCCAGGCCCTTGAGTACGCCAGTTCCGAACATGGTTCACTCCTTGCGAGGAAACAAGTAGACAAGTAGACAAGGTCTGCGCCGCCGTGTCTCCTTGTTTCCTTGCCTCCTTGTTTCCTTGCCTACCGATCCACTTCCCCCAACACAATATCCACCGCGCCCAAAATCACGACGGCATCCGCGACTTTGTGACCGATGCACATCTTCTCCAGGCTGGTCAGGTTGATGAAGGTCGGCGCGCGTACATGGTAGCGATAGGGATTGGCCTTGCCGTCGCTGACGATGTAGAAACCCAGCTCGCCCTTGGGCCCTTCCACCCGGCCATAGGCTTCGCCGGCCGGCGCCCGGAACTGATACTGCTTTTTGCCGGGCAAGATCGGCCCTTCGGGCAGTCCCTCGAGCGCCTGCTTCAGGATGCGAATGCTCTGGTAGACCTCATCCATGCGCACGCGGAAGCGCGCCCAGACATCGCCCTCGGGTCGGCTACACACGTCGAAGTCGAAGCGATCGTAGACCGAGTAGGGCGCAGCCTTGCGCAGGTCGAAGGGCACCCCAGAGGCGCGCAGCATCGGGCCGGCCATGCTGTAGGCGGTCGCTTCTGCGGCGGTGAGCACGCCAACGCCCTGGCAGCGGGTCAAGAAGATCTCGTTGCCGGCCATCAGCTTCTCGAAGTTCTCCATCATCCGCGGCAACCGATTCCAGACCAGGTCCTTCGCGCGCTCCACCCAGCCGGCCGGCAGATCGTACGCGACGCCGCCGAAACGCATGTAGTTGCACATCATGCGCGACCCGGATGCAGCCTCGAACAGGTCCAGAATCAGCTCCCGCTCGCGCAGGCCGTAGAGCGCAGGCGTGAAGTATGCGCCCAGGTCGTTGAACAGAAAGCCGACCGCGATGAAGTGGCTGATGACCCTGGTCAACTCCGCCATGATGACCCGGATATAGTCCGCGCGTTCGGGAACCTGCAACCCCATCAGTTGCTCCACCGCCAGCACATACCCGAAGTTGTTCGACATCGAGGCGATGTAGTCCAACCGGTCGGTGAAGGGGATATTCATGATATAGGTGTTGCGCTCGCCGATCTTCTCGTGACAGCGGTGCAGGTAGCCGATCTCTGGTTCCAGCCCCACCACGTTTTCTCCCTCGATTGCGAGCACCATGCGGAAGACGCCGTGCGTGCTGGGGTGCTGTGGGCCGAAGTTGACCAGCACCCGCTCGGTGCGCAGGCCGGACCCGTTGCTCCCCTCGTCCACGCCCATGATGCGACGATATTGCACTTCGGGTTGCGTGAAGAGATCCGGATCCCAGCCGACCGGGTAGGTGACATTGTCTTTCCACGGCACGTGATCTTCGGCCCATGCGTGCTGCCCATCCGGGTGGCGGCTCTTGAAGGGTTTGGCGTCTTCCTCGTAGTAGGTTTCTCGATAGTCCTTGCGCAAAGGCCAGCCCTCGAAGCCATCCCAGAGCAGGATACGCCGCAAGTTGGGATGCCCTGCGAAACGGATGCCCATCATGTCGTACACTTCGCGTTCCTGCAGGTCCGCGCCGGGCCAGATGGACGTCAGTGCTGGGACGACCGGGTTAGCCTTGTCGGGCAGGCGCACTCTGAGAACCATAGGAGCTGGAGACGGGGCGCCTGGGCGGCCAGGCGACACGGCGAGATCGGTCTCGGCGGCCTGGCGTCTCCGCGTCTCCGCGTCATGTACAGGCGAACCCACTTGATAGAGGTAATAGACCACCTCGAAGTATTGCGGCCAATCCACGCTGGTGACCATCGAGAGATAGTCGTAGCCCTGCTGGTCGCGCAGATAGGTCGTCAGATCGAGAAGCCTGTCGGCCGCCACCACCAGCCCGTTCTTGGCGACTTCGGTCACCGCTCCAGGAACGGCCTCGTTGAAGGGAAGTGCAGTCGCCGCGGTTTGCGTCGTTGTATCGGTCATACCTGTCCTTCTTCCTACGCCGGTACCAACTCGGATACCGGCAGCGGCTCATAATGCAATACCATCATTTGGTCAGGCCGTAGGCCCAGAGAAGTGTACGCGCGCCCCGCGCTATCACAGAACTCAACCTCGAATGCCCTGCCGCGGGCAAGAGTCTCCACAACCGTGCCGACTTGCCCACGCCACAGGTTGTGTTCTGGCAGGTCAACGGTTAGCGCCACCACATCAAACAGCTTGATCGCATTTCCCATCTCAATCACCGCACCAGCATCATAACGCATAGCAACTGGTCAGCCGGGGAAATGGCAAGTCGGGCTCAATGATCCACGTGCTGCGGACTATCATCGTGATTCCCGCTGTCCTTGTCTACCTATCCCTTCTCTGCCGCCGCCTCCACCAGTTTCAGCAACGCCTCCCGATCCTTTGGGTTATACAGATCGGGACCCAAGACCGGCAGCGGCACAGGCTCGTTGAGCTGGTCTTTCTTGTACCACAGCGCCGAGCGCACCGATTGGCCCAAGACCTTATCGTGTACCCGCATTACGCCATAGAGGATCGCCTCCGGGGTCGGCGGGCAGCCTGGCACGCATACGTCCACGGGAATGTACTTGTCAATGCCGGAGACGACATTGTAGCCCTCTTTGAACGGCCCGCCCGAAGTAGCGCACGCGCCCACGGCCAGCACGTACTTTGGCTCGGCCATCTGGTTGTAGAGCCGGACGATGTTCGGGACCATCTTCTTCGTTACCGTGCCGGACACGAACATCAGATCGGCCTGGCGCGGCGACGCGCGAATGATCTCCATGCCGAAGCGGCTGAGATCGAAGCGTGAGGCCATCATGGCCATGAACTCGATCGCGCAGCAGGCCAGGCCAAACGCCATGGGCCACATCGAGCGGGCGCGGCCGAAATTGTAGATGGCGTCTATGGTCGTGAGAAAGACGTTGCGATTGAGTTCTGCGGGGAGGGCAGGTTCGTTCGTTTGCATCGGTGCATCCTCTAGGCGGCAAAGACCGCCGGGTCAACATCGTCGGCATGGCTGTACACCTGAATGCCGAGACCACGTGCAACCTCTACTGCGCGCCGATCTACCATCGGCGCAATGATCAAGACCCTGGTCGCCTGGCGATCGTGTCTGCGCTCATAGAACTTGACCTTACGGTCGAAGAGATACACATCGCCCCGGCTCATGGAGGACTTGATCTCGCAAATAATCAACGTGCTGTCCTGGATGATCAGGTCGAGCTCTATCTGATCGGGATGCCCGAAGACCTCGCCAGTCGCGTCGCGCTCTGTCACGTTGATGACCTGTACCTTTGAAGGGCATCCTTCAGGATGCCCTTCAAAGGTATCTTCTCAATAAGTGGAGGCGACGGGGGTCACAGACCCCCTGAGAGCAGGCTCTTAGGCGGTCTGCGACCGCCGTTCCCCGGATTATTGAGAGGATACCTTCAAAGCGCCGCGAAAGGCCTCTTCGGGCTGTATACCCCAGCGCGCACCGAGCGCGCTGATGCCGACCTCGATCCGACGCTCCAGTTGGCGGATAGATTTCAGCATCTCGCTGTTCTGGGCGTGATTTGCTTCCCACTTGCGATCCTGCTCGGCCCGCTCTGCGCGCTGTTCGTCCATCATCCGATCCAGGACGGCCTGGTTGGCTTTCCACTTCTCATGCTGCGTTTCCCGCTCGCGGCGCAGCTCGTCGAGCAGACGATCGAAGCGGCTCTCGGTTTCGATCTTGTTGGCGAACTGGCTGCGAGCGATCCCCAGGATCGTCTGCTGCACGCGGGTATCTTGGCGCAGGATGTCGGGCAGCTCCTGCGCCATGATGTCACAAACCGTCTGGACGTCCATGGCAGCCTCCATCGCCTGATGGCTGTTCAATCCGCCTGCAAGAACCCGGTGCGATGCTTCGGCCTATCCTCCTTGTGTCCCAGCACATAGACCGTGGCATCTGGCCGCTGGCCGATGTGAACCAACCGCCAGCCTTCGGCCAGCAGACGATTGACGGTCGAGATCTGCTCATCGTTGACTACGGTTAGCTGGCGCAATTCTGTAAACGGGCGTTCATCCAGTTCTGCCACCGGGGTAGGGAGATCAGTCATGTCTGCATTCTACTATAGGCCAAAGCACAAAGCAAGTAAGATTCACGGCCATCGCACTGCGGCCGCGGCGGCTCAATTCCCACAAGTACGTACGCACGCCATGCTGTCGCAATTGCTTTCTGATCTGAACTGGTGTATAAGAGAACATGCGATCTGAACCGCAGACACGCGCATGGGGGCGATCCTTTACGATCGCCCGCCTGGGCAGGCGGAAGGTCGCGCCCTTACTCCACAATCTCAGGAGCACCACATGACTCCACGGGAGCTCACTGCAGAACAACTGCGTCGCCGTTGCGACGTCTCGCAGTTCACGTGCGCCTCCACTGAGGACGCGCCTGAACTGGAAGGGATCATCGGCCAGGAACGCGCCACCCGCGCCATTGAGTTTGGCATTGCGATGCCGCACCCTGGCTACAACATCTATGCCATGGGCCCCGCCGGCGCCGGCAAGACGAGCATCATCACCCGTTTCTTGGAGCGCCAGGCGGCCACCCGGTCTGTGCCGGCCGACTGGGGCTATGTACACAATCTGGAAAGCCCCGATCGGCCACGCGCGCTGCAACTGCCGCCAGGGGGCGGCAGCAAGCTGCGCGGCCAGATAGACCAGCTTCTGGATCAGATCGCCGAGGTGTTGCCCAAGGCCTTTGCCAGCGACCAATACGCGGAACACCGGAACTCCTTGGCCCGCAACCTCGACGAGCAGCGGGGCGGTCTGTTCCGCGCATTGGATCGCTTCGCGACCGCGCAGGGCTTCAGCCTGAGCCGCGCGCCGACTGGGTTGATGGTGGCGCCGCTGCGCGATGGCAAGCCGATGACCGAAGAGCAATTCGGCGCGCTGTCAGGGGCCGAGCAAGAGGCCCTCAGCAAAAGCGGCCAGAAACTGCAAGAAGCGCTCGAACGCACCATACGCCAGGCGCGTGAACTGGAGGAGGCCGCGCAGGCCCGACTGTCTACACTCGACCACGATGTCGCGGCCGCGACTATCAGCCCGTTCTTTGACAGGCTGAAGACCGAATACGCAGCCTGGGCCGATGTCACGACATACCTGTCGGCCGTGCAAGACCACATCGCCGATCATGCCGACGACTTCAAGAACCAGCCGGGGCGACCGGCGGGAGCCGAGCCAGAGGCCGACGCCAGACCAGGCGGCGAGGCGCTGCCCTGGTCGCGATCGGCGAGAAGCTCGCCGGCCGATCGCTACCGGTTGAACGTGATCGTGGATAACCAGGGACTGCAGGGCGCGCCGGTCGTGGTGGAAACCAATCCGACCTACGCAAACCTCATCGGCCGCGTCGAGATGCGCGCCGAGTTCGGCACGCTCGTCACCGATTATCGTCACATCAAGGCCGGCGCGCTCCATCGGGCGAATGGCGGCTATCTGGTGCTCGATGCACGCGTGCTGCTGCGCCAACCGTTGGCCTGGGAGGCGCTCAAGCAGGCGCTGCGCAATGCTCGCGTTCGCATGGAAGAGGCAGGCATCCTGCCCGGCGTGCTGGTGGCGGCCACGCTGACCCCTGAACCGATCCCCCTGGATGTAAAGGTGGTGTTGATCGGCGATCCGGCCACGTACTATCTGCTGTACGCGTATGATGAGCAGTTCGAGAAGCTGTTCAAGGTGCGGGCAGACTTCGCCGTGGAGATGAACTGGACCGCGGACAACGAGGCCAAGATCCTCCAGTTCATCCGCAACCGCTGCGAAGAAGAGCATCTGCTGCACTTCGACATCAGCGCGGTGGGCAAGGTGATCGAGTACAGCGCCCGTCTGGTGGAGAATCAGCGCAAGCTCACCACACGCTTTGCACACGTCAACGATGTCGTGCGCGAAGCATCGTTCTGGGCGCAGCGCGCCGGCAAGAAGCTTGTCACCGCGGATGATGTGTCCAAGGCCATTGATGAGCGCATCTTTCGCTCGAATCAGCTCGAAGAGCGGGTGCAAGAACTGATCGCCGATGGCACGCTTATGGTGGACACGACCGGCGCAGTGGTGGGGCAGGTCAATGGGCTGGCGGTGCTGGCGTTGGGCGACTATGCCTTTGGCCGGCCCAATCGCATCACCGCGCAGACTTTCCAGGGCCGCGCCGGGGTGATCAACATCGAGCGCGAGGCCAAGCTCAGCGGACGAATTCATGATAAGGGCGTATTGATACTCTCTGGCTTCCTCGGCGGCCGCTACGCCCAGGATAAGCCGCTTGGTCTTTCGGCCAGCATCGCGTTCGAGCAGTCCTATGAAGGCGTCGAGGGAGATAGCGCGTCCTCCACCGAGTTATACGCGCTGCTTTCCAGCCTGTCGGGCCTGCCGATCAAGCAAAGCATCGCCGTCACCGGGTCAGTCAACCAGCACGGCGAGATTCAGGCCATCGGCGGCGCGACGCTGAAGATCGAAGGCTTCTTCGACATCTGTCGTACGCGGCCGGGCGGACTCACCGGCGACCAGGGGGTGATCATCCCGGAGGCCAACGTACACAACCTGATGCTGCGCGAGGATGTGCTGCAGGCGGTGGCCGAGGGCAAGTTCCGCATCTATCCTGTGCGCACGGTTGACGAAGGGATCGCGATCCTC
Organism: Chloroflexota bacterium; assembly: GCA_016876015.1. Taxonomy (GTDB): domain Bacteria; phylum Chloroflexota; class Anaerolineae; order CG2-30-64-16; family CG2-30-64-16; genus VGOD01. The sequence continues at coordinate 12,820 of VGOD01000040.1, forward strand.
ACCGGTGCGCCTGCCGGCGAGCGCGGAGCCGACGGTCAGTATTCGCCCGATTCGGTCAACGGCCGCGTGGATGCCAGGCTGCGCACGATTGCCGAAGAGAGCAAGAACCGCAAAAATGGCGAAACCCCCAGGCGCGAAGCTGAAGCCGAACCGAAGCCTGCCGCGCCCGAAGAGCCGACCCTTCCGGGAGATCAGCCGCAGCCTGCGTCCGATTGAAGCATCCTCTGGGACGAAGCAATCTCCTTCGCAGGGCAGGAGATTGCTTCGCGATGACGAGCGACTGCGCAGCGCCTTCCATTCAGCGCACCAGCGGCACGTAGACGTAGCGGCCAACAACGCTGACTCGCTGCTCGGCCGACCAATCGCCGACGTTGCCCGCCAGGTCGCGCGCGCGAGCCCGCAGGCGTAGCACACCGGATGTGGGCGCCGTGAAACGCGCTTGCGTTGCGGACGTTGCCAGCAGTGTGTTGAGCCATCCCCCCATCCCATAGCTCAACTGCACATCGTATGATGCGACGCCGATGCCATCGAAGCCGGCCCAGGTCACAGTGAAGGGTGTGCCCGGCGACACTGAGTCCGGCGCGGTCAAGGTGGTTGTGGGCGGCGCCGTGTCTACTCGCACCGCGATCTCCCCGACGGCCGAATGCAGCCCGGCGCGGTCACGAGCGCGGTGGAGCACGCGCCAGCTTCCCTCGCCGGTGAAGGCGACCGGTATGGTGTAGGGCAGCCAGACGGGGTTGGAGGCTGGAGGTTGGAGGTTGGAAGTTGGAAGTTGGAGGTTAGAAGTTGGAGGTTGGAGGTTGGAGGAGGTGTGATCTTGGGTTGGGAAGCGCGTAGGGGCTGAGGCGATGGCGCAGTCGCTGCATCGGCCGGTCCACGTCGTCAGTTCGGCGGCATACCAGATGCCTGCCACGCCCGATGTTGCATCTTCGGCCGAGAGCGCCACAGTGATCGGCGCAGTGAACCAACCGCTGGCGTTGGGGAGAGCGGCGAGCGCCGATCGCACGGTGGGCGGCGTGGCGTCCACGCGCACGGGCCACTCGGGGCTGGCCGAGGTTAACCCCGCGCGGTCGGCCGCCCGCAACTGAACGCGCTGCCCCTCCCCCTCTTGCAGGCCCAACCAGGTCAGCCGCAGCTCGGCGCCGCCGTCGCCCCAGATGGTTCCGCTCACCGGCCGCCAGGCGCTCCAGGTGAGTCCTCCATCAAGTGAAATGCGCCCCTGACCGCTGTCAGCCGCGACGCCGGTGAGCTCGTCGAGCGTGCGTGCTACTATGGTCGCGGCCACGGTGGTTGTCACCCAGCCGGTGGGCGTGATGATTTGCCAGGCAGTCGGCGGCGCAGTATCCACGAGCTGCGTCACGCCCGTCACCTCGACCGATGGGTTGCCGGCCGCATCGAGGATCTTGACGACGACCGGCTGCGGTCCGGCCGTGCGCATCGCCCGGTAAGCCACCTCTCCCGAATAGGGCGCAGGTCCCTTCAGCACGCGAACGCGATCCAGCGTGACCTCCGCGCCGCCGTCCACGATCAGCCGCGCTCCCACACGGCCGGCCGCTGTTGGCGCCAGCCAGAAATCCAGGGTGAACTCCTGGTACTCGCCGGCTGCTCGGAAATCGCCCGTGCGCAGATCGGCGAAGCTGAGCAGGGCATTGGTAGCTGAATCGAAGAGCTCGAGCCGTGCGATACGCTGGAGAGAGGCGGGGCCGGCCAGCACATCTGCAGACGCGCCGGTGGTGGATGCCGCTCGCAGCCTGGCATACGCCTGGTAGATCTGGTTTGCGACCAGGGTCTGTGTGAAGGCGGCGGTCCAACGACTGGCGCCGCCCGCAGGAATGACCAGCGCCTGGCCGCTCCAGGCGTGCGGGTCCGCGACCAGGCTGCCCTGGCCTGCCTGGCGCGTGAAGTCGGCCGCGCGCGCCTGCCAATCGCCGCCGGCCACCACGCCCGCGGGTCCGCTGGGCCCACTGTCGGTGGCCGTGACGTATAGCGTCACCGTGATGGAGGTCGAGGCGGCCGGCACGGTGAACTGGCCCGTGGGCGACAGGCGATCTTCGCCGGCCAACGTCAGAGTGTGCGTCAACGCGGCGTAGCTGGCCGTCACGGTCACGGGCCGCGTGAGTGCGACCGGCAGGGGCCACGCGGCCGTCCAAACGCCGGGCAGATTCCCGAACTCGGCGGCCGCGCGGAAACCCGGCGCTTGCAGTGTCATGGTCAAGGTGGCAGTCGCCGCGACGCTGGCATGGGCGGTCACGTAGGCTGTGGAGCCGGTAAGCCAGGTCCCCGGCCACGGCGTCAACAAGCTGAGAGAGGCCGCGCCAGCGATCGGGTCCACCACTTGCGCGCCTCTGTAGTAGTGCGCCAGGATTTGGACCGTGTTCCAGCCGCGCCATGCGGCCCAGCGATAGGCGCCCCACTGCGAAAGGCCGCGGCCGTGCCCACTGCGCGGCCGGCCCAGGCTGACCGGATCGAGCACCGGCTGGAGGTAGGGCAGGCCGCCATCGGCCGTGGGATGGCCGCCATCAGCCCCATACTGGGCGACGATGATCTCTCCGTTGAAAGCCAGATAGCGGCTAGCCGTCGCCGCGGCCGCGGCGTCCGTGGAAGCATACCGCTTGTCGCACATGACCTGATCCACGACCCAATCCGTGACGTCGTAGGACGCGGTCGGCGAGGCCAGGACGATCTTGCGCCATGCAAAGGTGCGAGCCGCGATCGCCTGCGCGTGCAGGGTCGCTGCCGGCCACGTGGTATAAACCTCCGCGGGCAACACGCGCGCGACGTATTCCTCAAACGGAATCACCGTGACCGCCCACGCCGGCAGATCTCGGCAACTGTTGTCGGGATGATGCGCGACGCGGATAGCAGCCGGGGGGAGCAGGAGACGCGGAGACGGGGCCGGCGTGACGAACGCGGAGGGCGGCAGGAACGGCTCAGAAACACGGGCTTCGGCGTTCAGCCAGTCCGGACGCTGGGCGAGCAGGGCTGGACTCGCGGGCGAATCCACGTCAATCATCCACCAGCGGCCGAATAAGGCCGTCTCGGTCCCGGTTGGCGCAGCGAACAGAGCGACCTGGCGGCCATCAGGGGACCAGCGCGGGACCGAGAAGTGCTCGCTTTGCCCCCGCAAGACAGGTCGTGGGGCAGCGCCTGCGGCCGCCAGCCAAAGCGCGGGTTCAGGCCCCGGCGTCAGCCAGACTGTGGCGCCGTCCGCGGGCGCGGGGAAGGCGCGAGCCGAGCTGGGCAGCTGCGGGGCGGGGTTGGGCGCCTGGATCGCTGCGGCCCGCGCCGATGCGGGAAGCAGCGCCAAACACAGGCATGCAACGATCCACCCCTCGATCCCAACGACGCGCATCACATCTTCCGCACACGCAATCTGAACCCTTCATGCCCAGTGACCACGACGCGTTCGCCAACCCCGATCGGCTCGCTCTCTGACTCGGCGCGCCACAATTCGCCGGCTGCCAACACCATGCCGGTGGGCGCCAGAGCCTGGCGCACTTCGCCGGGCTGTCCCACCATGCCCTCCATGCCGGTGATCGGCTGGCGGCGTTGAGCCGCCAACGCTTTGCCGATGGCAAAAGCGAAAAAACCGGCTGTGGTCAGGGCCAGCGCAAAGATGGTCGGCCAGGGCACTTCCATCTTGCCCGTGTTGAAGAGCAGGTAGGCGCCGAACACGAAGCTGGCGATGCCGCCGACCGTCAATGCGCCATGTGTGGGCGCTTTGATGTCCAACACGAACAGAACGAAGGCGATCGCGATGAAGCCCAGGCCCACCCAGTTAGCCTCTAACTGCCCCAGCGCGTAGAACGCCAGCAGCAGACAGATGACGCCAACGATGCCAGCCACATAGCCGCCGGGGTTGGACAGCTCGAACAGGATCGCATTCAGCCCGATGGTCAATAGGATGGCTGCCACGGCCGGACTCGTGATGATGTTCAGGAATCTCTCGATGGGGCTGAGCGGTATCTGCTCGATCGGGCGATCTGTCAGGGCGAGCTTGACTTCCTTGCCGGCGACCGTCACCGTGCGACCCTCTAGTTGGCGCAGCAGGTCGGGCACGTCGTGGGCCACGGCGTCAATCACGCCGAGCGCCAGCGCCTCGTCGGCCGTGGCGGCCGCGGCTTCTGCCACGGCCTTCTCGGCCCAGGCGACCGCTTTCTCGCCGCGCCGGGCAGCCAGGTTTTTGATATCCGCGACCAGCACGCTGATGGCCTTGGCCTTGGCGGTTTCAGGCAGATCAGCGCCTTCGCTGCTCACCGGGCTGGCAGCGCCGATGGTGCTGCCAGGCGCCATGGCTGCCAGGTGGCCGGCCAGGGTGACGAAGGTGCCTGCGGATGCGGCGTGCGCGCCGCGCGGGGCCACGTAGACGATCACCGGCACGCGCGCGCTGGTGATGCGCTGCGTGATCTGCTTGGTGATGTCCACCGAGCCGCCCGGCGTGTCCAACTGGAGCACCACGGCCGCTGCGCCCGTGGCTTCCGCATCGGCGATCGTGCGGTCAATGTACTCGGCCAGGATCGGCGTGACCGGCCCCTTGAATACCGCCAGCCTGATCGCGCCTGTGCTTTGGGCGTTTGCCTGGCCCGCGATCAGCACGAGGACTAGCAATACCAACAACCAGAGGTTGAACCGAACATACATTCTTCGTGATCTCATCTCATACCTTTCGTGTCCCCGGCGGGGTTGACTCTGATGTTAAAATCCATAGATCGTGGACGAGAAATCGCTGGAAGTCGTGAATCTGCTCGCGTAGCCGCTCATTGGATGTCATCTCGGGTCTCGGATCAACATAATAGACGCCGTCGAGCCGATTCAGCGCCACCGAGTATCCCAGGAAGTGGTTGCTCTTGAAAGTGGTATTGATCCCGAAAATGCTGTTGCCGCGTCGTACGCGTTGCACATCGTGGAGAAAAATCGCTATGACGGGTATATCACGCCCGAGCAACCTGGTGAGCAGATACTTGTCCAAGAAGATCTTGTCAATGCGATCTTTGCTCGTGATCTTGACCGAGCCGACAACTTCGGCGGGATGGATGAAACGGGTCTCGGCCGCCAGGATTGCTTTGTTACGCGAGAAGACCAGATCGAGTTCGTAGGACATCTCGTAGCCCGCAGAATCCGGTATCGGGATGTTAACCGTGCGCGGCTCGCACTCGACGCCGACCTCCTGGATAATCAGCCTGATCAAGGTCTCGAAGAGTTGGCCAGCGCGTTTCCGTGACTGATTCGTGTCAGCGAAGGCATCGCTGACGCAGCCGATAGCTTGTTGGAGCGTGTAGACCAGACGGTTGATTGCGCGTGACTCCAGATACTGCCAGTTGCCAACCTGATCTCTGGCCGCTCCCTGGTGCCTGCGAAGGTCGCCCAGTAGTGCCATGAAGCGGCCAAACAGTTCATCGAGATCAGCCGCAGAAGCGACAAGCAGGTCAGTGTTCAATGGCCGCGTGATCTTGTATCCAAATTCGCCACCGTACTGGTAGAAAGCGTAATTCGGATGGGATGGCGAGACGATGCGCGTGGGTTGTTCGGCCTGGATGAATGCCAGAAAGGCGCGGCCCATGGTCAGGTAGTCAGCCAGTGACTTGAACGCGGTCCTATCGCGCACACTCTCTTGAAGATCACCTAGCGTGGCCTGTCTCACCGAATGGACTTCCTCCTTTCCGCATTCTGCAGGTCATATTCGATCCACTTCTCCACAGGCCAATCCTCGACCAGTTCGATGCGCTCCGCCGCCCACTGGCAATACTCCGCGGAAATATCGCACCCCTGCCACTTGCGTCTTAGTTGCTCCGCCACTACCGCGGTTGTGCCAGAGCCGAGAAACGGATCGAGTACCAGATCCTCAGGGTTGGACGAGGCTAGAACGATCCTGCGCACCAACTCCTCTGGCTTTTGCGTCGGATGCGGCGTCTTCTCGTGCATACCGTTGCACGTGGTTGGGATTTCGATGACGTCCTTCGGCTTGGCGCCCCGTGGATTGGGTTGCCAGACCCGGTTCTTGCCGTTGCCTTTGCCGTATTGGCTGGTCTCAGCCTGGGGGTGTTCCGGATACTTCAGCGTGTGATTGCCGTAGGGAATGCGCACATCGTCAGTATTGAACGTGAAGTTGCGACTCTTGCGGAAGTGCAAGAGGCTCTCGTGCGAGCGTCCCCAGTCGTTGCCCAGATTGGCTTTGTTTCTGTAGTGCCAGATCAACCAGCGGCACCCCTGGAAAAAGCGTGACGCTGGCAGACGCAGGTCTGCCAGGATCTCAGAGAAGCCGCAGATGTAAAGCGTACCGGTCGGCTTCAATACCCGCGCTGCCTGCTCGATCCATTGCAGCGACCACGCGACGTATTGCTGTTGCGACTCGAATGTGTCCCATTCAGCCTTGCCGATATTGTAAGGTGGATCGGCGAATACCAGATCAGCCGACTCGACCGGCAATGAACCGAGCCAGGCTATGGCATCTCCGACCCAGATTTGCCCGTTCGGGTGTGAGTAGAAGAGGGTTGGCATTGTTGGATCCAGCCGCGTCGCAGCAAGGTCAGCATACACGCCTTTGAGCATCGGCTGGCCGAAGAAGGTCGGAACTACCGCATGGCGAGCGAAAGCAACGGACGGCTCGCGAATCGTTTGTGTTGTCATCCTATCCATCTTCTGGAATTCGTGTCACTCGTGGCTGGCTGCCCTCATGCGCTGTACCGCGCCGCCACCGGCATCCGCCGGCCCATGCCAAACGCCTTGGACGTGACCTTCAGCCCAGGCGCGGCCTGCCAGCGTTTGTACTCGTTGCGATCCACCGTGCGCAGCACCCAGGCGGCTGTCCGCTGATCGTGACCTTCGGCGACGATCTCGGCCAGCGAACGCCCTTCATCCACATACAACTTGAGGATGGCATCCAACACTTCGTAGGGCGGCAAGGTGTCCTGGTCGGTCTGATTGGGTCTCAGCTCGGCCGAGGGCGGCTTGGTCAGCGAGGCCTGCGGGATGACTTCGCCGTCTCGGTTGATGTAGCGCGCCAACTCGTAGACCATCGTCTTGGGTACATCCGCGATGACCGCTAGCCCGCCGCTCATATCGCCGTACAAAGTGCAGTAGCCCACAGCCAACTCGCTCTTGTTGCCGGTGGTCAACACCAGGTAGCCGAACTTGTTGGAGAGCGCCATCAGCGTGTTGCCGCGGATGCGAGCCTGAATGTTCTCCTCGGCGACGTCTGGCGGCCGGCCCTCGAAGAAGGGAGTCAACGAAGCCAGATAGGCTGCGTGTACGTTCATGATTGGTATGATCTGAAAACGGATGCCCAGGTTGTTGGCCAGTGTACGCGAGTCTTCGATGCTGCCCTCAGACGAGAACGGCCCCGGCATGGTCACGCCAAGCACGTTCTCTGGCCCCAGCGCCGCGACCGCCAGGCAGCAGGTCACGGCTGAGTCAATCCCGCCCGAAAGCCCCAAAACGACTTGCCGAAAGCCGGTCTTGCGTGCATAGTCGCGGATGCCCAGCAGCAGCGCCCGGTAGACGGTCTCGATGGTTGGCTGCGGCGTGTACGCGTCTCGCGGGGCCTGGTCGCTGGAGTCCACGGTGACGACATGCTCCTCAAAAGCCGGGAACACGGCGACCGGCCGGCCCAGGCAGTCCATGAACAGGCTGCGGCCGTCGAAGATCAACTCATCGTTGGCGCCAACCTGGTTCACGAAGAGAAACGGCAACCGATGTTTGCGTGCGTGTCCGCTGATAAGTCGCGCGCGAATTACCTCCTTGCCAGCTCGGAACGGCGAGGCCGAGATGTTGATCAGCAGGGTGGCGCCGGCGTCCGCCAGCGCGGCCACCGGATCGGAATCATACGGAAAGCGCAGCCACAGCTCGGGATCGGTCCAGGCATCCTCGCAGATGGTGACGCCCAATATCTCGTCCCGAAAAGGCACAACGGCCACCGAGCGCGCGGGATCGAAATAGCGCGCCTCGTCGAAGACATCGTAGGTGGGCAGCAGGGATTTGTTCTGCTGAAACAGCACGCGACCGTCCGCGATCAGCAGCGCGGTGTTATATAGACCCTTGCCGTTGGGCCGGCCAGTGGGCAGCGGCGCGCCAACCAGAATGCCGGTCGCGGGATAGAGCCGGGAAATCTCCAGAAGCCTGTCAACTGCCTCACGCGCCTGTGCGATGAACCACGCCCGTTCCAGGAGATCGCGCGGGGGGTAGCCGCACAGAAACAACTCGGGGAAAACCACCAGGTCAGGAGCGTGCCCCGCGCAGGCGCGCAACGTCTCCTGGATCTTGGCCAGGTTGCCGTCGTAGTCCCCGATGGTGGGGTTGAGCTGAGCAAGAGTGACCTTCATGGGTTCAGTATCCGCAAGCCGCAGAATGCCGTACATCGGCATGATAGCACACCCCGCGTATCGCGTCAATGAAGTCATGGGACTTTCGCACGGCGCGGGCGCGAGCGCGCCTGCGATTTGCCAAAACCGCCGCGGCGTGCTAACGTGGCAAAGAGGCGCTGCACCGTGAAACTTGTTCATGCCCTTCGCTTGCATCCCAGGGAAGTCGTCGCGTTGGTGGGCGGCGGCGGCAAGACGACCCTCATGTTCCGCCTGGCCGACGAGCTGGTCGAGGCCGGCCGCCGCGTCGTTACTACCATGACGACCAGAATCTTCGTCGGGCAGATGGCCAGGGCGCCGGTCGCGCTGACGTTGGACGACCTGGGCGATCTGCCGGCCCAGGCCGCAGGGCTTCTTCGTCTTCTGCCTGGCGCGCTGGCCGCGCATGGTCACGTTCTGATCGCCGGCGGCAGGGCCGAGGAGCCGGACAAGGCGCAGGGCATCCCGCCCGCGCTGGCGGATCTGCTGGCCGCGCAACCCTGCGTTAATTGCGTGATCGTCGAGGCGGACGGGTCACGCCGGCTGTCGTTCAAGGCGCCTGCTGAGCACGAGCCGGTGATGCCCTCGACTGCCACGATCGTCATGCCTGTGGCCGGCATGGATGTGGTGGGGCGACCGTTGGATGCGGCGCACGTCCACCGGCCCCTGCGAGTGGCTGAGCTGACCGCTGCGCGATTGGGCGACCCGGTAACCGCGGAGATGATCGCCATAACGCTGGCTCATCCACAAGGCGGCAGCCGCGGCGCGCCCCCGGCCGCGCGGCTGATGCCATTTCTCAACAAGGTTGAGGATGAGATGCGGTTGGACTCGGCGCGGCAGGTCGCCCGGCTGCTGCTCCGGCAGCCGCGGGTGGACAGCGTGTTGATCGGCGCAGCCGAGGCCGCTGACCCTGTAGCTGAACTTTGGTCGCGGGTGGCTGCAGTGGTGCTGGCTGCGGGCGAATCTCGACGTTTCGGCGCGCTCAAACAGGTCATGCCGTGGCGGGGCGCGACCCTCGTTGCCCACGTCGCGGCCCAGGCGTTGGCGTGCCCAGACGTGGATCGGGTGGCCGTGACCGTGGGCGCGGAGGCGGAACGCGTGATCGTCGCGCTGGAGCCGGACGGCCTCCACAAAGCCTTCGGGGCTGATCGGCTGCTCGTGGTCGCGGCGCCCGATTGGGCTGCCGGACAAAGCCACAGCGTGCTGGCCGGCCTGACCGCAGTGGGCGGCCTTCCTGGCCTGTCGCCGCAGGCGTCGCCCTCCGGCGACTCAGCGCCTGATGCGAAGACAGAACCGGCCGCGGTCATCTTCCTCCTGGCCGATCAGCCCGGCGTCTCCCCCACCCTGCTGTCGGCCCTGGTGCAGCGCCATCGCGAAACCCTGGCGCCGGTCGTCGCGCCGCGGTTCGAAGGGCGACGCGGCAACCCGGTCCTGTTCGATCGGGCGACTTTCCGCGAGTTTGCGGGATTGCACGGCGACATCGGCGGCCGGCCCATCATCCAGGCCCACGGCGACGCGATCGCGTGGGTAGATTGGCCCACGCCGGAAATCCTCCAAGACCTGGACAGGGCCGAGGACTACCTCTACGCCGCTTCTGGAACCCAGGCTGGCTGCTCGTGCAGCGGGCTGCTTCTTGGAATATAGCTCCAGTTGTGCGCCAGCACATCGCGCACGAGCGTCGGGCCTGCATAGATCAGGCCCGTGAAGAGCTGGATGAGGGCTGCGCCGGCCTCCAGTTTCTCTGCGGCATCCTCGGGCCGCATCACGCCGCCGCTGGCGACCACCGGCAGCACGCCCCCGGTGCGCTGCACGACCGCGCGGACGATGGCCGTGTTGCGCTTACGAATCGGCGCGCCGCTCAGACCGCCGCTCTCAGTCCCAGCAGGGGACCGCAGCCCTTCTCGGCTGTAGCTGGTGTTCGAGAGCACCACGCCATCCAGTCCCGTTGTCAGGATCACTTCCAGCGCATCGTCCAGTTCATCGGACGTGAGATCGGGCGCGAGCTTGACCAGGAGGGGGATGCGACGGCCCAATTGTCGTCGCTGCGCTTGCCGCTCGGCGACCAGAGGCGGTAACAGCTCGGCCAGGGCTTGCCGGCCCTGGAGGCTGCGCAAACCAGGCGTATTGGGCGAGCTGATGTTGATCGTCAGATAGTCGGCCAGGGGCGCGAAGGTGCGGATCAGAGTCAGATAGTCTTGCGTGGCATCTGCGAGCGGCGTCGTTTTGTTCTTGCCGATGTTGACGCCCAGGATCAGACCGGCCGGACGCGGACCCTGCAGTCGGCGCGCCACAAACGCCGCGCCCCGATTGGGGAAACCCATGCGATTGATGATGGCCTGGTCTTCGACCAACCGGAAGACGCGCGTGCCGGCGTTGCCCGTCTGCGGACGGGGTGTCACCGTGCCGATCTCGATGTGGCCGAAGCCCAGGGTCGCCAGGCCGCGCCAGCCCAGGCCGTCCTTGTCGTAGCCCGCGGCCAACCCGACCGGGTTGGCGAAGGTCAGACCAAAGACGCGTACCTCTGGCGCCGGCAATGGCCGCAGGCCATCTGCCGATGTTCCGGCTGGGGCTGTCGCCCCCGGCCGGAATAGGGCGCGCAGGGCCGCGCCGATCGGCGGCACGGCGCCGGCCAGCCGCAACAGCGCGATGGTTGCGTTGTGAGCGCGTTCAGGCGACGCACGGAAGATGAGTGAGCGCAGCAGGTGGTACATTTAGCTAGACTCCTTCAGAAACGCCCGCGCCGCCGCGATCTGCTCAGAAGGCACACTGCCCGTCGCTTCCCAATAATCGAGCAGATGGGTCAGCTTGAGCGCAGCGTGCAGCCGATAGCCCGCCCTGGCCAAGGCCTCGGCCGCGCCAGACTCGCGGTCAATCAGCACCACCACATCCTCGACGACCAGGCCGGCGGCCGTCAGCTTTGTGATGGCCTCGAACTTGCTCTCTCCGGTCGTCGCCAGGTCGTCAACCAAGACCACGCGCTCGCCTGGGCTGAATGCGCCCTCGATCTCGGTTCTGGCGCCGTATGCTTTGGCCTCCTTGCGTGGATAGAGCATGGGCCGCCCGGTCTGCAAGCTGATGGCGGCGCCGATGGGCAGAGCGGCATAGGGCAGAGCGGCCAACCGATCGAACCGCAGGCCGCTCAGCAAGGCGACGTAGGCTCTGGCAGTTTCGCTCAGCAGAGTTGGGTAGGAGACCAGGCGGCGCAGGTCGAGATAGATGGGCGATTGCAGGCCCGATTTGAGCGTGAACTCCCCGAAACGCACGCAGCCGGCGGCCAGCAAACCATCGGCCAGGGGCGGCGGAACCGGTTGTGCTCTGCCGGCTGTCCTGAGAATCAACGCCCGCCGCTCTGGTCTCGAGGCTGTGCGAAGCCTCCTTTCAGGATCAGCTGGTTGCTGCCGCCGACCACCAAACCGGCTAAAGCCTCGAATCCAGTCCGCTCGTTTTTCATCCGCCGTCCCACGGGGAGGCTGCGCACTGGCGTCGCGGCCGGCATGAGCAACCGTCCTGAAAATCGCGGTATAGGGCAAGTCGCCATCTTGCGCCACATTGCGAGCGCGGCGCATCGCATCAACCAGCTCGTGGGCCGCACGGCGGGGGTCTTCGGCGCGGGCGAGCGCGCGGCTCACCGTGATGAGCAGCCCCAGGCCATCCCCGCGCAAACCCGCGCGGAGCGTCGCGTCCAGGTCGCCGCCCTGCGCGCCGATGCCAGGGGCCAGCAGCCACAACTCAGGAGCGATCTGCCGGACGCGCGCCAGCGCCGCTGGATCGGTGGCGCCGACCACCAGGCCGAGGTTATCGTTGGCGTTCCAGCCGCGCGCCAGCCACGCGACTTGCTCGTAGAGGCGGCGCGTCGAGGCCTCTCCGGCCAGTAGAAGGTCCTGCAAGTCGCCCGCGCCGGGGTTGGACGTCTTGCAGAGCACGAACGCGCCCCGCCGCGGATCGGCCAGGAACGGCTGGAGGCTGTCGTGGCCCAGGTAGGGGCTGACCGTCACCGCGTCGGCGCGGAGGTAGTCGAAGGCCGACCGCACGTAGGCCTCGGCGGTGGAGGCGATGTCGCCCCGTTTGGCATCCAGGATTACCGGCGCCTCTTCCGCTGCGACCGCGATCACCTCGCGGAGAGCCGTCCAGCCCTCTGGCCCGAAGACCTCGAAGAACGCTGCGTTGGGCTTGTACGCGGCGGCCAGGCCCGCGGTCGCTTCGATCAGGCGCAGGCAAGCTGCGCAGGCAGCGTGCGCTGTTGGCTGAGCAAGGTCCGCGAGATGCGGATCGAGTCCCACGCAGAGCAACGAGTCGGCCCGGCGGGCGCGGGCTTCGAGGCGTGCGCAGAAGGTGGTCATGGGGTGTGTCTCCTGGGGGCGGCAGGCGAGCTGTCGCCGGTCGCATGGCAAAAAAAGAGAGCCTTGCGGCTCTCTCGATGCTCTGAAAAAACAAAACGCCCACGGGAGCGACGGCTCCGGGGCGTGTGGGTTAATATTAAGAGTTGGACAGTCATAAGCGCGATCCTCCGTCATGTGCGAAGCGGCTCGGTTCCCCGTTTGCGACTTCGCGGCGGGTGCGATCGACGTCGTGCCCGAGTGGTCAGGAAAACGGGGTGGTTCTCGCCGCCCCGCTCGACTTTCAGGCGATTCTACCCCGCAGATGCCAGGCTGTCAAATCCGAGGGGCATGAGCGCGCGCCGCGGTTCGATTGTTGCCATTCCGACAGCCGGACACAGTTCGGACCGGCGCCTCAGACCTCGGTCAGGCCGGCGATGGCGCGCCTGTTGAGCTTGGGAAGGGTCATCAATCATGCGGGACCGGCTCAACGAGCCGTGCGCCGGCCGGCATTCAGGTCTTTGCCAGGTTCACCCAGTAGTCAATCACCTCGAAGCCGCGGTGACGGAACATGGCCACCGCTTCCGGGTTTTCTCGTGTGTGAGCGTGGACCTCGACAGCCGTGTAGCCGCCGTGCGCCATCTCGGCCAGGGCCCGATCTAACAAGTAGGAGCCGAAGCGCAGGCCGCGATAGCGCCGCTCCAGCCCGATCCAGGCCAGCGCAGCCGTGACGCCATCGGGCAAATGGATACCAGACCGCGCTGCCGACCGCGGCCCCGTCATCCGCAACCACCAGGCCCTGATAGGGGCGGCCGCCATTCGTCCCCCACCTGCGCAGCCTGTAGACCGGCTCAGCGCCAGTCCAGGGCGCATGTTGGTTGATCGGAACCAGCCGCAGGCCGTGCTGAGCCAGGCCTGGATCGCCTGGTCGCTCGCGCTCGTGCAGCAGCGCGGCCAGGCTGACATCGCCCGGGTTCACCGCCGTGTAACCGCGACGCAGCAACCACTCGATCCAACCCGCCGCGTGAATCGCGCTCACTCCCATCCGCTCGGTGGAGCCGTACCACGGCGCCCACAGCTTCTCGATGATGCCGTAGAGAGGCGCGGATTGCCCGGCGAAATAGACAGGACAAGCGCGTAGATAGTCTTCGGCCGCCATCAGCAACCGGCTGCCCACCTGTTGTTGTCGATACTGAGGCGTCACGGCCAACCAGACGATCTGATGCCCAGGCGCGCAAGACGCGTAGCTCACCCCGGACGGCGGCTTGAGGGCGTGAACCCCGCCCACCACCACATCGCCGGCCCAGGCCACGATCAGACCGTGCGAATCGAACGCAGGTTGATCCAGCACGCGTTCGCGGAAATCGGCCTCGCTGATCGGCGTCCAGTGCCGATGGCCCGCCAGCACGCGATTCAAGAACAACACGAGCGCCGGCAGTTGGGAGGGTTGATACGCCGCTAACGTTACAGACATGGTTCCCACTGCAAGCAGAGAGCGAGCTACATGCCGACGTACCTGGCATACAGCGTCGCCGCGACTGCTTCGTTGTTCGTGCCCTTGATGATCGCTCGTCCGTCTGGAAAAACGGTCAACTCGTAGCCGTCCACGAGCACGCGCGCCAGGTAGGGATTGGCCCGCACAGTCCCCACTCTGGCCGCGGTCAGCCGTTCAGCCAGAGCCCGCAGATCCACCCCCTTCGCGCCCGCCACGCTGACCTGCACGGCATCGCGGCCGCACAGCGCGGTCATGCGTGCGCCGGCCTCGGCGTTGAGGAAGGGGAAATCATGGCGGCCGCAGGTGGGGCAATCGGGGCGCAGGCCACCCAGGTCGAACTTGTCGAAGGTGTTGTCCCACAAGTCCACATGGATCATGCCGGCGTTCAGTTCGCCGCGGCCCACGATCAGTTTGAGCGCCTCGGTCGCGGCGATTGATCCCAGCAGGGGCACGATCGGGCCGATGATGCCGGCCACGTCACAGGTCGGCGCAGTGCCAGGCGCGGGCATCTCGCCCATCACGCAACGCAGGCAGGGTGTGACCCCGGGACGGATGGTCATTGTCATGCCATAGGAGGCGACCACACCGGAATAGACCCACGGCTTGCCCAGCTTGACGCAGGCGTCGTTGATCAGATAACGGGCCACGAAGTTGTCGGAGCCATCGAGCACCACATCGGCGTCGGCGATGAGGGGGATGATGTTGGTGGGGTTGACGTCCGCGACGATCTCTTCGATGGAGATGTCGCTGTTGATGCGCCGCAACTTGCGCGCAGCAGCGATCGCCTTGGGCAACATCTCGGCCACGTCAGCTTCGTCGTAGAGAAGCTGGCGCTGGAGGTTGTTCAGTTCGACGAAGTCGCGGTCCACCAGTCGCAGCCGGCCGACGCCCGCGCGCGCCATGTGATTCGCCAGCGCGGAGCCGGTGGCGCCGACGCCGATGATCGTGACGTGGGCGTCCAGCAATGCCCGCTGGCCTGCCTCGCCCATGCCGGGAAAGGTGATTTGTCGGATGTAACGCGCCAGTTTCTCGTCCATGCTCGCATTATACCAGGTTTGACGGCCCAGGAAAAACCGGGGCAACAGCCGACTCTCATCCCAACGGCAACCCCCATCGCTCAACCGCAAACGCGCGGGCCAGGCCGATGGCCGCCAGCTCGATCAGCGCCAGGGCCAGGCCAAGCAGCAATGGGACGACGACCTCGCGCCAAACCCGCGCCCGGCCGTCGCGACGCAACACGATCAGCACGACCATGCTGTTGACGATGCCGACCAGAAAGACGACCATCGCGGCGCTGAGCAGCGCAAGCGGGTAGAGGAGCGGCGGCCATGCGCTGGCGACCAGCGCCACGACGACCGCCGCCGCGGCCACTAGAGAAGCCAGGTCGCGCCAACTGGCGACGGAAGGTCGCCATTCAGGATTGCCCCATAGCGACAGGTTGAGCACCGGCACGACACAGGCAGCCAACACCAGACCCTCCAACGCGCCGGTGACCAGACGCAGGAGGTTGTGCGGCTCATAGAGGAGCGGCGCGCCAGGGATGAGGCTGAGAAACGAATTGGTCCCGTCAACTGCCCAGGCGAGCATGAACAGGCCAAAAACGGGCCAGAAGCGCGGCGCGGGCAAGGCCGCCGCGCGTCCACGTCCGCGCAGACCGAGCGCGATCATGCCGGCCAGGGCCGCCAGGTAGGCGCCGCTGCACCGCGCGCACAGCGGCAACTGACGGCCGGCGATGACGAAGGAACGTTCAGGAATGCGATGGCACACGGCATAGCCCGCACGGTCGGATAGATCGAGCAGGCCAGGCGACCCAAGCAACAACAGCGCGGCAAGCGCCAACAGCCCCGCAACGATCCACCAGCAATGCTGGCGACGAGGCGGCTGGCGATGCGCTTCGGGTGGGGGAGCGGCGTTCGCAGGCGACACGGCCGCATTATACGTGGGTTTCGGCCCGGATCGCAAACCTGGTCCAGCCGTCTGTCCCTCCCGTTTTTGACGCCTGTTCGGTCCGGCGGTATAATTTCTCTGCTGAAATACAGAAGAATCCCCGACCGTGGGGCTGGAGAGAGCATGGCAGTTCGCGAGATCATCACCTTGGGACATCCGACATTACGACACAAGGCGCGCAAGATCACGAAATTCGGGCCGGAAGTGAAGCAGTTGATTGACGATATGGTCGAGACGATGCGCGCGGCGCCTGGCGTGGGGCTGGCCGCGCCGCAGGTGAACGTCGCCGAACGGGTGATCGTGATAGGATTGCCCGAAGACGAAGAGGAAGGCACGCCGGCTGAGCTGTATGCGTTCGTGAACCCGGAAATTGTCAAGACTTCTCGTGACGTCGAGGAGGGACAGGAAGGCTGTCTCTCGGTCCCTGGCTACCTGGGTGAGGTTTCGCGCCACACGTGGATCGTGGTGCGCGGCCAGGATGCCTACGGCAAGCCGCAGCGTGTGCGCGCCCGCGACCATCTGGCGCGCATCTTTCAACACGAGATTGATCATCTCAACGGGATGCTCTTCATTGATCGGGTGACAGACCCGGCCAAGATTCACAAGATCACGCCGGAAGAGACTGCCCAGCCGACCGCCGAGGCAGCCGAGGCGCTGGCGCTGATGGATAGAGCGCCGGTCGCGTTGTCCTGATGCCTGGATGAAACTATGGACTTCTTCGATGTCATATCCGCTCGTCACAGCGTCCGCACCTACAAGTCGGACCCGGTACCAGACGCATTGATCCAACAGTGCCTGGAGGCAGCGCGCGTCGCGCCGTCGTGGCGCAACGGTCAGTGCTGGCGTTTTGTCGTCGTGCGCGATGCGCAGGTGATCGAGCAACTGGCCGGCCAACGCATCTATGGCTACAAGATCAATAGCTGGCTGCGCAGCGCTCCCACGGTGA
This sequence comes from Chloroflexota bacterium, assembly GCA_016876015.1. Taxonomy (GTDB): domain Bacteria; phylum Chloroflexota; class Anaerolineae; order CG2-30-64-16; family CG2-30-64-16; genus VGOD01. The sequence continues at coordinate 29,860 of VGOD01000040.1, forward strand.
TCATCGCCTGTGCGGAGCCAGGCGAAAGCGGCCAGCACGAGGGGCTGCCCTACTGGGCGGTAGACACGGCGATTGCGCTGGAACATCTGGTTCTGGCTGCTACTGCGTTGGGATTGGGCACCTGTTGGATCGGCGGCTTCAACGAAGCCACAGTGCGCCAGATCGTGGGCATCCCCGAACGCGTGCGCGTGGTAGCCTACACGCCGCTCGGCTATCCGGCCGAGCGTGAGGGACTGATGGGCCGGGCTGTGAAGGTCATTGCGCGCAGTCACAGCCGCAAGCCGCTGGAGAAGATCGTGCATTGGGAGCAGTGGCGAGACTGAAAAGAGCGTTCGGCCAAACGAGAGGAGAAGAAAAACAGGGAGGGGTGGCGTACCCCTCCCTGTTTTCATTGGGATGTCTTCAAGCCGGCTTCGGGGGGCGAACATCCTCAGATGCGACCTGTCCTGCACATGGGAATGCTGCGTCCCAACGGCTCAAGGAATCATGTCCAGCGTCTTCTCGGTCTGCGGATCGAACAGGTGCATGTTGTCCATGTTGACGACCAGGTCAATCTTCTCGCCGGGACGCGCATGGGTGCGTGGATCCACGCGGGCGATGAACGACTTCTTGCCCGTCAACAGATACAAGAAGATTTCGTTGCCCATCAACTCGGTGACGTCCACATCAGAGCTGATGGCAGCCGGCGTAATGCCGGGCGCAGCGTACTGCGCGGCATAGATGTCTTCGGGCCGGATGCCGAAGATCACCTTCTGACCCTTGTGGGACAGATAGGCCGTCTTCTTGTTCTCTGGCACTTGCAGCTTGAACGTGCCGCCGTCTATCCACAGCTTGCCATCCTGATCCACCACGGTGGCGTCGAAGAAGTTCATGGATGGACTGCCGATGAAACCGGCGACGAACACGTTGTTGGGATGATCGTAGAGATGCTGCGGCGTGTCAATCTGCTGCAGGAGGCCGTCTTTCATCACGGCGATGCGGCTTGCCATGGTCATCGCCTCCACCTGGTCGTGCGTCACATAGATGAAGGTTGTGCCCAGGCGTTGGTGCAGCTTGCTGATCTCGGCGCGGGTCTGGACGCGCAGCTTGGCGTCCAGGTTGGAGAGCGGCTCGTCGAAGAGGAACACGGCCGGGTCACGCACGATGGCGCGGCCCACCGCCACGCGCTGGCGCTGGCCGCCGGAGAGTTGCTTGGGCTTGCGATCAAGCAATTGGCCGATGCCCAAGATGTCAGCGGCTTCCTTGACCTTCTTGTCGATTTCCGCCTTGGGCACCTTGCGCAGCTTCAGGCCAAACGCCATGTTGTCGTATACGCTCATGTGCGGGTAAAGCGCGTAGCTCTGGAACACCATGGCGATGTCGCGATCTTTGGGGGGCACGTCGTTCACGATGCGCTCGCCGATCCTGATGACGCCATCGGTGACCTCTTCCAGGCCGGCCAACAGGCGCAAGCTGGTGGTCTTGCCGCAGCCAGAGGGGCCGACAAAGACCAGAAATTCTTTATCAGGGATGTGGATGGCGAGGTCGTTCACGGCGACGACGTCGCCAAAACGCTTGAAAACGTGTTCGTAGGTAACACTGGCCATCGGATGATTTTGCTCCTTAGGTGAGATCGTATGGTACAGCAAACGGGCCGGGCAGACAGAACTCTTCGGTCGGGTGTGCAACGCGCCCGACTGGACGGCTAGGCCACGCCTCCACACGTCCAATGGCCAAGACCGGGTTATGTTGAACACCACGGGCAAACTGCCTTAACCGTTCTGCCGCGGCTGCAGACGAGACTGATTGATGGGGGGAAGACAGAGTGCGATCGGATGCGAGACTGAGCAGACAACTGCAAGCGAAACGTCAAGCGCAGCGCCGCCAGCGATTCCTGCGGTCGCGCGCACAACTCAGCCCTAAGAGCAGCACCTCCTCTGCGATCGGACAAGTCAAAGTCTCCACGGGGATGGAGACGAACTGATGCGCCTGACTCCCGGATGCCTGGCCGCATCATGCAAGGAGCTTCAGGCTTCTGACTCAGGATTCTACCACGGATGATCGCGGATTGGCAAGTTGCGCGAACGCGCGCTTTGCGCCGCTTGACAGGATTTGCGGCGTGCTCTTGTCCTGAGTATAATGAGGCTAACGACGAAGTTGCTATCTCGTCTAGCGCATAGGCGTAGCAGCGCCACATCAGCATCGGGTAGTATTCAGGGAGGAGGTGGTCCTCGACCCACGGGCAAGGCCACAGTCCCGCGAGGTGGTTCGGATGAGGGCGAGCGCGCTGTGTTCCTGGCCCCAGACCAATCTGCATTCGTTGATCAACTCGCCCCCTTCTAATATGTCTCAGGAGGAGATAACATGCGCAACCGAGGTTTCGTTCTACTCACGCTGTTGGTTCTGGCGGCTCTCGTGCTGTCGGCTTGCACGGGTGTTCCGGCCGCCAGCGGCAAGAAGAAGATCGGTCTCGTCACTGATGTGGGTGGCGTGAATGACAAGTCGTTCAACCAGTCGGCTTGGGCCGGCGTGCAGAAGGCGATCAAGGAGTTCGGCTGGGAGGCGAAGTTCATCGAGTCCAAGCAGCCCACCGACTACGAGAAGAACATTGACCAGTTCGCAACCGAGAAGTACGACGTGATCGTCACCGTCGGCTTCCTGATGGGCGATGCGACCGCGATCAAGGCCAAGCAGTATCCGAACATCAAGTTCGCCATCGTGGACTATGACTATTGGCCCACGAAAGGCTCGCAGATCTGCCCTGATACCGTCAAGAACTGCTACAACGACGGCGGGCTGAAGAACATCACCAGCCTGATGTTCCAGGAGGATCAGGTGGGCTTTCTGGCTGGCGTGCTGGCCGGCGGCATGACCAAGACCGGCACCGTCTGCACCGTCTCCGGCATGGAGATCCCGCCTGTCGTGCGTTTCGTCGTCGGCTTCCAGAACGGCGCCAAGTGGATTAAGTCCGGCGCCAAGACATTGAATGTCTACATCCCCTCCTTCACCGATCCGGCCAAGGGCAAGGAGACCGGCCAGAGCATGATCGCCCAGGGCTGCGATGTGGTCTTCGGCGTGGGCGGCAACACCGGCAACGGCGGGTTGCTGGCCGCCAAGGAAAAGGGCCTGATGGCGATCGGCGTGGATGTGGATCAATACCTGACCTATCCCGAGGTCAAGGACGCGCTTTTGAGCAGCGCGGCGAAGAACGTGGACGCCGCGGTGTATAACTATCTCAAGGCGATCAAGGATGGCTCGGTGAAGGCTGGCGTCGCCATGGCCAACCTGGGCAATGGCGGCATCGGGCTGGCCCCCTATCACGACTGGGACAGCAAGATCCCGCAGGCTGTGAAAGACAAGATCAAGCAAGCCACCGAGGATCTGAAGGGTGGCAAGCTGGCGACCGGCTATAAGCCGTGAAACGTGAGACGTCAAACGTGAAACGTGAGACGTCAAGC
>VGOD01000041.1 GCA_016876015.1 Chloroflexota bacterium
CGCGGGCCCCTGACCCCTAGCCCCTGACCCCTGTCCCCTGTCTCCCGCCCCCTGCCCCCTGCCCCCTCTCTCCTGACCAAACAACCCCATCTGCGTCTCCGACACGCCGGCGCCGCCGAAGACACGGATCACGCCGTACTCGCCGTCGTAGCCGGGCTGGGCGACGACCTCCCCGCGGCGCATGCGGCCGATGGCTTCGGCCAGGCGCTCGCCGCCCGCGGCGGTGATGTCTTCCAGGGGTGTCTCACGTAGGATCACCAGCTCAGAACCCAGGCGAGCCAGTAACTTCATGTACTCCGCTTGCACCTGTGTGGAGCCTGCGCCCACGCTGTACACCTCGCCCAGCACCTCCGGCAGCGGGATCAGGCTGGCGAACGGCGCAGCGTGTGCGGGGCGGACGCCGGTCGGACGGTCGGCCAGCTCCTCAACGCGGTGCATCACACCTATGGTGACGGGCTTGCCGCAGACCGGGCACAGGCCGCGATAGGCACGCGTGGTCGGCGGCTCCCAAGCGATGCTGCAGGCGCGGTGGCCGTCGAAGTGATATTTGCCTTCTTCGGGGAAAAATTCGAGGGTGCCGAAGTAGGGACCTGCGAGACCCGAAGGGTTTTCGGAAACCCTTCGGGTCTGGAGCGCCCCAAATAGCGCGCCATAGGCCAGCTCACAGTCGAACAGGTTCGCCTCGCGGCCCAGCTTCTCCGGCGAGTGCGCGTCCGAGTTGGAGACCAGGGTGTAGCGATCAAGCGACGACACGCGCCAGTTCATGGACGGGTCGGACGAGAGGCCGGTCTCGAGGGCGAAGATGTGTGGGGTCAGGTCGGCGAAGCACTCTTCGACCGAATCGAAGCCCGATTTGGAGCCGAGCAGCGAAAACCACGGCGTCCAGATGTGCGCGGGGATCAGATGGCAGCGAGGGTCGGTCTCCAGCACGATCTCCAGCAGATTGCGCGAGTCCAGCCCCAGGATCGGCCGGCCATCGGCGCGGATGTTGCCGATCCGTTCCAGCCGGGCCTGGAGCCGCTCCGCCGCGTCGAACGAGGGCGCGAAGACGATGTTGTGGATCTTGCGCGTCTGGCCGCCTCGCTTGTAGATGCTGCTGATCTCGCCGGACAGGGCAAAACGCACCGGGGCCTGGCATGAGGGCGGTACTTCTCGCTGGACTGCGGCCGCGAACTCATCGTTCAGCCGGAAGAGCCCTTCTTCGGCCGGCGCCAATCTCTCTCGCATCTCGGCCAGCCAGCCGGGGTGGGTCAGATCGCCCGACCCTACGATGGCGATCCCTTTGAGCTGCGCCCACCGGGTCAGGTGCTCGAAGGTCAGGTTCGGGCTGGTGGCGCGAGAGAAGTGGGAATGGATGTGCAGGTCGGCGATGAGTTTCATGGCGAGAGTATAGCACAGCGCAGGGCCAGGCGAAAGCCGGGCCGCGGCGCAGTTGTCACCGCGCGCGCTTGTCCAGCGATCAGGATTGCGGTACAATGCAGCATGACCGATGTTGTCCTCTCAATACGAAGAAAGGGAGGCTCCCCTTGCGTATCGCATTCCACGGCGCAGCCCAGGCAGTCACCGGCTCGATGCACCTGGTCGAGATCAACGGCCGGCGCATCTTGCTCGAATGCGGCCTGTTTCAAGGCAGGCGCTCCGAAGCTTACGAGCGCAATCTGCACTTCCCCTTTGATCCACGCACCATTGACGTGGTGGTGCTCAGTCATGCGCACATTGACCACTCCGGCAACATCCCGAACCTGGTCAAGCAGGGCTTTGCCGGGCCAATCTGGTGCACTGCGGCCACGCGTAACCTGTGCGTCTACATGCTGCAGGACAGCGGTTACATCCAGGAGAACGATGTCGAATTCCTGAACCGGCGGCGCGCCAGGCGTGGCGAACCGGCCGTGGAGCCGCTCTACACACGCGCCGACGCGCAGGCGGCCCTGGGTCAGTTCGTCAGCATCGGGCTGGGCAGAACCATTCTCATCAGCGATGGCGTGCGCCTGACGTTCCACAACGCCGGCCACATCCTCGGCTCGGCGTTCGTGGCGCTGGATATTCACGATCAGGCCACGGACCGATCTTTGCGGCTGGTTTTCAGCGGCGATATCGGCCGCAAGGGAATGGCGATCCTGCGCGATCCTGAACCGCTCGCCAGCGCGGACATCGTAATCATGGAGAGCGTCTACGGTGATCGCTTGCACGACACGCCCGCAGAAGCGCGCGAGAAGCTCAAGGAGATCGTGCGCGCGACCGCGCGGCGCCGCGGCAAGGTGATCATCCCGGCCTTCGCTGTCGGCCGCACGCAAGAGATCGTCTACGCTCTGCACCAACTGGAAGCGGCTGGCGATATCCCCGCGCTGCCGGTGTTCGTGGACAGCCCCCTGGCAGTGAACGCGACCGAGGTCTTCCGCATGCACCCCGAAGAGTGGGATGCCGAGGTGCGCACGTTTCTGCAAGAAGAAGGCCGCCACAACCCGTTCGAGTTCAGCCGGCTGGAATATGTGCGCGATACTAATCGCAGCAAGCAGTTGAACTATCTGAACGAGCCGGCGGTGATCATCAGTGCGAGCGGCATGGCTGAGAACGGCCGGATTCTGCACCATCTGAGGAACAACATCGAGGATGCCGACAACACGATCCTGTTCGTCGGCTTCCAGGCCGAAAACACTCTGGGCCGGCGCATCCTGGATCGGGTCAGCCCGGTGAAGATCTTCGGGGAAGAACACGCGGTGCGCGCCCGGGTCGCCTCGGTTGATGGCTACAGCGCGCACGCTGACCAGACAGAGCTGTTGGACTGGGCGCGAGGTTTCGACCGCAGCCGCCTGCAGCACGTCTTCGTCGTTCACGGCGAGCCGTCTGCGGCTTTCACCTTTGCGGACCGGCTGCGTTGTGAGGCGATCGGCGAGGTGACCGTGCCGACCCGCGGCCAGAGCATCGAGTTCTGAATCGTTGCGTGATCGTGTGAAAAGACAAGGCCTGGCTTTCGCCGAGAGCGAGAGCCAGGCCTTGCTGTGTCTGTAGTATGCGAATGGCGTCGCGGACGGCGCCAGTGCGGATGAAAGCGTAGCGCAAGATGGCATCTTGCGCCACACCGCTGCTCGCGCCGGGTCCGTGAACCGGCGGCGGGCGATTTCCAGACCAGGTCTCTAGTACATATCCGGGCTGGGCTGCGCCGGGGCCGGTTCCTTCTTTTCCGGGATGTCGGTGATCAGGCATTCGGTGGTGAGGATCATGCTGGCGATGGAAGCCGCATTCTCCAGACCGCCGCGCGTGACCTTCGCGGGATCAATGATCTGCTTGGTCACCATGTCGCCGTAGTCCTCGACCATCACGTCGAAGCCGATCCGCTTGTTGCGCTTGTTCTTCTGCTCGCGGCGGACGTTCTCGACCACCACTGCGCCATCGTAGCCGGCGTTCTCGGCCAGCATCTTCATCGGCTCGGCCAGCGCGTGGCGCAGGATCTTGACGCCGGTGAGGATGTCGCCCTCCAGCCCCTTCTCGACCGCATCCAGCGCGTCGGCTGCGTTGATCAATGCAACGCCGCCGCCGGGCACGATGCCCTCTTCGACCGCCGCGCGGGTCGCACTCAGCGCATCCTCGACGCGGTGCTTCTTTTCCTTCAGCTCGACCTCGGTGCCGGCGCCCACGCGGATGATCGCGACGCCGCCCGCCAGCCGGGCCAGCCGCTCTTGCAGCTTCTCTTTGTCGTAGTCGCTGGTTGAGGCTTCGATCTCGACGCGGATTTGCTCGATGCGGCCCTTAATCTGCGCAGGTTCGCCCTTGCCGCCGACGATGGTCGAGTTGTCCTTGTCGGCGACGAACTTGTCGGCCTGGCCCAGGTCGCTGATCATGGTGGTTTCCAGCTTGCGGCCCAGCTCATCGCTGATGACGGTGCCGCCGGTCAAGACGGCGATGTCCTGCAGCATGGCCTTGCGCCGATCGCCGAAGCCAGGGGCCTTGACCGCCAGGCAGTTGAACATGCCACGCAGCTTGTTCAGCACCAGGGTCGCCAACGCCTCGCTGTCCACATCCTCGGCAATGATGACGACTTCGCGCTTGCCGAGCTGGACTAGCTTCTCCAGGATCGGGACGATGTCGGCCGCAGCCGAAATCTTCTTGTCGGTGATCAGGATATACGGGTTGCTGAGCTGGGCTTCCATCGCCTCGGGATTGGTGATGAAGTACGGGGAGATGTAGCCGCGATCGAACTGCATACCCTCGACGTACTCGGTCTCGAACTGCAGGCCCTTGGCCTCCTCGACCGTAATGACGCCGTCCTTGCCAACCTTCTCCATGACCTCAGCGATCAGATTGCCGATCTCCTGATCTTGGGCTGAGATCGCCGCCACAGCCGCAATCTCCTCCTTGATCGTGATCGTAATCGCCTGGTTCTTGATCGCCTCGGAGAGCGCGGTCACGCCTTTCTCGATGCCGCGCTTGAGCAGCATCGGGTTGGCGCCGGCGGCCACGTTCTTCAGGCCTTCGTTCACGATGGCCTGGGCCAACACGGTCGCGGTGGTGGTGCCATCGCCAGCAATGTCATTGGTCTTGGTCGCGGCTTCCTTGAGAAGCTGCGCGCCCATGTTCTGGAACGGATCCTTCAGCTCGATTTCCTTAGCCACGGTCACGCCGTCGTGCGTGATGGTGGGCGCACCCCATTTCTTATCCAGTGCAACGTTACGGCCCTTGGGGCCCAGGGTGGCCTTCACAGCCTCAGCCAGCGTATCCACGCCGATCTTGAGGTTGCGGCGAGCTTCCTCGGCAAAAAGCAACTGCTTAGCCATAGTTAACTACTCCTTGTTGTGGTAGAGGTTTCAATGGGTTCAGGCGACGACTGCCAGGACGTCAGACTCGCGAAGGATCAGCAGTTTCTTGCCATCCATCTTGATCTCGGTGCCGGAATACTTCGCGTAGAGCACCTTATCGCCCGTCTTGACTTCCATGGCGATGCGCTTGCCTTGCTCGTCGGTGCGCCCCGGTCCGGCGGCGATAACCTTGCCCTGCTGGGGCTTTTCTTTGGCGCTCTCGGGCAGGATGATGCCACCCGCAGTGACCTCTTCCTGCTCAATCGGCTCGACAACCAGGCGATCAGCAAGTGGTTTCAGGTTCATGGTCCTAAAGCCTCCTCATGATTTAGGTGTTACAAACGGATCGGTGAATATCTGGCAGTCTCACCCGCAGACTGCTTAGCACTCACATGACCAGAGTGCTAACAAGGCTATTCTACTCAAATCGGGCGCAGGCGTCAAATTTGCAGGGGAAGGTTTTCAGGAGTGGTCTTCGAACAGGTTGCGGCCGCCGCGTTCCGATCCGTGGTCGGCGGTCTTGGCCGACCGCGAGCGGCCCTTCCCGCCGGCGCTTTTGGCGGCGCGCTGTTCTTCGCCGCCGCGGTAGCTGGGCGCCTGGATGGCGAAGACGGTGCAGCGGCTGTGATCCAACATGCGGGTGCGCAAGCGGGGGTCTACCTGCTCGATGCTATCGGAGGTGGTGATGACGGTCGGCAGGCGTGCGGCATAGCGGTGATTCAGCAATTGGAACAGTTTCTCGCGCGCCCAGGGGGTGGCGCTCTCGGTGCCCAGGTCGTCAATGATTAGCAGCGCCGCGGACTTCACCTGCTCGAAGAGCTTGTCGAGGGTCGTGGCGCTGGTCGGGCTGAAGGTGGCGCGCAGGTGATCGAGCAGGTCAGGCGCCACGACAAACACCGGCGCGGGCCGGCCCAGCGTCACCTGGTAGTTGGCGATCGCGGCGGCCAGGTGCGTCTTACCGCAGCCATAGGCGCCCGTGAAGACCAGCCAGCCGCTAGGGTTTTCGGCAAACGTGCGCGCCAGGGCGATCGCGCGGCGCAGGTTTTCGCGCTCCGCGGACGGCAACTCAGCCGAACGCGGGGAGAAGCTTTCCAGCGTTTGCTCCTTGTGGAAAGCCAACGTGCCGAGAAGCGCGACGCTGCGCTCGGCGCCCGGCTGGCGGAAGTCGGGCGCGAGGATCTCGTAGACCTGGCTCAGGTCAGGGTCGACCAGCCGCGAGGTGATGCGCGGATCGAGCTCCTCCAGATGCTGGTTAGAGGTGATCACTGTGGGCAGGCGGCCGTTGTAGCGATGGTTGAGAATCTGATACAGCTTCTCTTGCGCCCACGGCGTGCTGCTGTGGGCGCCCAGGTCATCCAGGATCAGCAGCGGCGCGTCTCGAACGGCCTCCAACCGCTCGTCGAAGGTTGTCTCGCTGTATGGCGCATAGGCCGCGCGCAGATGATCGAGCAGATCGGGCACGATCACGAAGAGCGCGGTATGGCCGAGTGCGATGCACTGATTGGCGATCGCCGCGGCCAAATGGGTTTTGCCGCAGCCGTAGCCGCCCAACAGCACCAGCCAACCCTTCGGCTCGCGCGCAAAGCTCAGGCTCAGTTCATACGCCTGGCGCAGATTGAAGCGCACATCCTGCGGCAGGCCGACTCCATCGGGCATGAAGCTGTCGAAGGTCATGCGGCTGAGGGCGCCCAGGTTGCTGAGGTCCCGCAATGCCCGCGTCCGTTCTGCGGTCAGCTTCGCCTGTGTGCAACGACACGGCAGCGCCTTGCTGAAATCGGGGTGGCCGGGCGGCGCGTCGAACGCCAGGAAGCCGCGGCCCTTGCAGATGGGGCACACGTCGCTGGCTTGTGGCTCACGGATCGGCGACGCCGCAGCGTTGGCCCGCGCGGTCTTGCCAGGCTTCTCAACCGGCTGTGCAATATCCTTGATGCGCCTCATCTCATCTTCCCCTGCCTCTCGCCTCCTGCTCTCAATGCTCGATCAGATCCTCATACCCTTCTGGCACGTAGCGCCGTCGCCGCGCCTCGCTGTCTTCGGGCGCCTCGGCCGGCGCACGGCGCGGGGCCTTGCCCTGTCTTCGCCAGCGGTCCAGGATCGCGTGAACGTACTTCCAGCTTCGCTTGTTCTGGGTCGCCGCCTCACGAAACGCATCCGCGATCCAGTCGGCCGGGAAATGACGCTCGGCGTCACGCAGCTCTTCGGCGATCATCGGCGTCAGCAGGCCGATGTTTTGTTCGTAAAGCACGAAGATCGCGGGCCGCTCGACCTGAAGCTGAACGTCCTCGGCCACATCGGCCAGCACATCCAGCTCGCCCGCGGCCAGCTTTTCCAGCACCGCGCGGCCGTTGGCGCTGTTGACCATATACCATTCTTCGATCGCCTCGCCGCGGTGAACCGTCGTGTGCAACAACGTCCCACGCGCGATCGCGCGCTCCAGGGCGTCTTGCAGCACGGCCTCGCCAGATGAGGGATCGGCTGCCAGTCCTTCCAGCAGCCGCTCGTCGTTCAGCAACTCGTCCAGCCGGGCATAGCGCAGCGCGCCGCCCTTGCGGCCGATCAGCCAGAAGATGTGCAGCGTCACCTTGAGCTCGGCCAGGTGGTCCACCAGCGGCAGCAGCTCGCTGAAAAAGAGATTGGGGATCGGCGTGGTCGCCTGTTTGCCGGCCGGAAAGCCGGCGAAACCCTGCATCTGCCCGGTCATTGGCTTGCTGTCACCCCGCGTAGTCCAGCGGCTCTTTGGTCAGCTCCAGGTCGGCAAAGCGGGTGAGCGCCTTGTCGAAGTAGAGGGGAACCGTATCGGTCGGGCCGTTGCGGTGCTTGGCCACGATCACATCCGCGATGTTCTTGCGCTCGGTGTTCTCCTTGACCATGTCCTCGCGGTAGATGAACATCACGATGTCCGAGTCTTGTTCGATCGCGCCCGATTCGCGCAAGTCAGACAGGATCGGCTTGTGATCGCTACGCGATTCAACTGCGCGGGAAAGCTGCGACAGCGCGATCAGCGGCACTTCGATCTCGCGCGCCAGGCTCTTCAGCGAGCGCGTGATGTAGCTGATCTCCTGGACGCGATTCTCGACCCTGGCGTCTCCGCGCATCAGTTGCAGATAGTCCACGATGACGAGGTCCAGCCCATGCTCGGCCTGCAAACGACGGGCCTTTGTGCGCAGCTCCAGCGCCGACATCGCCGGCGTATCGTCAATGAAGAGCAGTGTGTCGGAGAGCACGCCAGCCGCTTCCATGAGCATCTGCCACTCATCTTCGTTGATCTCGCCCAGGCGCAGTTTCTGCTGGTTGATGCCGGTCTCCGAGGCCAGCAGACGCTGCACCAACTGCTCGGCGCTCATCTCCAGGCTGAAGAAGGCCACGCGTTGGCCATAGCGCTTGGCTGCGTTCAGCGCGAAGTTCAGGGCCATGCTGGTCTTGCCGACGCCCGGACGGGCCGCCAGCACGATCAAGTCCGACTTCTGGAAACCGCCGAGCAACCGGTCAAGCTTGACGAAGCCCGATGGCACGCCCAGGATGTCGCCCTTGTGGCGGTGGAGGAATTCGATGCGATCCACCACATCGTGCATGATCTGGCGCACCGGCGCCAGGTCACGCCGCACGCGACGCTCGGAGACGTTGAAGATGAGCTGCTCGGCGCGGTCAACGACTTCGTCAACATCGTCGGCCTCCCGATAGGCCAGCGCCGCGATCTGTCCGGCCGCGGTGATCAGCCGGCGCAGGGTGGCGGCGCGCTCGACGATGCGCGCGTAGTGCTCGACGTGCACGGCCGTGGGCACGCTGTTAATGAGCGAGGTGATGTACGCGGGGCCGCCCACCTCCTGCAATTGATCGCGGCGCTCCAGCTCGTCCAGCAGCGTGACGAAGTCGGCCGGCTCCCGGCGCTCGTGCAGGTCCAGGATCGCCTGGTAGAGCCAGCCGCTTTTCTCGCGATAGAAATCATCGGCCCGGAGAAAAGAAGCGACCTTGATGACTGCGTCGGGATCAATCAGCAGCGAGCCGAGAACGGCTTCTTCGGCTTCGGGATTGGCCGGAATTGTCTTGTCGAGTTGATCCATAGGGTCCATCCAGCGCGCCGACAAAAAAGCCAGGCCGTGTAGCACATGCCTGGTGATGGATCAGCGTTGTACGGTTCGACGCACGCGGCGCGACCATTTGCCGCGCATTCAGTGAGGTGTTAGCGTTCGCCGTGAGCGAAGTTCTGCGGACTCAGTCGAGCATAAACCCGTTCTCCCGGCGGGTCATGGACCCGCCGGAGCACGGATTCGGCTCGAGCAATTGCGATCTACTGAGTCTACTGCAACCCGCTCAAATCCAGCTCTTCCAGGAAGTCTTTGAAGGCTTCGGGCGCCTCAGCAGGCGTGGCTTCGCCGGGATAGAGCATGGTCCCAGATCCTTCGATATCCGGTTCGGGGACGATGGCGGCTTGTTCCATGACTTCCCGCGCGACATAGACCGGCACGCGGGCCCGCACAGCCAGGGCAATCGCATCGCTGGGCCGCGAGTCAATCGCCAGGCGGCGGCCATCAGCCGTCAAGACGATCTGGGCGTAGAAGGTATCATCGCGCAGCTCGGTGATGGCGACCTGTTCCACTTCCGCGCCTAGCTTCTCGACAAGCGACTTGAGCAGGTCGTGGGTGAACGGCCGGGCGACCTCGACCCCTTGCAGCTCGATGGTGATCGCGTCCGCCTCGAATGGCCCGATCCAGATGGGCAGGAAGCGCAACGCGCCGACATCTTTGAGCACCACGATGCGATGCTGCGACATCAGGCTCACGCGCACGCTATCTATCGTCACTTCGACCATCATGCTTGAACCTCCTCGACTCGACCAACGCTGCAGCAGGTGTGAGTGCGGCAGGCGGACAGATTATACCACAGGCCGCGCTGATCACAAAGCTCCGCCAGCAGCTGAAGCCGCCCGGCTCGCGCAGGTACAAGCCGGTTCCAAACCGGCTCATCAAGCCGGCCCTTTGGTATAGAGACGATACCCGCCTCTGACGCGCGGCGAAATCACACGCGGACGCCCCTGGAGTATCCTCTCAATAATCCGGGGTAGGGGCACGGCCTTGCGCCTGCCCGCCTGGGCGACCGCGAGGGTACGCCCCTACAAATTGAGAAGATACCACCTGGACATGCGAGCGAGCGCCCGGTTTGGCCATCCACTGCGAACAGGGCTGCGTGCGCTGGCGGCCCTATTCAGCTACAGCCGCTTCAGATTCCTCGGGTTTGCGGTCGAGCATCTGCATCTCAGAGGCTACAACCTTGGTGAGGTGCTGGGGCTCGCCCTTCTCATCCTCCCAACGGTCGGTTTGCAGACGCCCCTCCAGATAGATCAACCGGCCCTTCCTCAAATACTTCTGGCAGGTCTCGCCGAGCTTGCCCCATGCCTCGATGTTGACCCATTCGGTGCTCGTCTGCCGTTCGCCGTCCGCGCCCGTCCAGACGCGATCCACGGCGATCGAGAAACGAGTACAAGGGACCCCTTTGGGTGTGTAACGCACTTCGGGGTCACGACCCAGGCGGCCGATCAGTTGGACGCGATTGAGTGATGGCATGGCAACCTCCTCGTGGATGTGGGTGTGAGAATCGCCGACTGTGAGGCGCAATCCGGCCGGCTCGCCGTTGCCGGTATGCGAGTACCAAGCGACGTTGCCTACAACAGGCAGTGAGTGTTTCAGCTTAAGGCCAACCAGTATCCAATCCTCCAACGTGGAGCGTAGTTCGCGCTCGCACTCGCGCAAGGTGCCGCCAAAGGCCACTACTCCCTTGCATGGCGGAAGGTGTCCTGCGAATGTGCCATCCTCCAACTTGTCATAGACGGCGTAATCCATGGCTTCTTCTGCATAGTCCGTCAGTATAAATCGCGCCAACATCCGAGTGCCTCCAAGATGATGCCTGTACCAGTCAGTTACCAGTCCCGCCAACAAAGTATCGGGGGCAATATCCTGTTCGTGATGTCGGTGCATTATGGCAGATTTCCGGCTCCGCGTCAAACGCCGCGCTGGTGATACAACCGTGCAACAGGTCTGATCACCGGCGATCGGGCACGACCACGGCCGGGAGCTGGACGCGACCGACCTCGGCTCCGTCTGCCGCGCGATAGAGGATCACCAGCAGGCCGTAGGAGCCGGAAGGCGCGTCCGGCGGCAGCGCCAGGTCATAGACATCTTCCACGGTCTCGCCGGGAACCCAGGCTGGCGTAGGATACGCGAAGTGCACCGGCGCCGCGTCAGCCTGGGCGATCCTCTCGCCCGCGGCGTTCAGCAGCCGCGCCGAGACCTTCAGTTCCTCGGCGACCGGGCCGGCCGCCGCCATAACCAGGGTCACGCGCACGACCGGCCCCGCGTGCACGCGGCGCACTTCGGCCACAGCATCCACGAGCACGATGCCCGGTCCGAACATCTGGCCCGCGGCCGGCGGCGCAGGCTGCGCCTTCGGGCTGACCGCGATCAATGGACCGGCCGCGTCGAGGCTGTAGCGCGCCGCCGCGCCGGGCAGAACCCGCGTCAGATAGACCGACCGGCCCGCGGCCAACCCCGCGTCCACGGCCGCCAGCCGCGACGGCTCCGCGTCCGCGGGAGTCGTCGTCACATCGGGGCGCTGGCCGAGCACATCACGGAAATAGCGAAGCAACGTGGTCTCGCCGAGCAGCCCGACCACCTGGCCGCCAGCCGCGACGTGCGCCAGCATGTCCTGGCCGTGGTCGTAGACACCCCAGGCGCGGCTGCGGTTCAGCCGATCGAAGTCGCGCACGGCCGCGGCGACTGGCTGCGCCAGGACGAGCGCGGCCGCGAGCAGAATCCAGCCCGCCATGATCCACGGCCGGGTGCGCGGCGGCAGTCGCAGTTGGCCGCCAAGACTCGCCAGCCACGCGGCCCCGCTGTCGAGGACAACAGTCAGCCCCAGCGCCGCCCAGAACGCCGCCAGCATAAAGGCCGGCGTGAAAAACACCTCCACATCCTGGACCTTGTAGGCCACGCCGAACGCGACCTGGCCGGCCGTCGCCAGCAGCAGAAGGGCGTAGCGCCGCAGCCCAAACCGCCAGGCGGTCAGCAGGCCCAGGCCCGCGGCCGCCAGGATCGCCCCTCCCAACTGACCCTGGAAGAGCCGGTAGAAGAACTCCGCATCGCGGCTTACCTCGAACGGGTTGCCCGTCAGGAAGACGCTGTAGCCGGCCGCCGTGACCCAGTCGAGCACGCCCGCCAGGGTCGGCCGGAACGCGGCATCCAGCGAGCCAACCGCCTGTCCGCGGATCGGCAGGTAGAGGTAGAGAAGCAACGGGGTCAGTCCACACGCCAGCGGCCGCAGCCAGCGTCGGGGCGCGCGGAACAGCGACCGGTCGGTCCAGAACACGAACACCAGCGCCGCGGGCAGCAGCAGGGCGATCATCCGATGATGGGCCAGACCGAGGCCCGCGACAAAGGCCGCCAGCGCCAGCCAGCGGTCGGCGCCGTTCCGAAGAAGGGATGGGCTGATGGCTTCTTCCCAGCGCAGCAGCAGGTAGAGAAACAATGCGACCAGCAAACCGTGCAGCGCGTAGACTTCGGCGATGGTGGCCTGCGACCACCAGGCGGCCGAGAACGCAAACGCCGCGGCCGCCATCGCGGCCGCGGGACGGTTGCCTGCCATCCTGCGGCCCACCTCGTAGAGCAAGCCAACCGCCCCTGCGGCGCACAAGGCCGACAGCAGATTGACCCGACCGGCCGGATCGCGAAACGGGAGGAGGGTGAAAGCTTTGCCGAGGAGGGTATACAGGGGATAGCCGCTGGGGTGTGCGATGCCCAACGTCGGCAGCACGACCTGGAACTCCAGGCTGTCGTCGAAGATCGTGGCGACCGAAGGCGCGGCCGTCAGGCTGTAGAGGAGCAGACAGGCGAGGAAGAGCACCGCTCCCGCGCTTCTCATCACCCTTCCACCTTGGCGGCCATCGCCAGCCAGTGCGTGCCCTTCCAGTAGGCGCGACTGCACTCTGGGCAGCGACGGAACTGAGTTTGGGTATGCCAGACATAGGGAGGGACGAGATCACGCGCGTCGGCGCGCGACAACTCCGCCAGCACGCTGTTGCACTCTGGGCAGCGGGTGAACGGCTGCGGGTCGCCGCCCAGGGCAGCGCGGGCTTCGGCGATCTGCGCGTCCAGCGTCTCGGCCGCGATCAAGATGGCCGCCACTCCGCGACGGCCAGCCAACTGATGATCGCGGGTGACGATCAGCCGGGCATCGGCGCGGGCGGCCTGGATCAGCGCCTCGTCGCTGCCGTCGCGCCAGTAGACCGCGTCGTAGCCGACCAGACGCAGCCACTTCGCCAGCCGGCCCAGCATGGCATCTACGAGCAGCCGTGGGGTCACGGTCTCGATATCAGCTAGAGCGTTGACAACAGTCCCTTGATGCTGTATCATTGCGCATGAAGTGTTCATACTCTGGATTCACACTAACGGCCCTGCAATTGCAGGGCCTGGAACTGCTTTGGGAGGACAAGGCGCGTACGATCGTCAACACAAGCGAAGTGGTCCGTGTGACGCTAGTGCTGCCGAGTGAGCTTAGGGAGCGCGTGAAGCAACTGGCGCCCGCCGGTCGGCGCTCTCAGATGGTAGCAGAGGCGCTGAAGGCTGAGGTTCAGCCCTTCGCCAACCTCCCATCCAAACCCAGTTCCCCCGCGATCCCCTTCATCGCCTCCAGCACGATGCCGACGTGTTCCCAGAGATCCACACCCAGCTCAGCCGCGCCCTCCTCGATGTCGCGGCGGCTGACCGCGGCCGCGAAAAGCTTGTCCTTCCACTTCTTCTTGACCGAGCTGACTTCCACATCGCGGATGTCCTTGCTGGGCCGGACGTAGGCCACGGCCATGATCAGGCCGGTCAATTCGTCCACCGCATAGAGCGCCGCGTCCAGCTTGCTCTGTCGCGGGATGCCGAGGAAGGGCGCATGGCCGGCGACGGCCTGGATCAGGTCCGCGGGATAATCCCACTCTCGGAAAAGACGCAGCGCGGTGCGCGGATGGCCATTGACCGGGTCATCCATGTCAGGGTAGCGCTCGAAGTCCAAATCGTGCACCAGCGCAGCGATCCCCCACGGCTCCTCGTCTGCGGTGAAGCGCCGCGCATAGGCGCGCACGCCCGCCTCGACAGCCAGCGCGTGCTTGCGCAAGCTATCGCTGGCAGTCCATTCGCAGACGAGATTCCAGGCTTGCTCACGTGTAGGCAGCGGCATTGTGTTCTCCTTGATGTTGGATGTTGGAAGACCAACCTCCAATCTCCAATCTCCAACCTCTAACCTCCAACCCCATCTCTTCCCTCGGGCCGAGCACCGGCAACGGCCTGAGTATCTTCACATCCAGCCAGGCGCGCCAGGTGGCCAGGGCGTCACGCAGTTGGTAATAGGGGTTCGACCAGTAGATGCGCCGATCGGCCGTCAGGCCGACGGCCGTCACGCCGGTGTTGGCACAGGTGAACAGCGCCCTGGGCAGATGGAAACGCTGCGTGACCAACACGGCGCTCTGGACGCCGAAGATCGCGGCCGCGCGGTAGCAGGTGTCATAGGTGCGCCGTCCGGCGTAGTCGCGCGCCACATCGCGGGCCGGCACGCCACGCGCCACGGCATAGTCGTACATGCGGCCCGGTTCATCGTAGTGGGCGAAGCGGTTGTCGCCGCTGACCAGCAGCTTGCGCACCTTGCCGGCCCGGTACAGCTCGATGGCAGTGTCCATACGGTCTTGCAGCATCGGACTGAGCCGGCCGCTGGGCTGCACGCCTGCACCGAACACGATCGCCACCGGCCGTTCGCGGACCGCAGAGACATCCGAGAAGATCTGCGGCGCGTAGCGCCACTGCACCCAACCCCAGATCGCGGCGGCCGTCCCCGCGCCCACCAGCACCGCGGCCAGACCAACCTTCAGTAGTCGTCTCATACGTCCCCGGCTTCCTTTAGCGCAGGACATCAGCCGGCCTGAGCGCGTCTGCCTGGCGCCGCAGCAGTTCGCCGATGCCCCCGGTCGCCAGGTCGAGCAGCCGGTCGAGCATTGGCCGGTCGAATGGCTGGCGCTCGGCGTTGCCCTGGATTTCGATGATGCGACCAGCGCGGTTCATCACCAGGTTCATGTCCATCTCGGCGCGCGCGTCCTCGTCGTAACACAGGTCGAGCAGCGGCTCGCCATCCACCACGCCAACGCTGACCGCAGCCACGGGCGCCAGCAGGGTGTTTGCCGGGGCCACGCCGGCCGCGATCAGCTTGCGCACGGCCAACGCCAGCGCCAGGTAGCCGCCCGTCACTGCGGCGGTACGCGTGCCGCCATCCGCCTGCAGCACGTCGCAGTCCACGATGATCTGCCGCGGGCCCAGCAGGCCCAGGTCCACGGCTTGGCGCAGGCTCCGGCCGATCAGCCGGCGGATTTCCTGGGTGCGGGCCGCGGGGGTTGTCTCGCGCGGGGTGCGGGTGTGCGTGCTACGCGGCAACATGCCGTATTCCGCGGTGATCCAGCCGCGGCCCGCGGCGTCCTTGAGCATCCACGCCGGCAACCGCTCGTCCACCGTGGCATTGCACAGCACGACCGTGCGGCCCTGAGTAATGAGCACCGAACCTTCGGCGTAGTGGGTGTAGTTCAGTTCCAGCTTCAGGGGCCGCAGTTCGTCGGTGCAACGGCCATCTATTCGCATGGGGTTGGCGCCTTTCTCGAGATTGGTTTGGGGCGATTGTACCACCGGTCGGGACCGAAAGCAACACGCGAACTCAAGACAGATGCCCATGCCGGCCGCGGCGCCAGCCTGCCCTGGCTGCGCAGCGCAGGCCAGGGTGCGCAGCCTCCCTGTGGGACGGGGCATGAAAAACAGGCGGGCTGGATTCGAGGCTTTAGCCGGTTTCTGCCGCCGACCACCAAACCGGCTGATCCTAGAGGAGGCTTCGCACAGCCTCGCAACCAGAGCGGTGAGCGGCGATTTTCAGGACAGCGCCCTCCCAGGGTAGAATGCATCCCATCCCTGAATCGCGGATAGGAGTGAAGACATCATGACTGCATCTGACCGCTGGCTGGCAGCCAATCGAGAAACGCTACACGCCCTGCTGGCATCGGCCTATGGCATCTGTGGCGAGCTCTATGCGCTGCCCGGCGAGTGCGATTTCAACCTGCGCGTCGAGTGCAACGGGCCGCGTTATCTGCTGAAGATCATGCGTGACGCGTGCGATCCCGCCCTGGTAGAGATGCAGTGGCAGGCGCTGGAGCGCCTCGCCGAGCGCCTGCCCGACTTGTCGGTGCAGCGGCTCATCCGCACGGCTGGCGGCGACCCGACGACCCTGCTGATAGACCATGAGGGGCGCGAGCGGCTGGCCTGGCTCGTGTCATTCTTGCCCGGCCAGGTGTTGGGCCAGACCCGTCCCCACACCCACGCGCTGCTAGAACAGATCGGCGCGGCGCTTGGGCGGTTGAACCAGGCGCTGCTCGACTTCGCCCATCCCGCGTGCGAGCGCCAGTTCAAATGGGATTTGCGTCGCGCCGCATGGATCCAGACGGCGTTGGACAACATCGCTGATACGCGGCGTCGCGTCCTGGTGGAGCACATCGGCCGCCGCTTTGTCGAGGAGATCGGGCCGCGGCTGGAGCGGCTGCGTCGCGGCCCGATTCACGGCGACGCCAACGACTACAATCTCCTGGTCGCATATGACGAGCAGGGCGAGCAGCGACTTGCCGGCGTGCTCGATTTCGGCGATCTGTGCCGCACCGCGCTCGTGGGCGAGCCAGCCATCGCTGCGGCCTATGCCATGATGGGCAAAGAGGATGCGCTGGCTGCGGCCGAGTCGCTAGTCGCCGGGTATCATCGCGCCTTTCCATTGCAGGATGAAGAGCTGGCGCTCATCTTCCCGCTCATCCTCACGCGGTTGGCGGTCAGCGTCGCGGTCTCCGCGGCGGCCAGCCGCGAGCGGCCAGACGACCCCTATGTCACGATCAGCGAAGCTCCTGCATGGCAGTTGCTCGAACGGTTTCACGCCTATGACCCCAACCTGGCGGAAGCGCGGCTGCGTGCGGCGGCCGGTCTCGATCCGTGGCCAAAGTCATCGCGCGTGGTCGCCTGGCTGCGAGAGCGCAGCGGCTCGTTCGCCGAGGCCCTGGGGCCGGCCCGACCGACGGCCGCGAGCGCCATCGTGGACCTCTCGTTCGCCTCGACGGTCGGCGGCGACGACCCTGAGCGGTTCGACGCGGACCTGTGCGCCGGCCGGATCACCGAGGCGCTGAGGCTGGCGGCCGCCCCCCTCGGTCTGGGCCGCTACGGCGAGCCGCGGCCGATCTACGCCGCGGCCGCTTTTCGCGCTGGCCCCCACCCCCTGGCCGGCCGGCGCACCCGCCACCTGGGGATTGACCTGTTCGCGCCGGCCGGCGCGCCGGTTCATGCGCCGCTCGACGGAGAGGTCGTGCTGGCTCGCTGCCTGCCCGATCGTCTGGACTACGGCGGCGTCGTGGCGCTCCGCCATCGCGCGGCCGGAGATTGGTTCGATGTCCTCTATGGCCACCTGGCGCGCCACGAAGTCGAGTTGCTGCACGTCGGGCAAACGATCGCGGCCGGCCAGGCGTTCGCGACCATCGGCGAGAGGCCAGAAAACGGCGACTGGCCGTCGCATCTGCATGTTCAACTGCTGATCGAGGGCTGCCGGCCGGCGGAAGGGCCACCGATCGGCGCGGCCGATCCAGATGAGTTCACGGCGTGGTCGGCGCTCAGCCCCTGTCCCGCGGCGCTGCTCAATCTGTCTGACGCGGCCGGCCGCTGGCAGGCGATTGCCCTCGAGGCGCTGCGATCTCGCCGGGCCGCACGGCTCGCCGCCAACCTGAGCATCGCCTATGGCCGGCCGTTGCAGCCGGTGCGCGGTTGGCGGCACTTCTTGTACGATCCCGAAGGCCGCGCCTATCTCGATGTCTACAACAACGTGCCGCACGTAGGCCATTGCCACCCGCGGGTCGTCGAGGCCGCAACCCGGCAGATGCGCCTGCTCAGCACGAACACCCGCTATCTCTACGACACGCTGACGCGCTATGCCGATCGCCTGGTCGCGGCGCTGCCGGCGCCGCTTTCCGTCTGTTTCTTCGTCAACTCCGGCAGCGAAGCCAACGAGCTGGCGTTGCGGCTCGCCAGAGCGCACACCGGCGCCTGCGATCTGCTCGTGATGGACCACGGCTATCACGGGAACACCACCGGCGCCATGGCTATCAGTCCCTACAAATTCAACCGCCCTGGCGGACCTGGCGCGGCCGACTGGGTGCACGTCACGCCCTTGCCCGACGCCTACCGCGGCCCCTTCAAGGCTGCAGACGGCGATGCCGGCGTGAAGTACGCAGTTCTCGTAGAAGAGAAGATACGCGCGGTCCTGGCAGACGGTCGCAGGATCGCCGGGTATATCTCGGAATGCGCGCCCAGCGTGGGCGGGCAGATCATCCTGCCTGCCGGCTTCTTGCGAGAGGTCTACCGATGCGTCCGGCAGGCGGGCGGCGTGTGCATCGCCGACGACGTGCAGACGGCGCTGGGCCGGCTCGGTGCGGTCTTTTGGGGCTTCGAACTGCAAGGGGTCGTTCCCGACATCCTCGTGCTGGGCAAACCGCTGGGCAACGGGCATCCGCTCGCCGCGGTGGTGACGACGCCGGAGATCGCAGCGTCGTTCGCGGCCGGGCCAGAGTTCTTCAGCACCTTCGGCGGCAACAGCGTCTCGTGTGCGGTGGGGAGCGCGGTTCTGGATGTGTTGGCCGAGGAGGGGTTGCAGGCCAACGCCGCCAGGGTCGGCGCAGAGCTGCTGTCTGGGCTGTCTGAACTCGCCCGGCGCCACCGGTTGATCGGCGATGTGCGCGGGGCCGGGCTCTTTCTCGGCGTGGAGCTGGTCAATGATCGGACGACGCTGGATCCGGCTACCGGGCAGGCGAGTTACATCAAGAACCGCCTGCGCGAGCGGCGCATCTTACTGGGAACGGAAGGCCCCTACGACAACGTGCTGAAGATTCGGCCGCCGATGACCTTCGATGCCGTGGCCGCGTCCCGGCTGTTGGAGACGCTCGACGAAACCCTGGCGGAAGATCGCGCACAACCCGTTACAGAAATGCCTCCTTTGTCGCAGCCAGTTTCGCGTCCTCCAGCGCGGCTTTCAGCGTGAAGACCAGCACGCCGGACGACGCGGGATGGCTCAGCGCAATCTCCAGCGCCTGGCCATACTCGGCCGCGGGCAGCGGCGACGGCTCGTCTACCGCCTGGATGATCGGCCAGACCGGTCTGCGGCTCAGCGCGTGCAGCTCCTCTACCACCGCGCCGATCCAGGCGGGGCCAAAGCCGCACATGCGATGGTAGACCATCGGCGAGATCACATCCACATGCTCAGCCAGGCGCCGATAGTCCTGCCCGATGATCTGCAAGATGGCGCAATCGCGATCGGCAAGACGCCAGGGCACGCCGAACAACCCCAGGGTGGCGCCGGGCCGCACGCGGAGCATCAGCGCCTGCGCCTGGGCCACCCAAGAGGTGATCTGCTCACAGCGCCAGGCGGTCCAAACTGCCTGGCGCGCGCCGAGCAGCACACGCGCCGCAGCGACGGGGTCGTCTGGCGGGATGACAAGGCCCGTGTCGCGGCTGAAGGCCTCCAGCGTCAGCCGATCGAACGAGGTGTGCGCCAGCCGCGGTTCGTACACCTCCCAATGACACGGCCAGCGGATGAAGTCAAGCCACACGCCATCGAGCTCGTGCTCACGCAGCAGCCGCTCCAGCGCCGCCAATCGTTCCTCACGCACCGCGGGGATGGCCGGGTTGACCCCATGGTACCAACCCTCCGGTTCCAAGGCCGCGCCATCGGCCGTGATCGGCCGGCTGGCTGGAATGCGGTCCCACCATGCACGGCCCACAAAACAGCCGAACTCGGCGTATACCCGCAAGCCGATCGCGTGCGCCGCCTGGACGAAGGCTCGATTCTCATAGCCGCCGAAAACGGCCGTGCTGCCGGCCGCGGCCAGCCAGGCCGCCTGCTCGGCTGGCGACTTGCCGGCGAAGGGCGCCAGGTCAGGTGAAAAACCGTAGAGCGCCTTCTCTTTCAGCATGACGCCAGCCCCTCTGCTGCGCTAAGCCTCGCCAGCTATCGGTATGTGCGACTCGCATGGCACGCCGGTTTGACACAGCCCGCACCCGTAACCTTCGAAGCCATACTGCTTCTGCACGTAGGCCCTGGTCTGGTCGAGGTGCGCCTGGCACTTCAGCTTGTCGTGGCCGGCCTGTGTGAGCGCGCCGACCGGACAACGGCCAATGCACTCGCCGCACGAGCCGTCGGCGTAGAACAGGCAATAGGCCCGGTGGTGTGTGTACGGCCGCAGGGTCGGGTCCACGGCCACGCGCGCGACGACCGTCCCGACGCGAATAGCCTTCCCCGCCGGTGTGATCAACCCATCGCACAGGCCGAAGGTCCCCAGCCCGGCCGCATATGCCGCGTGCCGCTCGGACCAGGTGGAGGAGATGACGAAGCGGTCTGAATCCTGGCGCGCCCACAACGGCGAGAGGTGCGGCGCCACAGCCTCATGGCCGGCCGCGCTCAGGGTCTCGGCCACGTGTATGCGCAGCCGCGTGTTAAACGCCTCGCCGAAGATGCGCGATCTGGCCCATCGTTCCGCGGGATAGGTAGTCTCCTGGCGATTGTCGCGCCTGGTGGCCGCGGTTTGGGGCAAGACCCAACAGATCACAGACAGGTCGGCGGGCTGGCAGCGGACATCGGGAAAGGTCGCCGCGAAGATCTCGGCGGGAGTCCAATGCGCCGGCCCCACGTACTCCTTGTACTCCTGCCACAGCCGATCGTCGCCGGCCGCGAAGCCGATGAGCGGCTCGTCCCAGGCGCGCTCGTTGGTCGCGTCCTGCAGCGTGTTGGCCGGCCCCGCGCAGAAATCGCGGATGATGCCCGCGATCCAGGCTTGCGGTTCGCGGGCCGATGATGTGATGTGTTTCATCTGCGTTCCCTACAAGATGGGGTGCAGCTCAATGCGCGCCCTGCTTCCCCTGTTCCCCACGCCATGCCTCGTACTCGGCCTGGCCTTCGGGCGACAGCGGATAGTACTTGCGCAGATGGCCGCCTTCGAACAGCTTCATGCGCGAGAAGTCTTCCCAATCGCGGTGCTCGCTGGCGCGTTTCATGAGCTCGGGCGCAAGCTTGATGGGCACCACCACCGCGCCGTCGTCATCGGCCACGATGATGTCGCCCGGCATCACCAGCACGTTGTTGCACGCAATCGGCGCGTTAACGGCAAACGGGAAGATGTCGGTCTGCGTGTGGAAATTGGGCGTCACCCCGCGCAGCCACAACCCCAGGCCGAGCCGTTGCACCTTCGGGAAGTCGCGGATGCAGCCATCTATCACCGCGCCGATGCCGCCGCGCCCCTTGAAGAAGGTGAGCATCATATCGCCGAAGACGCCGCTGCCCAGGTGGCCGCGGGCATCCACCACGACGATGTCGCCGGGCTGCGTGTGATAGAGCACGTGACGGTGCAGTTGCGTTTCGGGGTCAACGTACTCGCCCTGCACGTACACGTCTTCGCGTTTGGGCATGAACTGAAGGGTCAGCGCGGGGCCGACCACCGAACTGCCGGGAGAGCGGGCGGTCAACCCGCGGATGTGTGGGTCACGAATCCCCAGGCGAAACAGCTCGCCGGCGGCCGTGGCGCTGCCGATCGACTCCAAGCCCTCGATCAGCTCTTTGGGCGGACGTTGGATGTCAGGTGTTTGGATCATGGTTTGCCTCTTTGTAGTAGAGAATGATATCCCATCAAGTGCCAGGCACTTCGGAAGCGCCGGCGCTTGGTGGGCGATTTTCAAGACGGGCCCTTGCCGAGCGGAAGAGACGACTTCTTGACAGCCCGATCATAGATCTCCGTCAGCTCGCGCAGCCGCGCGGCCTGCGCATCGGTCAGCATCTCTGGCGTGTAGCGCCATTGCCAGTTGCCGCTTTCGGTGCTGGGAAAGTTCATGCGCGCCTCCGCGCCCAGGCTCATGACATCCTGCAGGCACGCCACCGCCTGGTTGGCGACCGAGCTCCACCCCATGCGGATGAAATCCCATGCCAGGTCGCGGCCATCGCTGCCCAGGTAGCGCAGACAGTTCCACTTTTCCGGCCCGGTGCGCACCGCCTCGTTGAACCAGCCAATCACCGTGTTGTTGTCGTGGGTGCCGGGGTAGACGATGTAGTCGCGCTCGAAGCTGTGCGGCAGATATTTCGGGTCGTTGTCCAACGCAAAGCCGAATTGGAGGATCTTCATGCCGGGGAACCCGAAATGGCCGCGCAGCGCGTCCACCTCTGGCGTGATGACCCCCAGGTCCTCCGCGATGAGCGGGAGCGCGCCCAGTGCGGCGTTGACCGCCTGGAACAGCCGCGCCCCCGGCCCCTTCACCCAACGCCCCTTGACCGCGGTCCGTTCGGCCGCGGGGATCTCCCAGGCCGCCTCGAAGCCGCGGAAATGATCAATGCGGATGATGTCCACCAGGGTCAGGGTGTGGCTGATGCGCTGAACCCACCAACGGTAGCCGTCCTGCGCCATCATGTCCCACCGGTAGTGCGGGTTGCCCCAGCGCTGGCCCGTCGCCGAAAACAGATCGGGCGGCACGCCTGCGATCACGATTGGGTTGCGCTCCTCGTCCAACTGGAACAGCTCGGGCCGGCCCCAGACGTCTGCGCTGTCCTCGGCCACGAAGATCGGCACGTCGCCGATGATCTGGATGCCGAGTCCAGTCGCATGTCCTTTCAAGGCGGTCCATTGGTCGCTGAATTGCCACTGAAGGTATTCGTGATATGCGCTCTCGTCGGCCAGGGTCGCGGCATAGTAAGCGAGCGCATCCGGCTGGCGCATCAGGATGTCGCGCGGCCACGTGCGCCAGCTTCCGCCGCCAAAGCGCCCCTTCAGGGCCATGAACAGCCCGAAATCGGGCAGCCAATCCGCGTTGCGCTCTCGAAAGCCCTCGAAGCCGCGGCGCTGGGCGGGAGTCGCCTGCGCCTTGAAGTGCTCGTAGCTCTGGCGAAACAGCCTGTGCTTGAAGGGGATGACCGCGCCGAAGTCCACCCTGCAAGCGGGAAACGCCGGAACGTCGGCCAGCGCGTCGGCTGGCAGCAGACCCGACCAGACCAGGCTATCCAGGCTGATCAGCATGGGATTGCCTGCAAACGCCGAGAAGGACTGATAGGGTGAATCCGCGTAGCCGGTGGGCCCAAGCGGTAACACCTGCCAGAGCTGCTGTCGGGCCACAGCCAACCAGGCGATGAAGTCATAGGCGCCCTTGCCCAGATCGCCGATGCCGTAGCGGCTAGGAAATGAAGTTGGGTGACACAAGATGCCGGAAGAGCGTGGAAAGCTCATGGTCGCCTCCCTGCCGAGTCCAAGATACAGGATGCTGGCGCAAGTATAACTCGCGTGGCGGAGAGGGTCAAACCGCGGGCGAGCCAGAGGGACGGTATAGAGTTTCGCACGGGATAGAGAGGACGGCAGCGGATGGAAACGGATAAGCGGATACTCTTGCCGGCCGCGATGCAGCGTTTTGCCTCCGACGGGGTGTGATGCTATAATCCGATATCGCTGAGCTGGCGCGGGCGCCAGCCAAATGTAAACTGGAGGCTCTTTGTCGTGAAGACTTATCTCTATCTGGCGCAGATCGTGATCGCGGTGGCCGTGTCGGTGTTGGTGCTGTTGCAGGCCCGAAATGCGGGGCTGAGCAACATGTTCGGCAGCACGGACATGGGCATCTACAAGACCCGACGCGGCGTCGAGAAGACCATGTTCAATGCGACCATCGGCCTGGGCGTGGCGTTTATGCTCCTGGCTTTGCTGACCGTCATCATTACCGGCTGAAGTTGAGCAGATACCTTCGCTGGCAGGCTGTGATCGCCCTGTTGGGCATCATCTTGTTGGCCGCGTTGCTCCGTTACGCGGCCTACAACTTCACGACCGTGACCGTCCCCGATCGGGGCGGGACGTTCGTCGAAGGCATCGTCGGCAATCCCCAATATCTGAACCCTCTCCTCAGCCACTTCAACCAGGTAGACGAGACGCTGTGCGCCCTGCTCTTCAGCGGTTTGACGCGGCTGGATGAGCAGGGCAACGTCGTGCCCGATCTGGCCGAATCATGGACCGTCAGTTCCGACGGCCTGACGTATGACTTCCGCTTGCGGGCCGGGCTTGCCTGGCACGATGGCGCGGCGCTCACGGCCGCGGATGTGCTCTATACCGCGGGCGCGCTGCAGGATCCTGGTTTCCCTGGCCTGTCTGACCTGGGCGCGTTGTGGCGCAGCGTGAAGGCGGCTGCGCCCGATGGACCCGCCGGGCTGACCGTCCGCTTCACCCTGAAGCAGCCGCTGGCATCCTTCGCCGACTACACCACGATCGGTCTGCTGCCTGCGCACCTGTGGGAGCGCGTGCCCATCACCCAGATGCTCAGCTCGCAACTCAACACGCGGCCGATCGGCGCCGGCCCCTACCAGTTGACGCAGATCACCGCTACTCGCGCGGAGATGATCGCGAATCCGCGTTACCACGGCGCAACGCCCTACCTCACCGGGCTGACTTTTCGGTTCTATCCTGACTATCAGAGCTTGCTGCCGGCCTTCGATCGCGGAGAGATAGACGGCGTCAGCTACATCGCGCCGGATGACATGACAGCCGCAGATAAGCGCCAGGACTTGCAGCTTCTCTCGGCGCCGTTGTCCGGCTACACGCTGATCTATCTCAACTTGCAGAATCCGAACACGCCCTTCTTCAAGGAGAAGGCTGTGCGCCAGGCATTGCTGTATGCCCTTAACCGCCAGATGTTGATTGACGCGGTGCTCTCCGGCCAGGGCCTGGCAGCCCATACGCCGATCCTGCCCGGCGCCTGGGCCCATGATCCTGAAACCCCGCGTTATTCTTACGATCTCGAGCAGGCGCGGCGCTTGCTGGATGAAGCGGGTTGGAAAGACAACGATGGCGATGGGGTGCGCGACCAGGGCGGGGTCAAGCTGGCGTTCATCCTGCTCGGTGACAGCCAGCCTCTGCTCGATGCGATCGCCACGGCCTGGGCGCGCATCGGCGTGCAGGCGGCGGCGCGTGCGGTTTCGCTGCCAGGGCTGACGGCCGACTTCCTGACGCCCCGCAGTTTCGACGCCGCGGTGGTGCATTGGGAATTGCCGGGCGACCCTGACCCCTATCCGCTGTGGCACTCGACGCAGGTGAAAGACGGCCAGAACTACGCTGGCTGGAGCCTGCGCGCTGCGGACGAGGCCATCGAGAAGGCGCGCGCGGTCACCGATCGCGGCGCGCGTCGCGGCTACTACAGCGTCTTTCAGCGCATCTTTGCAGCCGAAACGCCGGCGTTGCTCCTCTACCATCCGGTCTACACCTACGGCGTGCGGGCGAAAGTCCACGATGTGCAGATCGGCCCGCTCAATACCCCGGCCGATCGGTTCCGCGGCATCGCCAACTGGTATATCGTGACGCGGCGGATCACGGTAGGCAGCCAGCCTCTCGAACTTGACAGGCGCAGCCAGTAGTGATATAAATAGGCCTGTCATCAGCTTGGCGGGCCGAAGTGGCGGAATGGCAGACGCGCTAGGTTCAGGACCTAGTGAGGATTGACCTCGTGAGGGTTCAACTCCCTCCTTCGGCATCACGATGAGGGAATCCCGCGACGGCAACGTCGTGGGATTCTGTGCCTTCGGGCCTGGCGCAGAAAGGAGGACAGCCGGTGTTACAACTGCGTTGGCCGCGCATCTCACTGGGTCGCGGCCAGATCACGCTGTTGGCTGGTTTGCTGATCGTGCTGGCGGCCACCATTGCGTTCGCCGATCTGACCGTGGCCAAGAACGCGGCCCTGGCGCAGAAACAGGCGGCGCAGGGCAAGCACGACCAGGCCCAGGCGCAACGCGCTCTGCTCCAGGATGACCTGAACCGCGCCCAGCGGGGCGACAGCGTCGAATCCGATGCGCAGACGCAGTTCAACCTGTACCGGCAGGGCGTGCGCATCGTGATGCCTGCGGCCAAACCGGCCCCAAGCGCAGCAGAGCGAGATCAACCTGTCGGGCCGCCCTATTGGGGCGAATGGTGGAAACGCCTGATCGAACCTTGACAAGAAAACGGAAAGGGTGTAGAATAGAATAGTAATCGCGATGCGGGGTGGAGCAGTGGCAGCTCGTTGGGCTCATAACCCAAAGGTCGCAGGTTCGAATCCTGCCCCCGCTACTCTATAGCGAACGGCGAATAGCTGATGGCAGCCTGTCCATCAGCTATTTGCTATCGGCTATCGGCGACGTAGCTCAGTGGCAGAGCAAGCGGCTCATAATCGCTGGGTCGTGAGTTCAAGTCTCACCGTCGCCATGTAACCATCCAATGAAGAACGCCGCGTGCAGATCTACGAAGGCGCAGGGGAGCCAACTGCGCCAGGCAGCGTTGTCCCTGAAACATCGCTCAGTGAACTCAACCTCAACTGGCGCGAGCGTGATCTGCCCGAAAGGGAAAGAACCAAACACGTCCACAGGCTCCATCCCTATCTCGGCAAGTTCATCCCGCAGCTAGTAGAGATTTTCCTCCGGAAATACTTCTCCCCTGACCAGACAGTGCTAGACCCGTTCGCCGGATCAGGGACAACCCTGGTTCAGGCAAATGAACTGGGCGTGAACGCGGTCGGTTACGACGTATCAGCCTTCAACGTCTTGCTGATGGCCGCCAAGACTAAGCGTTACGACCTCAAAGGGGTGCGGCGCGAAGTCTTGGATATTCTCGGCGAGTTGGAGCGCGCCACAACGTCAAGCGCCCATCAACAGATCCTGTGGAAGTCAAGCGGCGATCGCGCAGGCGAGACGGCGTCACCCAACAGCGAGTATCTGAAGCAGTGGTTTGCCCCTCAGTCCCTTCGTGAGTTACTGCTGTATCGCGAGCTGATCGAGAACTACGAGGACCAGGAAATCCTGAGAATCATCCTTTCACGTTCGGCGCGCTCAGCCAGGCTGACAACCCACTTCGATCTCGACTTTCCCAAGGCCCCGCAGACCAAGCCCTATTGGTGCTACAAGCACAGTCGCATCTGCACCCCTATTCAGAGCGCCATTTCATTCATCAGGCGATACAGCCTTGACACACTCGAGCGGCTCGAGGAGTTCTCCTTGCGACGAACCAACGCAGGTGTGGTCGTCAGACATGAGGATGCCCGTTTCGCAGCGATACCGCCAGTGGATGGTGTGATCACCAGCCCGCCCTACGTGGGGCTGATTGATTACCACGAACAGCACCGTTACGCATATGAGCTATTGGGACTGCGAGACTGCCGGACAGCGGAAATCGGAGCAGCGAGTCAGGGAGCAAGCCACAGGGCGCAGCGCGAGTATCAAGAAGCGATTGCGCAGGCTTTTCGTAACTCGTGCCTTTCCATGCGACCAGGCGCGATTCTGGTAGTTGTGGCCGGCGACAGATTCGGTCTCTATGATGGGATCGCTCAGGCATGTGGAGTCGAGGCGGTTGCAGAGCTTCGGCGCCACGTAAACCGGCGCACAGGCAGGCGTTCTTCCGAGTTCTATGAGTCCGTCTTCATTTGGAGACGAATGTGATGTCGCTGACGCGCAGACCCGCAGGGTTTTCGGAAACCCTGCGGGTCTATCGCGGACATCATTGCTCCTGTGTCTGGTCCGCATCGGACCACTGCCAGAACCAATACGCCAGCCCCCGCCACTGACCCCATCTGGCGAAAGCGGCTTCCACTTCGGCCGGGCCGATCGGTGCGGCGTTGTGCCACTCGCGAGAGACCATCTTGAACGCCCAGGAGTCTATCGGGATGGCGTCGTAGCGGCCCAGGAGCATGAGCAGGTTGGCCACGGCATACGGCCCCACGCCTTTGATCGCGGCCAGCCGCGCACGCAACTCCGCGGTGGGGAGCGTTGCGGTCTTGAGCGCCTCCAGATCGAGATCGCCTGAATCCACGCCGCGCGCCAGCTCCAGCACATAGGGCGCGCGATAGCCCAGCCGGCCGGCCTGGCGCAACGTCTCGACGTTGGCCGCGGCCAGGCTGGTCGGCGTGGGGAAGGCGCGCCGCGCGGGATTGGCGGGAACTGGCTCGCCAAACAGGTTGACCAGGTTCTCGACCATGCGTTTCGTGCCGCCCCAGGCCGTATTGGTGGTCAGGATCGTCTTGACCACGTCCTCGAAGAGGGACGCGCTGCGCAAGATGCGGCCGAGGCCGGCCTCGACCGCACGAGCCAGCTTCGGCTCCGAGCGGGCGATCGCGTAGAAAGACGACAGGTCTTGATCCAGCCCAAACATCCAGGCCACGACCTGGCCCACTTCCGCGGTCTCGGCGTCGCTCAGTGCATCGTCGGTCTGCACGCGCACGCCGCCGGCCGCCTCGGCCAGGTGCAGTTCCGCCGGCCGGCCAGAGGCAAGCCGCACGACGTAGGACAGGCGATCGGCGTCGCCCTGAAACGGCGCCAGTTGGCGCCAGCCGTGCGAGTCGGCGACCCCGCGAAATGAGAAGGGTTGGCGGGCTAATAGGTGAAGCTCCATCTCAGGTTTGCTCCTCGTGCCAGGCCAGATAGTTGAGCCACGGCTGCCGGCCTGCGCCAGGGTCATTGACCCAGCTCTCTAATACCAGAAATCCAGCCGCTTGCAACGCCTGGGCGACCTGGCCTGGCCGGTAGTAGGTGAAGAAGCGAGGGCCATAGTCGCCATCCTGCCATCCTTCCCCCTCCCCCTCTTTCAGCGCCAGATACAGACAGCCAGCGCGTAGCACGCGGCCGAACTCCGTCAGGGCCGCGTGTAGCTCATGCCGCAGCAGGTGCAACAGCGAGGCGCACGCCCAAACGCCCAGAAAGGAGCGGCTGGCAAACGGCAGGCGGCGCAGATCGCCTTGCACAGCCGCCGCGCCATGCGCAGTCAGGCCAAGCCACTGCCCCTCGCGTAACATGCCGGCCGACAGATCGAGCGCCACCGGCCGATAGCCGAGGCCGGCCAGGTAACGGCTGTCGCGGCCGGGGCCGCTGCCCGCGTCCAACACCCACGCGGCCGCAGGCGCGTATTCCTGGAAGCGCCGCAGCGCCCGTTCCGGCCAGAAATCGCCGGTCCTGGCCGCGAACTCGGCCGCAGACCGGTCGTAGACGGCGATCGTCTCGGCCAGGGCAGTGTGAAATGTCATAGCGCGGCCTCCTGCTGCAACCGAAGGGTTGTCATTGCCATGAATTCTCATCTGCAGCGGGCTTTGGGGCTCCACCTCGCTCGTGATACAATAGAGACGCAACCCAGGACGGAGCAACCGCTTGAGCCTTGAGAATTACCACCTCTACCGACTCGCAGTCTGGCTGGTGACGCGGCTGCCGCGCGGTGTGGTCTACTTCGTGGCCGGCCTGATTGCCGAGGCAAACTTCTTCGTCAATCACCGCTCGCGCAAAGGCGTCTATGCCAACCAGCGCCAGGTGCCGTCTCGGCTGCCCAACGATCTATCGGTCAGAGCTCGTTGGTGGCGATGGCGGATGGCGCGCCACGCTTTCCGCAGTTTCGCCTATTCAGTGGCCGACTTCTTTCGCATCCCCCAGATGACGTCGGCCAACGCCGACCGTTTCATCGCCGAAGTGCGCGGCTGGGAGCACGTGGAGGCGGCCCAGGCCGCGGGCGCGGGGTGCATCTTCATCACGGCCCACATCGGCAGTTGGGAGCTGGCCGGCGCCTATCTCAGCTTGAAACGCGTGCCGCTCACCATCGTGGCGCTGCCGCACAAGGATCGGCGGGTGGATCAGCTCTTCTTGGGCAGCCGGCAGGCCTCTGGCATGGAGGTGGTGCCGGTGGGCGGCGCAATGCGGAAGCTGGAGGATGCGCTGCGCCGCGGGCGCTTCATCGGTCTCATCGCCGATCGGGACGTCACCGGCCGCGGGCCGGTGCTCTCCTTCTTCGGCCGGCCCACGCGCGTGCCCAACGGACACGCGGCTCTGGCGCTGCGCACGGGCGCATGGATCCTGCCCGGCTGCATCTATCGCCGGCCCGACCGCGAACTCACGCTCGAAATCCGACCGCCGATCATCCCCGATCCGGCGCAAGACACCGTCGAGGGCCTCACCCTGCATTGTCTGGGCATCCTGGAAGAGTTCATCCGCGCCCGGCCAGAACAGTGGTCATCTTTCTACGATCTGTGGAGCGAGACCGATCTGCCGGTGGCCTGAGCCCGCGCAACCTTGACCTCGGCCTTAGCCTTAACCTTGACCCCAACCTCAACCTTGCACGACCGGCCGCACCTGGATCGCGCTGCCAGCGACCGGGCACGCGTTCTCGCAGCGACCACACCCGACGCACTTCACCGGATCTACGGTTACCCGGCCATGGAACGGTAGGGCCGCTTCCCAGGTGCACGCCTCGACGCACACCAGGCACTTGACCTCCTGATCCCACGCCAGGCACAGGTGACGCTCGACGTGCGCCAGGCCGATCTTCATCTTGGCGGGTTGGATGCGCTGGATGGCGCCCACCGGACAGGCCTGCGCACACAGGTGTGAGCAACTCGAGTTCAGCGCGCAGCCGCCCTGCCGGGGAACCAGTTTCGGCGTGCCCATGGCCGCGATGCCTGCCTCGGCGAGCGTCGGCTTCAGCCCGCCCGTGGGACAGACCCGGACGCATTCCTGGCACAAGATACATGTGCGGACGAATTCGTCTTCGGGCAGCGCACCTGGTGGGCGGATCACGTTCTGGCGCGGCGGCAACTGCGACACGGGAACCAGCGCCAATCCGGCCGCGCCAGCCGCCACCCCACCCACGAATTGGCGGCGAGAGAGCCTGGGGCCCACTCCCTGTTTGACCAGCCGGCCGCTCCGTCCCTTGACTCGCTGCCACGCCCGCTCTGCCAACAACCCAAAGCCAAACGAAATCCCGCTGTTCGGACACGCGCTTTGGCAAACGAGGCAGAAGGTGCATTGAGTGTAATCGGTATCGTGGGGTTCGCGCCGCGGAATGGCGTTCATGGGGCAGACGCGGCGACAATCGCCGCAGTAGGTACATGCGTTGCTCACGCGGCGGTTGAGCAGACTCCACCGCGAGGTGACGCTCAGCAGCGCGCCCAGGGGGCACAGGTGACGACACCAGAAGCGCGGCTGCCATAGCTCGAGCGCGATGATCCCCAAGAACAGGAACGAGACGCCGACCAGATAGGCGGCCAGCGGGCGTTGTTGGAGTGCAAATGCGTTGACCATCAGTGCGGTGGTCGTGCGCTGAAAGATCACCAGCGGGTCCAGCAAGCCAAGCGCCTGCAGCGATAACACGCCCGCGACCAGGACCGCGATCAGCAGGTAGTAGCGCAGCGGGCTGTTGGCGCTGGCTCGTCGCTTCCCTTTCTGCCAAAAGGCGAGCGGCCGGATGAGATCCAGGACCGCGCCGATGGGACAGACCCACCCACAGAAAGCGCGGCCGAAGATCAGTGTGAGGGCCAGGAGCAAGAGCGGCGCGCCGATCACCAGCACGGACCAGTCGCGGTGCAGCAGTTGGCCGAAGAGGAGCAGCGGGTCCCAGGGCAGCAGCCACGAGAGCAGAGTCGGCGCAGGCTGGAAAGTGATCCGCCGCAAGACGATGGGCAGCAGCGGATAAAGGAAAAGCGCCAGAAAGCCGATCTGGACCAGTTTGCGCGCCACGCGGTCCGAGAGGCCACGACCGCTCAGGACGCCAGGCTGGGGCAGGCGCGCTGGCTTCGGGGCCGGTTCATTCAGCGTCGCCGTCATCCTGGCTGTCCTTTTCCGCTTGCCCCAACCGCCGGCGCGTCGCCATGCCGAGGCCAACGACCACGGCTGCGGCAGGGATCAGCGCGGCGTTGAGAAATGGTTTTGGGCTGACGACCTCGGCCTCGCTGCGCGGTGATCCCACAGGAGCGACGATGACGACGGGGGTCGGAAGGGCCGGCTCAGGCGTCGCGGTGGGCAACGGCGTGTTGGTGGGCAAGGGCGTGGGCGTGGGGGTTGGGCCGGTCGGCGTCGGCGTGGGCGTGACGGTCGCCGTCAGGGCCGGTGTCGTTGTGGCGGTTGCGGTAGGGCTGGCGGTCGGCGTTCGCGTGGGCTGGCCGACGATGTAGACGACCAGCCGGCCATCGGCCGTGGCCTTCTCCACATTAGGCTCGCCCAGGCCCGCCTCGCCGGCCAGGAAGACGTGCAACAGCTCCCTCGGCTTGCGGCTGTAGTAGTTGATCAAGGCATAACTATCAACCAGCACCGGGTCAACGCCGGCGACGATCTGATTCAACCGCTTGACGCGGCGGGGATCGGTAAGCTCCGTCTCGAACCCGCCTGCCTGTCCCGACATACGCACCCGGATTGCCTCCAGGATGTGCAGATGAGCCTTGAGCGGCGACTGCGTGCTGAGATCCGCGATGGCTTGCGAAAGCGAGGGCAGCGCAGGATGGAGCTTCCCTGGGGCTGCGAGGAAGCCCATCATGTGCTTCAGACAGAGAGTGTAGTTGGTGATAATGTGGCTCTTGGCCACGGCCATATTGATTCGCACATCGGCTTCGACTGCCGCCTTCAACACAGCCAGCTTCTGGAAGGCTTTGCCCTGCGGCAAATCTATGGTGGTCACAAGCTGGTCTGGCGGCGAGTCATAGGGCGACTCATCCCGGATCAACCGCTCCACTTTCAGATCATCCAGCACCTTGCCGATGCCGCTCAGCCGCAGCACCTCGGCTGTGGGCCAAAGGGTGGAACGATCAACGATGATGACGCGGCTGGCGCCGGCCTCGCGGACCATCTGGATGAGCGCGCGGAGGAGATCAGGATCGGTAGAGGAGGCCGTCCCAGGAGGATAGGCCCAGGTGGCGTTGGGTTTGATCGCTACTGTCTGCCCGGGCTTGACGAAACGGCCGATGCCGCCCAGCCCATCGAGGCTGGTCTTGAGGATGGCGGCCGCCGAATCTTCATTGCCGCCTTTGGCGACCGCAACATCGGGCAGCGGAGCGGCGCTGGCTGGCGCGGCCCACCCGATATGACGAGCTATTTCACAACCGGCGGCAATGGCGGCCGCCTGCTTCAGAAAACGCCGACGCGACACAGTAGGCATAGCAAGATACCTCATAGCGAGATGCCGGACGCGGGCTAGGACTACAACCGCAGTTTCTCAGACCCGGCGACCGAGGTCGCTGCAACCTTCGCGAAGTCGCCCTCCGGCGACTGAATTGAGCCTGCGTCGGCAGGCTGCGCCGCTGTTGCAGCGGTTGCAACCGCCCGGCGGTATGAAGTGCGGTTGTAGTAATAGGGAGCGCCAGGCTCCAGTTGGGCGCTCGGCAGCGGGCAGATCAATATAGAGCGCCTAT
>VGOD01000042.1 GCA_016876015.1 Chloroflexota bacterium
AAGGCGCTGACGCAACACATCAAGGCGTTGGCTGACGAACGGGCCCTCACGCTCGATGACGTGGACAGCCTCCTGCGCAACTGGGCCAACGGCCACGAGACGGTCGAGTCGCCGCTGCCAGCCGGCGTGGGGTGACGGGGTGACAAGGTGACAAGGTGACGGGGTGACGGGAGTATGCTGCTTCCTGCCCCCTGACCTCTGACCCCTGGGGGGAGGTTTTTCATGGGATACACCTTTGCTGAGAAGGCGCTGGCCTGCGCGGCCGGGTTGGGGTGCGCAGTGGCTGGCCAGATCGTGGATGCGCGGCCCGATGTGGCGATGAGCCACGACAACACGGCCGCCATCGCGGAATTGTTTCGCAGCCTGGGCTATGGCCGTGTGCTGCACCCAGAGCGGCTGGCGATCGCGCTCGATCATGCCGTGCCCCCGCCGACCGTCGAGCACGCTCGCAACCATCGGGAAATCCGCCAGTTCGTGGCCGAGCAGGGCATCCGCCATTTCTACGAAGCCGGCCGCGGCATCTGCCATCAGGTCATCAGCGAGGAGGCGCTGGCGGCGCCGGGCCAGCTCGTTCTCGGCGCGGATAGCCACACCACGCACTACGGCTGGCTCGGCGCGTTCGGCGCGGGGATCGGCCGCAGCGAGATGGCCGCGATCTGGGCCACCGGCGAGCTCTGGCTGCGCGTGCCAGAAACGATCCGCGTCGAGTTCGTGGGCGAGCTGCCGCCGGGCGTCACGTCGAAGGACCTTGGCCTGTGGACGCTGAAGGCGCTGGGGCCAGAGGCGGGCATCTATCGGGCGTTGGAGTTCGGCGGGCCTGGGCTGCGCACGCTGAGCGTCGAGAGCCGCATGGTCATCCCTAACCTGATGGCCGAATCGGGCGCCAAGAACGCCTACCTGGAGCCGGATGAGGCGGTGTTCGAGTGGCTGGCGCAGCGGATCGTGCGTCGCCAGGTCATTGCGAAGAGCGCCCTGAGCGGAGCACGGCGGAGTTGGCCGGGCGAAGTCGAAGGGTGCGAGTGCGCAGCCTCCCCGTTGGACGAAGCAATCTCCCCCCAAGCAAGGAATTG
This sequence comes from Chloroflexota bacterium, assembly GCA_016876015.1. Lineage (GTDB taxonomy): Bacteria > Chloroflexota > Anaerolineae > CG2-30-64-16 > CG2-30-64-16 > VGOD01. Next base: position 1,071 of record VGOD01000042.1, read on the forward strand.
CTTCGGAGCTGCGGCCCCTGGCAATGACCGCGCGGCCTGGATCGAGCGGCTTGCCGCGGGCGCGCTTTACCCCGATCCCGACGCGGTCTACCTGGAGCGGCGCACCATCAACCTGAGCGCGCTGGAGCCGATCATCGCCACGCCGCACAATCCGGCGAAGGCGGTCCCGCTGTCGCAGGTCGCCGGCACGCGCATAGATCAAGCGTTCCTGGGCACCTGCACCAACGGCCGGCTCGAGGACCTGGCCGCGGCCGCCGCGATCCTGCGCGGGCCAGACGGCCAGGTGCGCCGCGTGGCAGATGGCACGCGGCTGGTGGTCATCCCGGCATCCAGCGAGGTGTTGCAGCAAGCCCTGGCGCTCGGCTACATCCAGACCTTCATCGCCGCGGGCGCCATGCTCGGCGTGCCCGGTTGCGGCCCCTGTATGGGCAACCACCTGGGGATCCCGGCGTCGGGCGAGACGGTGATCAGCAGCGGCAACCGCAACTTCCGCGGCCGCATGGGCAACCCAGAAGCCGCCGTCTACCTGGCCAACCCCGCAGTCGTCGCCGCCAGCGCGGTGCTGGGACGGATTGCCGATCCGCGGGAGGTGTGGGGGGAAGATGGCGAATTGCAATTAGCAAATTGCGAAATGCAAACTGCAAATAGCAAAGCGGCAGATGGCAAGGCGGCAAATGGCAAAGCGACAGATAGCAAAGCGCAAATAGCAAACAGCAGATCTGCCCATCTACCATCCGAAATCCAAAATCCAAAATCCAAAATCCAAAATCCAAAATCGCAGTTCACGGGCCGCGTTTGGAAATACGGCGATGATGTGAACACCGACGTGATCTTCCCCGGCAAGTACACGTATACCGTCAGGGATGAGGCGGAGATGGCGCGGCACGCGCTGGAAGACCTGGATCCGGGCTTTGCCGCTGCGGTGCGGCCGGGCGACCTGATCGTGGCCGGCCGCAACTGGGGCGCGGGATCGAGCCGGGAGCAGGCCGCCACGTGCCTGAAGGCGGCGGGCGTGAAGGCTATCGTCGCGGTCTCGTTTGCACGCATCTTCTTCCGCAACGCGGTCAACAACAGCCTGCTGCCGATCGTTTGTCCAGAGGCGGTTGAGGCGATCCAGCCGGCCGAGACGATAACCATTGATCTCGAACGGTGCGTCGTGCGCTGCGCAGCCGGCGAGTTTCCTTTCCAGCCGCTCTCCCCTTCTGTGCGAAGGATCATCCAGGCGGGCGGGTTGCTGGAGATGCTGCGGGCGGCGCGGGTATGTCACGAATGGTCTACGGAGTTTACATGCCAACCATTTGTTTGATCCCCGGTGACGGGGTGGGCCGAGAGGTGATTCCGGCGGCGGCCCAGGTGTTGGGGGTGGTTTTGCCCGGCGTGCAGTTCATCGAGGCTGATGCGGGCTGGGACTGCTTTCTGCGCACCGGCACGGCGCTGCCCGACGCCACTGTTGAGGCGGTCGCGGGGGCGGACGGCACGCTGTTCGGTGCAACGCAATCGCCGATGAGTGGCGACCTAACCCCCCAGCCCCCTTCCCTGGCAGGGAAGGGGGAAGTGAACTCCTCTCCCCTCGCCGGGAAGGGGGAGGTGAACTCCCCTCCCCTTGCAGGGGAGGGGGTGGGGGAGAGGTCGTCGCCGGGGAGGGGGTCGTACCGCAGCCCCATTTTGGCGCTGCGCAAACACTTCGACCTGTACGCCAACCTGCGGCCGACTACCAATCTGCTATCGCAAGCACCTGGCGCGGCGGTGGACCTGCTGATCGTTCGTGAGAACACCGAGGGGCTATACGCCGGCCGTGAGCGGTGGGAAGACGCCGACACTGCCATCGCGGAGCGGGTCATCACCCGTCGCGCCAGCGAGCGGATCGCGCGCGTCGCCTTCGAACAGGCCCGCCAGCGGCGCGCAAATCGCAAATCGCAAATCGCAAATCCGAAAGTCACCATCATCCACAAGGCCAACGTCCTGAAGCTGACCGACGGGCTGTTCCGAGAAACGTGTCTGGCGGCGGCGCGCGAGTTTCCCGATGTGACCGTGAACGAGATGCTGGTGGATGCGGCCGCCATGTGGCTGGTGAAGGATCCAAGCCGTTTCGACGTGATCGTCACCACCAATCTGTTCGGCGACATCCTTTCGGACCTGGCGGCCGGGTTGGTGGGCGGGCTGGGCGTGGCGCCTTCGGCCAACGTCGGCGCGGGCCGCATCGCGGTGTGCGAGCCGGTGCACGGCAGCGCGCCCGACATCGCGGGCCAGGGGATCGCCAACCCGATCGGCGCGATCCTCAGCGCGGCGATGCTACTCGATCACCTGGGCGAGCCGGCCGCGGCCGATCGCGTGCGCCGCGCGGTCGCGAACAGTGTGGCCGCGGCCATACTCACGCCGGATCTCGGCGGCGCAGCCACCACCGCGCACGTAACAGGGGCAATTTGCCGCCAGCTATAACCCCACCAAGCGCCAGGCACCTGAGAGGATGCCTGGCACTTGGTGGGCGTCCTGTTTTCAGGACAGTCGCCCATGCCGGCCGCGGCGCCACGGCAGATGAAAAGTCATTGCGAGGAGCGTAGTGTGCGGTTGCGGGGCACGAAGCAAAGCAATCTCCTACGTTGACGGAGAGATTGCTTCGCAAACCATGTCCTGAGCTTGTCGAAGGATGCGCTCGCAATGACTGGCGGGAGCGTTTTTCGGAACAGCGAAAGCAGGGAGGATGCCTATGATGTTACCAGTTCGTGCGTTAGATCCTGTAGAGAGCACAGCCGAGGGTCTGGCATTGCTGCACACCCTGCTCGAAATCCGCTCGCCTTCGGGACAAGAGACCGCTGCGACCACCTACCTGACCGACTGGATGGCGCGACGCGGTTTCATCGCTCATCGCGACGCGGCCGGCAATGCGGTGGGCGTGCTGGAAGACCCTGAGCCCCTGGAACACGACCACCGGACGCGCGAGATCGTCCTGTTGGGTCATATTGACACGGTGGACGGCTTCCCGCGCGTCGCTCAGCGCGATGGCAAGCTGTTTGGCCGCGGGGCGGTGGACGCCAAAGGACCTCTGGCCGCGTTCGCGACGGCCGCGGCGCGAGTTGGGCCGCGACCCGGCTGGCGCATCGTCGTGGTCGGCGCGGTGGAAGAGGAGAGCACGACCTCGAAGGGCGCGCGCTACGTCGCCGGCAGGCGCCAGCCCGACCTGGCGATCATCGGCGAGCCGACCGGCTGGCAGCGGGTGGCGTTGGGCTACAAGGGCCGCGTGCTGGCCGATGTGACCGTGCAGCGCATCCTTTCGCACACGGCCGGACCGGCCGCCAGCGCGCCCGAAATCGCAGTGGCCTACTGGAATCGCGTGTCCGCAGCCGTAACGCAGCTCAACAACGGTCAGCAGAAGGTCTGGGATCAGTTGCAGGCGTCGCTGCGGCGCTTCGCCTCATCGGATGATGGCCTGGTGGAGACCGCCGAGATGCTGCTGGGCTTTCGCCTGCCGCTGCACGTCTCACCGGATCAGGTCAAGTCGCTGCTGGTGTCGCTGGACGGCGATGCGGGCCTGCGCTTCCGCGGCGAAGAGCCGGCCTATCGCGCCGAGAAGAATACGTCGCTTGTGCGCGCCTTCCTGGCGGTCGTGCGCGAGCAGGGGGGAGAACCCGGCTTCGTGGTCAAGACCGGCACGTGCGACATGAACGTTGTCGGCCCCGTTTGGCGTTGTCCTCTCCTCGCCTACGGCCCTGGCGACAGCAGCCTGGATCACACGCCCAAAGAGCACGTCGAGATCGCAGAATGGCAGCGCGGAGTTGAGGTGTTGGCGGATGTGCTGCGCCGCGTGACTGAAACCCCCCAGACTTGACACGATCGGCGTTGTGTAGTACGATGTGGCATAGTTCGATATGTGACTAATCTAAGCTGTCGTCTTGCCAGGCTGTGATGATTGCTTTGCCAGGAGGATGGGGCTGTGCCAGAAGCGAACCATGAACAACACCGCCGGGGTCTGCGCAGCCTGGTGCGCGAGGTGGCCGGCGCGGTAGATGCCACCGGCCTCGAGCTGATGGGCCTGCTCCGCATGGTGGCGAACCAGGTCGAGTCGGCGGTGGACGAGCATCTGAGCGTGGATGGCCTTTCGGGGCCGCGGTGGGCGCTGTTGCTGCGACTCCTGGTCGAGGAGCGCCGCAGCGACCAGGAGTGGGCTTCGCCCACACATCTCAGCCGCAGCCAAAGCGTCAGCAAGAACACGATCAGCGCATTGTTGCGCGGCCTGGAGGACCAGGGGCTGATCGAGCGGACCCTCGATCCTGCGGACAAGCGAGCGTTTCGCATCAGCCTGACCGAAACCGGTCGCAGATTGCTGATAGCCTCTGCCCCTGGGCACATCGCCTTTCTGAACGACCTGGCTTCCCCATTGACGATCGAAGAGCGCACCCAACTGATCCATCTCTTGAGCAAACTGCACCGGTCGCTGCCGCCGCGCGAGCGATGGTTGGAAAGCGATCCCGAACATGCCTGACAAAATTCTGATTGTGGATGATGAGCAGACGATCACACGGTTGCTCGAAATCCAATTGCGACGAGAGGGCTATGCGACGGTGGTCGCCAACAGCGGCCCAGACGCGCTCAACAAGGTCATGACCGAAAAACCGGATCTGGTGATCCTGGATGTGATGATGCCGGGCATGGACGGCGTCGAGGTGTGCAGGCATCTGCGATCGCAACCCGCCACAGCCAACCTGCCGATCATCATGGCGAGCGCCAAGACGCAGACGGGCGACAAGATCGCGGGTCTGCGCGCGGGCGCGGACGAATACGTCACCAAACCGATGGACATGGCTGAAGTGGTGGTGCGCGTGGAGATGCTCTTGCAGCGCACGCGGCGGCTGACCGAAGTCTCGACCGTCCAGCGCGGCAAGGTGTTCGGCTTCGTCGGCGCGAAGGGCGGCGTAGGTGCTACCACTGCGGCGATCAGTGTGGCTGCGATTCTCTCCCAGCGAAACAAATCGGTCATTCTTCTGGAGGTCCGTGAGCAGTTCGGCACGATGGCGCTGCAGCTCAAGAAGACGCCCAGCCCAACCCTGGCCGACCTGACGGCGCTCGAACCGGCGCGAATCAATGGCCAGGCGCTCGGCTGGGCACTGGAGATCATCGGTCCGGGAATGCGGGCGCTCTTCGGCCCTCAAGATTGGGAACAGCGTCCGCCGCTGTCGGCTGAGCATGTCGAGGCCATCATCACGCAGGCCACGCTGGAGGCAGACTACGTTGTGGTGGACCTGCCGTCCCTCTCCTGTGCAGCCAACCAGGCCGCAGTGCAATTGTGTGATCGCGTGGTATTGGTCGTCGAGCCGGAGACGATCTGCGTCGCAAGCGCCAAAGTTGCGCTGGGGATGCTGTCAACCTGGATGACCAGCGCGTCCGCATCCGCGGGCGTGCTCTCCATCAACCGATCCGGGATGACTTCCACCATGAGCATGCGCGATATCCAGACCAGGCTGGGCTTCATCGTCATTGGCAGTATGCCCTTTGCCAGCGAAGCGTGCATCGCGGCGCAGGCGCAAGGGATGCCGGTTGCGCTCTTCCGGCCCGATAGCCTGGCCGCTAAGGGGTTGCGCGAGCTCACCGATCGGTTGACCGCGGAAACGTTGGTCGGCATGGCGCTGTAGTATCGTCGGAGGATTACAGCTTGAAATCACGACCATCACCCGTCGCGCGGGCTGAGAAACAGGTGGGGCCAACGCCGCGACCTCTCGGCCCCGGCGGCCGGGCTGCTCCCGATGCCGCGCCGCGACCCGATATGCGCAACCTCGGCCGCGGCATCCGTTACCTGGGCCGCCACCGCAACACGACCCTGATCGCCTACCTGGCGCTCTTCATTTCGGTCGGCGCCCAGTTGATGGTGCCCCAGTTGGTGCAGCGCATCATTGACGCCATCACCAACGGCGTCACCGCCCAGAGCGTGCTGGCCGCGCCGGCGGCGTTTCGGGCGCAGGCGCTGGCCGCGCTCGGCTGGAACGCCGAGCAGGCCCTGTTGCATCGGGACGGCGCCGAGACTGCACTGATCTCCGCCGGCCTGCTGATCCTGGCGTTTGCGATCGCCCGCGGCCTCTTCGCCTTCACCCAGAGCTACATGGGGGAGCGCGTCTCGCAGAGCATCGCGTTCGACTTTCGCAACGAGTTGTTCGCCAAGATTCAGCGTCTCTCCTTCAGCTACCACGATCGCAACCAGACCGGCCAGTTGATGATCCGGGCAACCGACGACGTGGAGAAGGTCCGCATGTTCATCGGCCAGGGGTTGCTGATGACGACGCAGGCGGTGGTCCTGCTGGTGGTCGCGCTGCTCATGTTGCTGCTCACCAACGTGCGCCTCATGCTGGTCATCCTGCCCGTATTGCCGCTGGCGTTCATCATGTTCATGGGCTTCGGCCGCATGACGCAGCCGATGTTCATGAAAGTGCAGATCAAGCTCTCGCGGCTCAATACGATCCTGCAGGAGAACCTGGCGGGCATCAAGGTCGTGAAGGCGTTCGTGCGGGAGCCGGAGCAACAGGCGCGCTTCACAGCTTCGGCCGAGGATCTGATGCAGCAGCAAATCCAGGTGTCGCGCGTCTTCTCGTTCGTCTTCCCGGTGGTCTTCCTGCTCGCCAACTTGGGCCAGGCGGCCGTCTACTACTTCGGCGGCCAGCAGATCATCGGCGGCACGCTCACCTTTGGCGAGTGGCAGAAGTTCAGCCTCTATCTGGCGTATGTCTTCTTCCCACTCGGCATGTTGGGCATGATCATCAGCCAGATGTCGCAGGCGGCAGCCTCGGCCCAACGCATCTTCGAGATCCTGGATGCGCCGAACGACGTCGCCGACAGGCCCGGCGCGACCGATCTGCCGGCCGTGCGCGGTCGGGTAGCGTTCGAGGAGGTCACCTTCAGCTACTTCGGCTCCGGCGAGCCGGTGCTGAGGGACGTCAGTTTCGTTGCGGAGCCTGGCCAGACCGTCGCCCTGCTGGGCGCCACCGGCAGCGGCAAGAGCAGCATCATCAACCTGATCCCGCGTTTCTACGATCCAACCAGGGGCCGGGTGACGATTGACGGCCAGGATGTGCGCGATGTGCGCTTGGAGTCGCTGCGGGGGCAAATCGGCACGGTGCTGCAAGACACGACCCTTTTCACCGGCACGATTCGCGACAACATCGCCTTTGGCCGGCCCGACGCTACCCTGGAGGATGTCGTCGCCGCGGCCAAAGCCGCGGCCGCTCACGAGTTCATCCTGGAGTTCGCGCAAGGCTACGACACGCCGGTGGGCGAGCGCGGAACCACGCTGAGCGGCGGGCAGAAGCAACGCATTGCCATCGCCCGCGCACTGCTGCTCAACCCCCGCATCCTGATCCTGGATGACTCCACCTCCAGCGTGGACGCGGTGACCGAGTATCAGATCCAGCAGGCGCTGAGCCTGCTGATGCGCGGCCGCACCTCGTTCGTCATCGCCCAGCGCATCAGCACCGTGCGCAACGCCGATCTGATCCTCGTCCTCGACCGTGGCAGGGTGGCGGCGCACGGCACGCATGACGATCTGATGGAGAACAGCTCCATCTATGCCGAGATCTTTGCGTCGCAGTTGGTGGAAGACGCGCCCGCAGACGAGCGCGCGCCTCACCCCACAAGGGGGACGCGGCCCGTTTTCGACGACGATGGGCGGAAGGGTCTGGCTGAAGCGTCGCGCTCTGCCGCTCGTTCCTCGGCCTCCATCCGATAGGGAGCAACAACATGCACGGAATGGGCGGTCCACGTCACATCCTGGCGCAGGAGACCAGCAAGCCGACTGAGGTAAGGGCGACGCTGGGGAGATTGGCGCGACAGTTCGGGCCGTTCTGGCCCGCGCTGCTGGTGGTCCTGGGCCTCGTCTTGGGCAGCACCTACGTTCAGGTCTTGACGCCGGAGCTGATCGGCCAGAGCGTGGATTGTTATCTGACTCCGGCCGCCATGAGCCGCTTCGCTTCTGGCGCGGCAGCGTCCCTTGCGCCGGCCGCCGGCCAGCCGCAGGGCATGACGGGGCGCTCGGCCGCCGATAGTAGCTGCTGGTTCAGCTCATCCGCGTTTGGCGGCGGCGCGCTGCCTGCTACGGCCTCTACCAGCGATTTCGTCGCGGGTCTCGGCCGCCTGGTCCTGCTGCTGATCGTGCTCTACATCTTGGGCTCGGCCATGAACGGGTTGGTCTTCTATCTGATGGCCTGGGCCGGGCAGCACGTGCTGAGGGACTTGCGCGTCAAGGTGTTTCGGCACCTGCATCGTCTCTCACTAAGCTACTATGCCGAGAACGAGGCCGGCGCAGTGATGAGCCGCATCACGAACGACATGGACACGATCCAGCAGGCGATCAGCTTTGTGCTGGTCAACGTCGCCAGCGGGGTCCTGTTGATCATCTGGATCGCGGCCACGATGCTGCGCATGAACACGGCCTACGCGCTGATCAGCATGTCGGTGGTGCCGCTGATGATCGTCACGACGGCGTGGTTCTCGGGCCAGGCGCGCAGGGCGTTTCGCCGCACGCGCGTGGCCATCGGCGCGGTCAACGCCGACCTGCAGGAGGGGATCGCAGGCGTGCGCGAGGTGCAGGCGTTCGGCCGCGAGGGGGCCAACATCGAGAACTTCCGCCAGGCCAACGCCGCCAACCGCGACGCCAATATCCGAGCCGTCTCGTTCACCGCGGCGCTCGCGCCGTCGCTAGAGGCGCTGGGCTACCTGGCCATCGCGATCACGACGATCATGGGCGGCGTCCTGTTGTTGCGCGGCCAGGCGCTCTTCGGCACCGCGGTCTCGTTGGGGCTGGTCATCACTTTCCTCCAGTACGTCCAGCGCTTCAATATGCCGATTCAGCAGATCTCCGTGATGTGGACCAACCTGCAGAGCGCAGTGGCCGGCGCGGAGCGCATCTTCGGCCTGTTGGACACGCAGCCCAGCGTGCAAGACCGGCCCGATGCCCAGGCGATGCCGCCGATCGTCGGTCGGGTGGAGTTCGATCGCGTGTATGCGGCCTACAAGCAAGAAGAGCGCGTGCTCTGCGATGTCAGCTTTGTCGCGGAGCCGGGCCAGACGGTCGCCATCGTGGGGCCCACGGGCGCAGGCAAGACCACGATCATCAACTTGATTCCGCGTTTCTACGATGTGGTGGCCGGCGCAGTGCGGATTGATAGCCTGGATGTGCGGGATGTGACGGCCGCGGACCTGCGCCGGCAGATCGGCATCGTCTTGCAGGATACTTTCTTGTTCAGCGACACGGTGCTGAACAATATCCGGTTCGGCAGACCAGAGGCGACTGACGAGGAAGTGCGGGCGGCGGCGCGGCTGGCGCACGCCGATGAATTCATCCAGCGTCTGCCCGATGGCTACAACACGATGTTGGGCGAACGCGGCAGCGGACTCAGCCAGGGGCAACGGCAACTGGTCGCGATCGCCCGCGCGGCGCTCGCCAATCCGAGCATTCTGATCCTGGACGAGGCTACCTCCAGCGTGGACACGCGCACCGAGCGCCAGATCCAGCGCGCGCTAGATGCGTTGCTCGAGGATCGCACAAGCTTCGTCATCGCTCATCGCCTGAGCACGATTCGCAACGCCGACCAGGTGCTGGTGCTGGTGGATGGGGAGATCGTGGAGCGCGGCCGGCACGACGAGCTGCTGGCGCGGCGCGGCGCGTACCACGAGCTCTACATGAAGCAGTTCCGCCGCGAAGAAGGGTCGCCCGCGCAGCCAGGCGGCGACGGCCGTGAGCCCGCGGCGCTACCCCTACCCGTGGCTCAGCACGCCAGGAGCTAAGACCATCTGGCCCTCTTCTCTCATTTTAACGGCGACGACTGCTGGGCGCGCTGCATGGCCTCCTGCGCCGTCGCCTGACCATCCACGACGCTCTTGAGCGCCTTGCCGAAGAGATCAACGACGGCGGCAAACTTCTCGAGATCGGTCGGCCGGATCAACACCGCGTTCGTCACCGAGGCGCGCGCGATGCTGGCCAGCTCGCTCCCCACCTGCTGTTCGTAGGCCTTCGATGCAGCCACCGACTTCCGCGGCGGCACAAAGCCATTCCCCGGCTGCTTGCTCATGAAGACCACCCACCGCCAGCACTCTTGCAGCTTCTTGCACTGCGACATGATGAAGTATCCCTCGGCTGTGGCCATCGTGGCATATTCGGCCCCGCGCGGCAGCGCCGCCATGCCCCATTTGATCTGCCATCGCTGCGGTTCGAGCTGCCCGCCGCGGTTGGAGAGCGGCCCCATCCACATGCCGACCTGGTTGCGATAGATGCCGATCTGGATGCGGTTGTTGAAGAAGCGCCGCACTTCATCCGACGTGGGCGCAACGTTGTACTCGGTAAGCAGCTTCGCGTACCATGCCACTGCCTCGATCGTGCGCGGATCATCGAAGGTCGTGCGGGTGGGGTTCTGCAGATCGTCGAAGAGCTTGCCGCCCCGCTGGTAGATGAACAGCAAGGGGTCAATCATGTCGGTGACGACGGCATAGCCATAGATGTTGGCCGCAGGATCGCGCAGCGCGGCTGCCGTGCGCAGGAACTCATCGGCAGTCCAGCCGGAGACGGGCAGCGCCACGCGACGCTGCTCGAACAGGTCCCGGTTGTAGTACATCACATAGGGGTCGAGCCCGGCCGGCAGCCCCCACGTCTTACCGTTGCTCACGAAAAGCCTGACCGAGCCCGCGTAGAAATCGGCCATGTCCACCGTCTTGTCTTGCGCGATGAGCGGGTCCAGGCTGACGATCTGATTCTTGGCCAGCAGATCTTCCAGGGCGAACTGCGAGGTCACGACGACATCGGCGCCGTCGGCGCTGAGGCCGCCGAGCATGTCCCACCGCCTGGGCTTCAGCTCGATGGTGACGTGGGGATTCGTCTTTTTGTACTGCTCGACCAGGCCCCGGTAGTAGGTCTCATCGAAATTGGGGTGGGCGAAGATGATCGTGACCGGCTCCGCGGTCGGCGCAGCCAGCGCGCAGGCCGACAGGAGCAGCGGCAAGACGAGACAGGCCGCGAACCACATCCAGGGCGTTCTCTGCGCCCGCGTCACAATGTTGCGGACACAGGCAGGGACAAATGGGGGGTGCGTTAACCGCGCTAGCAGCATAGGTTTTCCTCCTGTAGGTGGCCCTATTATACACCCGTCTGGGCTGGATGAAAAGAGGGGGCGGCCGCCAATGCGATGGTGAATGTGGCGCCTTCGCCTGGCGGGCTGGCGGCCTCGATGGTTCCCTCGTGGCCTTCGACCAGCGAGCGGACGATGGCCAGCCCCAAACCCGACTCCCCGTGCTGAGCCTGGCGAGACTTGTCGCCCCGATAGAAACGGTCGAAGATGTGCGGCAGGTCATCGGCGGCGATCCCGCTGCCGGTGTCGCGCACGCGCAACAGCACCTGGCTATTGGCCGGCGAGACGGCCGGCCGCGGCCCAGACAGCTCGGCCGAGAGGACGATTTCACCGCCGGCCGCCGTATAGCGCAACGCGTTGCTGATGAGGTTGCTCAATACCTGCGCAAAGCGGTCGGGGTCTACGCTGACCGCAGGCAGGTCGCCGGCCGCGCGAACGGCGAGCGTGACGCCCTGGGCCTCAGCCTGCGCCATGTGCGCCAGCGCGGCGCGCTCGAGCAGCGCGGTCGGGTCAACCGGCCGGCGGTTGAGTGGCAGCTCACCGGCATCGGCCAGCGCCAACGTGCCCAAATCTTCCACCAGGCGCTGGAGCTGGCGGGCCGAGTCGTGCATCACTGCATAGGTTTCGGACTTGCCCGCGAGTTTGCCATCCTGCAGGCCCTCTGTGTAACCCAACAGCAGGCTCAACGGCGTGCGCAGCTCATGCGCCACATCCGCGGTCATCTGGCGGCGCAACTCGTTCGCATGCGCCAGGTCGCGGCTCATGTGGTTGAAGGACGCGGCGAGTTGGCCCAGTTCGTCCTGCGATCGGACCGGCACCTGCTGGCCGAGCTGGCCCCTGGCGACGGCTTGGGTGGCGGCCGTCAGCTCTCGGATCGGCCGCGTCAGGTTGCGCGCCAGGAACGCGCCGAGCGCCAAAGCCAGGCCGATCGCGCCCAGCCCGCCGTAGACGATCGCATAGCCCATACGTCGGAGATAAGCCTCTTCGGGCGTGGCGCCCATCCGCATCTCGGCCTGGCGCGGCCCGCCGATGAGCAGCCAGCCCACGATCCGGCGCTCCACCTCGATCGGCCGGCCACGCTCCAGCGAACGCGCGGGCAGTCCGAGCCGGCCGGCGAACTCTCCCGCGGCATAGACGATGCGCAGGTCGGCGTCCAGGATGGCCAACGAGGATCCCAGAGCTGCGATCTCGGGTCGTTCCTGGCGGCCGCGCGCGACGAGGCTCTCCACGCCGGCCCAGCTACCGTTGGCCCGGTGGTAGTTGACCAGTGCGTTGTGGAGCGCCGTGACGTTACGATCGAAAACGAAGCGATCGAACTCGGTCTGCGTGCGCAGCGTGACGAAGACCGCGACCAGCGCGATGGCGACGATGCCGACCAGCAGAAAGGCGAGGGTGAAGCGAAAGGCGAGTGAACGCATGGGGGAGTATCCTATGATGCGGCATGCAGCTCCTGGGCAGACCGATCGGTAAAGCGGTAGCCGATGCCGAACACCGTCTCTAAATAGCGCGGCCGGCTGGGATCCGGCTCGATCTTGGTGCGCAGGTTGCGTACATGGACGTCAATCGTGCGCTCGTAGCCGTCGAACGCCGTGCCCTGCAACCGATCCAACAGATCGAGCCGCGAAAAAGCGCGGCCGGGCGCGGCCAGCAGCGCGGCCAGCAGCTCGAACTCCGATGGCGTCAGGTCAACGCGCTGCTCGCGCACCGTGACCAGTCGCCGATCGCGGTCGAGCACCACATCGGCGGCGCGCAAGACTTCGGCCGGCGGCGCCTCTTTGCTGGCGCGACGCAGCACCGCGCGCACGCGCGCGGTCAGCTCTCGCATACTGAATGGCTTGGCGACGTAATCGTCCGCGCCCAACTCCAGCCCCAACACCTTGTCCGCCTCTTCGATCTTGGCTGTCAGCACGATGATCGGCGTGTCGCGCTCTTTGCCGTGACTGCGCATGAAGCCATAGCCGTCGAGCACAGGCATCATCAGGTCCAGGATGATCAGATCGGGCTTCTCGTGCCGCGCCACGTAGAGCGCCTCCTGTCCGTCGCCTGCGGTCACCACGCGGAAGCCCTCGCCCACCAGGTAAGCCTCGATGAGGTCGCGGAGGCGTTTTTCGTCGTCAACGACAAGGATCGTTCTGCTCATCATCTTCTCTCCTTGATTCCCGGAGTATACTGCGAATGCTTTCCGCTGTCACGCACAGGAAGCGTGCAACGCGACGAGGGAGCCTCGCCGTCTTGGCGATGCTCCCTCGTTGGTATTGATTATCGTGTCTCGGAGCGGCTGACGCCGCGTCGAGGATCAACCGCTCCACACCTCACTTTCGATCCTGCCCGGTCAGCGAGTCATGCGCCCCTTGGGAAGGAAGCCGCCAAACCCGCCGCGGCCCCCGAAGCGGTCGAACCCGCCTCGCAGATCGAAGCCGCCCTTGCCGAACCCACGCATGCCGGGGCCGGTGTTCTTCAGGATGGCGTCGGCCTGATCCTGGGTGATCACGCCGTCCTTCACGGCCTGCTCAACTGCGCTGGCGAAGAATCCCTTCTCCTCGATGTAGTTCTGGAGCGCCCGCCCCGCCTTCATGAGATCGGCCTGCTCTTGGGTGAGCTTGCCATCGCTGACAGCTTGCGCCAGTCGGGCTTCGGCTGCGGTCTGCACGGCCGCTTCCAGCTTCTCGACCGTGATGCCCAGGGCCTTCGCCAACAGGACCTGCCGGTCAACCTCGCCCAGCCAGCCCCGCAGCATCGGGACGCCGCGGCCGGCGAAGCGATCGTCGCTCAGCAGCGCATCAGCCTGAGCTTGCGTGATCAGCCCCTTTTCCACCGCTTCCGCGAGGGCCGCCTTGTGCGCCGCCTGCTGCGCCTCGTTCAACTTCTCGACCGTGATGCCCAACGCCTCCGCCAGCAAGGCGTCATCTTGTCCGACCATCGCGCCTGGGACGCCGCGTCCTTCCGCGGGCGCCGCAGAGGTCGCCTGGGGCAGGGCCACTGCGCCTGCCATGATCGTCGCAATCACCAGCAGCCCCGAGGCCAACATGGTGACGAACCTGCGCTTGCTCTTACCGAACATCTTTACCACTCCTTTCGATGGTTCGTTCCGTGTCGCTGGTTCACCGTTCGACCAGCCTGCCCACAGAATAGCAGAGCGGCGTTAGGAAGTTGTTAAGGAGTGATTGGGAAGGTGTTGGGATTTCCCGGCTCACTGGCCCGGCTGCTTCACGATCGCCGGGAGATACGCGCGCGCCCATTCGGTCGTGAAGACCCACTGCGCCGGCAAAAGCTGTGCATCGGGCCCCCAGCCGCTGGCGAGGGTCAGTGTGTAGGTCGCGGCGGGAGCGAATCTGGCGTGCGCGATCTGGCCTTTGCCCGCATCTTTCGACGAGAACAGATACGGCATGGGAGGCTCGAATGCGATCTCGACGCTGTCGCCCGTGATCGGCCTGGAGAAGGTCAGGTTCAGCGGCGCATCCCGAGACACGCGGTCAGGATAGCCCTGCGCCCACAGGCTGGCCTCGGCCGCGGCATAGGCGGTGGCCGTAATCGGGGGCGCCGCCCACGAATTGCCCGCGGCGTCGAATGCCAGGGCTTGCAGCCGCTGCGCGCCAGGGGCGATCGGGATCAGCGTGAACGAATACGGGCCGGCCGTCTGCAGTGCGGCCGTCTGGCCGTTGACCTGCCAGGCGACCAGCGTCACGCCCACATCATCGGTGACGATGGCGGTGGCAGTGATCGGCTGGCCGACGAAGAGGGGCAGGTTGGCTGTCACGGTCATGCTGACCGTTGGCGGGGTCACATCGCCGGCCAGACCGATGACCCGCCGCGGCTGATCGGCCATGGTGGCCAGGTATTTCACCGCGGCGTGGTTGCGTCGCGTCTCCCGTTCGATCACGTCGGCCGGCGGATAGAAACCGGGATTGCTCTCCACCGGGTACATCTCGAAGGTGAACGCGAAGATGCGTCGTGCGCCGTACAGCCAGTCGCCCGCGTCGCCCGAGGTGATATACAGATCGCTAGACTGCTGCGGCGTGTAGCCGTTGGTCAACGCGAGATTGGCCGCCAGCGCGACGAATACCGCGTAGTCGTCACGGTTCATGTCCTCCGGCACATCGGTGTAGGTGTAGCCGTAGGGATAGAGAATCAACTCGCCGTAGGTGTGAAAGCTGATCGCGACGGCGATATCTGGATGGGCCAGGACGAAGTCACGCACCACCTGCGTCTCCGGTTCCGAGAACGCTGACGGGCCGCGATAGGTCTCGCTGCTGGGCACGGCGCTCGAACCGCCGCAGCATCCCCAACGATAACCGTAGTTACGGTTCGGATCCACCCCAAAGGTTCCGTCATAGTTGACCCGGCGGTTCTTGCGCCAGTACTGATAGACGCCGGCCGCGATATCATACTCTCCGCCGTCCGGGTTGACGTTCGGCAACACCCAAATTTCGCGCGTGTTGACCAGGTTGGTCAGCGCGGGATCGTTGCCGTAGCCCTGCGTGAACAGCCGGATGATCTCCAGCGCCATCTCGACCGTCAGATGCTCACGGCCGTGGGTCAGCGCGAAGAAGAGCACGGCCGGCTCGTTCGGATCGTCCACGTCCGGCTCGTCGCTGATCTTGACCGCGGGTATCGGCCGGCCCTCCAGGCTGGACCCGACCGTGGTCAAGCGCATGATGTCGGCGTAGGCCAGGGCGGTCTGCTGGAGGAGCGCCTGCATCTCCGCATAGTTGTGATAGGCGCTGTCGGCGGGCGGGAAATCGAGCGGCGTGACCGACAGCGGCTCCAGGCCCTGCTTGCGCAGCGCGGCCAGCCCGGCCGGGTCAACGATCGTCGTCACGGTGTCCGCGCCGATCGCGTCAATCGCGACCCCTTGCCCGGCCAATGCTGTGCGCGCCGCGCGATCGGGCGCGGGCAGCACCACCCGGTAGAGGACCGGCGGCGGACCGCCAGTCGCGGTCAGGGTGGACATGGCGACGAGGATGCAGGCCGCGATCGGAATCAGAACAGTCTTGTTGGGACGTGAAGGGTGCATATCTGTAACCTCCGCGTGCGACTGGGGCGAGTGTATCACGATTTGACGAGAAACGCTACTCTCGTTCGGTCCGGTTTCCGCGAAAACTCGCCGCGCGCGCGCGTCGGAATTGTGGTATGATATGGTTGGCGCAGTCGTGCAGGGCAAAGCGCCGGCGGGCGATGCGGTTTCGCGGGAAGTCTCTTTGACACATCTGCAGATGAAAGGAGGCCACCATGGGAGTCATCACCATTTCCAGGCAGCAGGGCAGCGGGGGCGCAGGGATCGCGGCCCAGGTGTGCGAGCTTCTGGGGTATCGTTACTTCGACAAGCGGTTGATGGCCGAGGCGATGGCCCAGGAAAACCTCACGGAGGAAACGATCATTGACTACCACGAGGATGAGTACAGGCTGCGCGGGTTCCTTGATCGCTTGCTCGGCTATCGCAGGCCGAGCACGATCCAGGACATCGGCTTCTGGGACAAGAATCCCGATCTCGTGAAAATGCCGGCTGTCGCGGTGCTCGACGAGCATCTGGCGGTGTGGGTGATCCGCGCGGCGATCAAGAGAGCCTATGCGCAGGGCGACGTGGTGATCGTTGGGCGAGCCGGCCAGGTGGTACTGGCCAACGAGCCAGGCGTGCTGCACGTGCGCGTCGAGGCGCCGTTGGAAGCGCGCATCCAGCGAGTGGTCGAGCGCGGGATCCTCGATCCCAAACAGGCGCGGCAGTTCGTATTGGAGCGCGACAAGGCTTCGGCCGAATACCTGCAGCGGTTCTACGGAGTGGATTGGTCCGATCCGTTGCTCTACCACCTGGTGATCAACACCGGCAAGTGGAGCATCGCTTCCGCGGCGCGCTGCATCGCGAGCGCAGTTGAGTTGTGAGGTGGGATGCAACAGACCTTTGAGGTTTGGCAAACCTCAAAGGTCTCTCACACCGATCTTGTCGCCGCCCACGATCAGGTCTCCGTGCACCGTCTGATCGCTGGCGACCTGGACGCCAGCCCCATACATGATCTGCGAGACCGCAGGCGAGGCGGAAGCGAGCGGCTGCACCGGGTTGGGCGGCGCGATGCCCTTGCCCAGTCCTTGCCCGCCCACGAGCAGCGCCACGGGGAAGTTGCCGCTGATCTGGTAGTCCGGCTGCTGATCCTCGCCCCAGTCCTGCCGGGCGCTTGCAGGCACGCGGCGCCAGACGTGGCTCATCACGTCGGAGACCAGCACTTCGGTCGCGCCGGCGGCCGGCCGGGCGTGGCCAGTAAGCGCCTCGATCAGGTGATAAGTGAAGATACTCATCGCCCCATCACGGCGCATATACGAAGGTTGATACCCCTGGGACGAGCTAAGCACCGCCCGGCCCGCGGACAGCGCCAGCGCCGCTTCCAGAAACTGTAAGACAGCCCGATTCTCCTCGGCCTGGTACTGCCGGATGATCTGCTTGGAGGTGTGCTTCTTGAATTCTCGAACAACAGCCTTAACCGGCCATGCTTCCTGGAAGCGTGCGATGAAGTGAATGTGATTGGGCATAATCACGAAGCAGAAGAGACTGATCCAATGGTTGACGCGCATGTAGTGAAGGCTGTCAACCAGGATACGCTTGATGACATCGCGCTGGAAAAGGTGAACGTACCCTACTGCCGAAGTGGTGACGAAGTATAGGTGGGTCGGATCGAAGTTGGGTCGTATACCAGTCATGGTTGTATCCTTGTTTGGCGGCGGTCACAGACCGCCTGAGAACGGGAGCAAGAATTAGGCTTGCTTCTTGCTCCCAGCCGGTCTGCCACCGGCGCGGTGGGCGCGAACTGACGACCACCCCACCCACGCCGGCGGTCACAGACCGCCGGCAAGCAGGAAGCAGGAGGACGGCAGGAGGACGGCGGTCGCAGACCGCCAGCAAGCAGGAAGCAGGAGGGCGGAAACACCGGCCATCAGTGCGAAGCCTCCCTGGAAGGAACAGTCCCCATCCCCCAGAACGCCAGCATGTCAGCATCCGCAGAAGCCAGAAGTTCAGAAACCAGAAGCCGATAGGGACACAACCACCCGAACACCGACGTTGTCGTTGAAGCCGACGGGGCCGAACCTGCGACGGACGGCGCCGCGGGCGGATCACCGATTGCTGGCCCACGACCCGCCACGCACCACGCGCGACCCCTCGGCCTCCGAGACGTTCCGGCCGTCCTCCGGCCGATACGGATAGGGCCGGTACAGGCTGGCGCTCCATTTCCACACGTTGCCGCTCAGGTCATGCAAGCCGCTCGGGGTCGCGCCGGCCGGGAAGCCGCCCACTGCGCTCGCGCGCCCGACCTTCTGCTCGATGTTGGCCCGATTTTCGTTCCACGCGGCGTCGCCCCAGGGGAAACGCCGGGCATCCCCCGCACGCGCCGCTTTCTCCCACTCCGCCTCGGTGGGCAGCCGCACGCAGTAGCCGGGGGGAATCACCGCCCACGTGCCAGGCACTTCGGAAGTGCCTGGCACGTGGCCGCGTAGCTGCGCATCCAGCCAGCGGCAGTAGGCGACCGCCTCGAACCAGGAAACGCCCATCACCGGGCGGTTCGGATAGGAGGACTGCTCGCTCCACCATTTCGGCTCACTCCGCTGATCCGGCGGCCGCTCCTTCAGCCACTTTTTCAGCCAATCGTCGGTCACCTGGCTATCCCACTCCCCGCGGCGCCAGCGCCGGCCCGTCGCCGTCCACCAGGCCGCGTCCGCCGCCGCGTCGCCAGCCGTCAGGAACGCGGCGTACTGCGCCACTGTCACCGGGTAGCGGCCGATCCAGTAGCGATAGGGGATGGTCAGTTGGGTGGGGTTGCCGAACTCGTCATCATCAGCATCTTTGTCGCCTCGCCTGCTGCCCATAGCGAACGGCCCGGGCGGGATTTCGATGAAGCCGCGCCGCGGCTCCGGCTGGCCGCGGTAGCGGCAGGGGAGGAAGTAGAAGTCGGGGTCGAAGCGCGGGTCGCCCAACTGGCCGAGCACATCGCCTGCGGTTGCCCGGAGGCTGGCAGGCGCGGAGAGGGTCTCGTCCTCCAGCAGCTCGACCAGCCTGTCCGCCTGCCGGCGGCGCAGGGCCGGGTCGGGCCGCTCCAATTCCAGCACGGCCGCTCCGGCCAACTCTGCGCCGGCCAGTCGGGCGCGGCCATCGCCGTCCAGATGCGCCAGCCACTCCAGATACTCGGTCGCGGGGCCTTCGTCTGCCTGCAGGTAGCCGTAGACCAACAGCAGCACCTCGCGCCACCAGCCTTCGGCCACGTGGCCGGCCAGCGTGCACCAGCCCGCCTGGCGTTGCTTGGCCAGGCCGCGCGCGGCCAGGAACTCCTGGAAGGTCAGGTGCAGGAACTGGAAGAACTCGCCCCGTTCCTCGAAAAGTCCGCCGCGGTCGCGCACCGCGCGCACGAAAGCATTCAGCGTCTCCGGCGCCAAGACTTCGCCCAGGATCGCGGCCACGCGCTCCTCGCGCACGGCCGCGGATGCCCGACCCCCTTCGTGCATGGCCAGGGCCAGCCGGCTCAGCCAGCCGCGCTGCTCCTCCCAGCGGCCGCCCCAGTTGACCAACCGCTCGCGCGCCGGGTCACCGGGCGCATCATCCGGGACGTACTGAGCCTGCAAGATCGCCTTGACGCACGCCTCGTAGAGCCGCGCCCGCTCGCGCGGCAGCTCGGTGTCGCCCCATTGCACGCTGACGACCATGGTAGTCATCAGCGGCGTGTTGATGAGGGGCGGCAGGTCGCGCTCGCGGCGCAAATCGTTGATGTAACGGATCGCGTCCACCAGCGCATCCCGGTTCGCCGCGACGTTGGCCGGGTAAAGCCGCCGGCACCAGTTCTCCACCAGCGTCGCGATCTGCGTCGCGTCCAGGTCTTGCACGTCGAGCCGCGTAAACCGGTCGCTGAACACCGCCTCATCGGTGTAGCCCGCCTCGCGCGCGGTCACGATGACGCGGTTGCCGGGATAGACGGTCTGCACCAGGCGCTCCACCTCCTGGCCCACCTGACCGCGCTAGCTGCGGCTGACGACCTCGTCCAGGCCATCGAGCATCAGCAGGCAGCCGCCGCCCACCAGCAGCCGGTCGAAGAAGTCCTCCGACAGATCGAGCACCGGGTTGCGCCGCCGCAGATACCAGGGGATGAAGCCCGCCAGCGTACCGATCCGGGGGTCTTCGATCTGCTTCCCCTGGGCGTCGCAGCATTTGTCCAGGTAGTCGCGGTAGTAGCGCAGCGGGATGATCAGCGGTACGGGCAAATCCTTGCCCGGCAGGCGGTAGGCCGGCGATTCGCCGGTCTGGGCCGCCCGCGCCAGCGTGGCCGCCAGGTAGGCCAGCACGGTGCTCTTGCCGCTGCCCGCGCCGCCGACGATCGCAATGCGGTCGGAAAGGGTCAGCAGATCGGCCAGGGGGACCGGCTCACCGATGCGGCCCTCGGCGTGCGCCAGCTCACGCCAGGCGAGATAGATGTCCAGGCCGGATTTGCCCCGCAACGCATCCTCGCGTTCGCGGCGGCCCGGCGGGTTGAAGCGCCGCAGGGTCAACTGAATGAAGACGTCGGTCAGGCCGCGGGGTCTGGCGGGCCGTGGGCGCGCTCTCCAGACCGAAGAGCCGCGCCTGGTCGTAGGCATCCCGCACCCAACGCAGGTAGGCGTCCAGGATGCGCCGCACCTGCGCATCCGCCAGCTTGCCCTGGCCCGCCGGCGCGCGATAGATATTGCGGACGTAGTTGATCTGCCGCTCGATCTTGTCGCCGTCTACCAGGAGATCTCCCTGCACCGTCTGGTCGCGGCCCACCTGCACGCCCGCGTCAGCCATCTGCTGGCGGAGCGCCTCGACCTGCTGGCGCAGGGGCGCCAGCAGCGTCTCGGCCACGCCGGCCTGGGTCAGCTCGGCCAGCGAGCGCTCCAGGATTGTCAGTTGGCGTTGAGTCTCAGCCTGAGACTGGCGCGAGGCGTTCATCGAGTTACCCTCCCTGATGAGGTTGACGGGTCAGTTGGGGAACGTGATGGTGACAAACGCAGCAGACCTTCGAGGTTTCGCAAACCTCAAAGGTCTCTGGGCCAGCAGCGGGAGTGGATGGGAGTCGAACCCACCTGGGCCGGGTCTACCGTCCCACACCGGTTTTGAAGACCGGGGCGCCCACCGGGACACAACCACCCCCACGCGGCATGATACACGGATTCGCCCGGTTTGGCAAGAACGACCTGTCAGTGATGCCCCGCGTGATCGGCCGGCGGCGTGTGCGCGTGGAAATGCCCGGCCTGGTGCATCCGGTTGTGCAGGCCGCGGTGCGCGCCTGTCAGCGCCAGCCGCATCCGTTTGTAGGTCCGATCGTCGGCGCGTGTCCCGACGGTGTCGAGATAGGCCAGCGCGCCCTCGATCTGCTCCAGGATCGTGACCGCGTCGGCCGCGGCCAGCAGGGGCGCGCCGGCCACGTCCACCATCACCGGCGACGAGTGTGCGGCGATCATCTCCGGTTTGTCGGCGTAGCCGCCGCGCACGAGGAGCGCCAGCCACGCGCTGCGGGGCACAGCCACGCGCCACCCGCCCGCGGCCTGCCACCGATCCACCGCCACGCTCTCCCGGATCTCGCCGTTGACGATCAGCTCGACGCGCGACATCGGCACGGTGACGCTGGCCGCCTGCCACGTGACATCCACCGCGCCGCCGCTCGCCGTCATGCCGATGCGGCTGCCCATCGGCTTGCCATCCACCGCAAAGTCGAGCAGCGGGCCGTAGCTGACGAAGGTGTCGCCCCGGCGCACCGCGGCCATCCAGCCGTCATAGGTGAACGCTGCATCGCGCGGCAATCGGGCATAGGTGCGCACCGTGCCCACCGCCGTGCTGGCCGACATCTTGTCGGTGCCGCCGACAGCCGCCACGAAGTAGCCGCAGTTGAGATAGCGATACCAGTCGGCCAGCGAGTAAGGGTCAATCCCGGTGTAGAGATCGCCCCATGAGGTCATTTCGAGCGCGTCGATGTCGCCGTGGACGATGCTGGCCGCGTGCTCGGCGCGGGGGTTGGGGAAGTGGGGCAGCACGACCAGCCCGCCCTGCGCCTTGCATTGCCGCGCCCACTCGGTCAGCAGCACGTCAATCCCATCTCCCAGCGCGGACTCGTCGGGGCCGCCGGTGGTCATCGGCGTGATCATGCGGCCGCGATAGCCCAGCAGCGAGATGTGGCCGAGCACGTGCTGGCGGTTCTCTGTGCCGACGCGCACCAGGTACTCGCCGTCGCCGCCCGTCTCGCGAGATCCCCAGGTGTTGCGGCCGTCGAAGTCGCCCACGTTGGTCATCAGCTCGCCCCACTGACTGGCGAGCAGGTTGACGATGTTCACCCCTTCGCCCGCGCCTTCCAGCAGCGCGGTCATCGGCGAGAGGAAGTGGACGTGCGTGTCGGCCGTCACCCAGCCCGCCTCGCGCCAGCG
The DNA here is from genome assembly GCA_016876015.1 of Chloroflexota bacterium. Classification (GTDB taxonomy): domain Bacteria; phylum Chloroflexota; class Anaerolineae; order CG2-30-64-16; family CG2-30-64-16; genus VGOD01. Next base: position 23,573 of record VGOD01000042.1, read on the forward strand.
CAACACTTTCTCCAGCTCGATCACCACCTCGGCCGTCTCCGGTGTGATCTCGACGATCGTGCGCACTGGCCGGATTTCGAAGCCTTTGCTGACCTCGACATACACTTTGCCCAATGGCAGGCGGATGACCGTCTCGCCGTCAATATAGGTGCACGCGTGAATGCCGCGATGCGGGAAGTCGGCGCTGTAATCCTCGAACCAGGCGGGGTTGAGGATGCGATGGCGATCCTCCGGCGCCAGATATTCCCCGGCCGCGCCGTGGACATGCAGCTTGACCGGCACAGGCGCGCCGCCCCCCTGCGGCGCGACGCGCAACGTCACCCGCTGCGTCGCCGCCGCCACCGGCTCAACCTTGCTCTGGCCGGTCTCCGACCGAGCCAGCCCCTCAACCTCCCGCACCGGCGCCACCGCGCCGCCCACCAGATGGAAGCACGCGTCGGGATGCGCGGTGTACTCGACCGCAACCTGCGTGGCCGACGCCTCCGGCAGTTGGTTGTTGTACGATCCCGCCCAACCCTCGTTCGGATAGATCAGCCGCGGGGTCGCGGAGATCACCTGGCCCATGTCGAGCCGGATCTGCGCCAGCAGGCCGTTCGCATCGAGGTCGGGCTGGAAGACCTCGCCCTCGGGCAGGGTCACGATCGCCTTCTGCCGCGTGCGCCAGCGCAGCGGCAGGGCCGACGCCTCGCCGGCCGCCAGCCCTGCGAGGAGGATTCGCCCGGCGCGGGGGATCAGCCGCAGGCCGGCGATCTCCTTGTCCGGCGCGGGGTTCTGCCAGGCCCACAGCCAGTTGATCCACGGCCCGCCATCGGCCGCGCTGGCGCGCGTCTGGCCGCGGCCCCAATTCGGCCCCAACTGCTCGTGCGGCGGCCGGATCGGCTGCGGCTTGCGGTGCGGCACGGCTTCGAAGCAATTCTCGCCCCAGCGCCGCGTGAACATGCCGATCTGATGCCGGCGGCGGATCGGCAGGGTCGCCTCGCTGCCGTCCGCGTAGACCACGATGTATTCCGCGGCCAGCTCGCCGAGCTGCCCCTGCCCGCGCATCGGAGCAATGAAGCCGGCCGGCCCCGGCTCGACAGGGCGGATGTCAGACGTGTGCATGAAGACCAGCCAGCCGGCCCGGAACGGCTCGACCGCGAGAACGACCGGCCGGTCGGCCAGCACGACGGGCCGGTCCACCGCAAAGGGGATGCCCCAGGCCACGCACTCGCCCTGTGGCATGTGCGCCAGCGCCGCGGCCATCGGCTCGGAAAGGCCGGCCGCGGGCAGATCGGCCAGCGCGACGCCGCCGGCCAGCGGGATCGGCCGGAAGCGCGTCGTCGCCGGCCCGTCCTGGATGTTCGACACGGTTGGGGACGTCATGTTTGCCTCCTACTCAGCCATCATACGCTTCAGGCTCACCGCCGGTCTGCGACCGGCGGTCGGGGCGCGGCAACTGCTCGCGGTAGGCAGTGTACTTCCCGGCCGAGCAGCGCCGACGCCCCATTGCTGGCGACGGTCGCCGCCAGAAGCAGCCAAACAAGCGATCAAGGCGGGGTCGCAGACCCCTTACAAGCGCGCGATGAGACCAGAACGTCCTTAGCTTGATGCGGATGGGGTCGCAGACCCCTGTGAGCAGAATGCTCGTCTGCGTCCCGTTCTCAAGCCAGATACTTGCACAGCCACGGGATCGCCTGCTCGCCGCACCAGCGATGCTCGCCCGCGAAAATGTGCTGGACGAGCCGGGCGGGTACGCCGTACAGCTCATACGCCCGGCGGGTGATGGCGACCTGCTCGACGGTGTTGGCAATCCCACGCTCGCCGTTCAGCCCGTCGGCGTCGCCCGTCTCGACGAAGAAGGGCCGCGGCGCGATCAGCGCGGCGATGTCGCACATGTCGGCCAGCTTCCAGAGGCCCGGGATGTAGTTGCACGAGCAGTTACCGTTCAGCTTGAGCAGCGCGTCCTTGTAGCCGTAGAAGTAGCCGCTGTCCACCGCGCACTTCACCCGCTCATCGAGCGCGGCCAGCCACAGCGTTTGCAGCCCGCCGCCCGACAGCCCGGCGCTGCCGATCCGATCGGGGTCACAGTCGGGCCGCGTGGCGACGTAGTCAATCAGCCGCATCAAGTCCCACGTCCACATCCCGGCGACGGTCTGGCCGAGCGGGATCGCCATGTGGTTGAGCAGCGCGCAACTGCCGCCGAGCATCTGCGCATCCCCCTGGTTCGCCAGCTCGCGGCGTTCGCCGAAGCCGCGTGCATCGGGGCAGAAGACGACGAACCCGCGGCGCACCAACTGCACGCCATAGTCATAGTTGTGCTGCTCGATGGTCGCGGCAACCTCCGGGATGTCGCGGCGGCCCGCGGGCGAGAATTTGCCCGCGCTGCCGTGGCCGTGCGGCGCGAGCATGGCCGGCCGGCGCTCGCCGGGCCCCATGTCGTCGGGCACGAGCGCGTAGACCGGCATGACCACGCCCGGTTCGGTCTGAAGCTCCAGCCGCTCACGAGTGTAGCCGTCGAGCGCGACCCGCTCGGTGATCTTCGGTTGGAGCGGCGCGGGGCGCATCGTGTCCAGGCCGAGGATGCGGCGGAGCTGCGCGCGCAGCTCGATCTGCCAGGCTTGCAGCTCAGCCAGGCTCTGCGCCCGCAGCCCCATCTGCCGGCCCACCGTGTCGTAACGGTGGAGCATGTAGTCCAGGGCGGTGAAGAAGGCGGGGGTGATGTCCATGTTGACCTCGAATGGTGAGTTGGTGCAGAAACTTCTTGCATTCTATAGCTATCTGCGGGAAATCCCAAAATCGCGCGCCTCTGGCAGCCGTTCGCATCTCTGAACACCGCGAAAACGTTTACCCAGATTTGACACCGCCGGCCGGCTGCGCTATACTCGATCGGGTAAAACGTTTACATCGAAGCGTCGCTCTTCGTGACTGCGACGTTCTGTGTTGCGCCCCAAAGGAACACGTTGACATGCCCATGCCGACCATCCGCGACGTCGCCAGGGAAGCTGGCGTCTCCATCGCCACCGTCTCCGGCGTCTTCAACAACACTCGCCGCGTGGGGCAGGCGACCCGCCAGCGCGTGCTCGAGGTGGCCGAGCGCATCGGCTATCGCGCCAACGTCACGGCCCGCAACCTGCGCGCCAACGAGACGCGCCTGTTCGGATTCTCGTGGCGGCCCATCCCTGCCGACTCGTTCAGCCCCGTCTTCGATCGTTTTCTCCAGGCGATCGCCGAGGCGGGCGCCCGTCATGACTACCGCATTCTCACCTATCCATCCGCCAGCCTCGAAGATGAAATCGCGTTCTACGAACAGATGATGCTCGTGGGCCAGGTGGATGGCTTCATCCTGGCCAACACGAGTCTGGGAGACGTCCGCATCCGCCGGCTGTTGGATGCCGGCTTCCCTTTCGTGGCCTTTGGCCGGTCCAACCCCGAGTGGGATTTCCCCTGGGTAGACGTTGACGGCGCGGCGGGCATCGAGATCGCGGTGCAGCATCTGATCGGCTGCGGACACGGCCGGATCGCCTGCCTGGCCTGGCCCGAACGCTCACTCAGCGGAGCGCATCGGCTGGCCGGCTATCGGACGGCCATGACCCAGGCCGGCCTGAACGTCGAGCCGGCATGGGTGGCGCGGGCGGAAAACCAATACGGCGAGGCCCACGCCGCGGCTTGCCGGCTGCTGGGGCTGCCGGCCGCCATCCAGCCGACCGCGGTCGTCGCCATGAGCGATCTGATGGCGATCGGCGCCATCAACGCGGGCTGGGACATGGGGCTGAAGGTCGGCCCAGAGCTGGCCGTGATCGGCTTCGACGATGCGCCGGTGACGCGCTTCCTGCGGCCGCCTCTGTCCAGCCTCCGGCAGCCCATCGCCGAGATCGGGGAACGCCTGGCGACGATGTTGGCCGATCTATGCAGCGGCCGGCCGCTGGTCGAGCGTCAGGTGCTTTTGCGACCGGAGTTGATCGTCAGGGAGTCATGCGGATGAATCTGCGCGCTGTGATCTTCGACCTGGACGGCGTCATCACCGACACCGCCGAATACCACTACCAGGCCTGGCAGCGATTGGCCGATGAGGAGGGCCTGCCCTTCGACAGGACGATCAACGAACGGCTGCGCGGTGTAGGCCGCCGTGAATCGCTCGAGATCATCCTGGCGGGACGGCCCGTCACCGAAGCGCTGCTTGCCGAGATGATGCGGCGCAAGAACGACTACTACGTCGCATTGCTGCAGCAGATCACACCGGCCAACCTCTTGCCCGGCGCGCTGGAGCTGCTGGCCGAGCTGCGCGGCGCAGGCATCAAGATCGGCATCGGCTCGGTCAGCAAGAACACCTGGACGGTGATCAACCGCCTGGGCATCGGCCACCTGTTGGATGCAGTGGCCGACGGCTACAGCGCAGAGCGCAGCAAGCCCGCGCCCGACATCTTCCTGGCGGCCGCGCAGATGCTGGCGACCCCGGCCGGCGCCTGCGCTGTCGTGGAAGATGCCGCGGCAGGCATCGAAGCTGCGCTGGCCGCCGGCATGTGGGCGATCGGGGTTGGGCCGGTCGAGCGCGTGGGGCGGGCGCACGCGCGCTGCGACGATCTGGCCGGCGTGCGGCTGGCAGACATCCGTCAGGCTCTGGAGGACGCGGGCTGGGTCATCACGGAGCCGGTGTTCGATCCTACCGCCGCGCATCATCGTGAGACGATCTTCACCACCGGCAACGGCAACCTGTGTGTACGCGGGACCTTCGAGGAGGGCTATCCCGGCGAGCACGCGGGGTGCTTCATGCACCGGCTGTGGGACGATATGCCGGTCCATTACACCGAGCTGGCCAACCTGCCGCGCTGGTGGGGCGTAGACATCTGGGCGAACGGCGTGCGCTTTCGGCTGGATCGAGGCAAGATCCTGCACTATCGGCGCTGGCTCGACCTGCGGAACGGCGTGCTCTGTCGCACCGTGTGCTGGCAGCCCACTGAGGATGGTCCCGTGCTCGACTTGCACTTCGAGCGCCTGGTCAACCTGGCCGATCCGCACCCTTCGACAGGCTCAGGGCAGGTTCTCGCCGCGGTCCAGGTGAGGGTGGAGGCAGCAGCCGGACAGGCCGAGGTGCGGGTGCGCACCGGTCTGGATGCGCATGTGGAGAATCAAGGATTGGTGCATTGGGACGTGCTCGCGCAGGAGGCGCAGCCCGATGCGGCGGCCCTTAGCGTGTGCACGCGCGCTACCGGCCTCGAACTGGCGCTGGCGGCGGCGGTCAACACATCAGGAACGGCGCGCTGGAAATCGGCCTCGTGCGATAGCGACGGCCATCCAGCCGTCGAGCGTCGCGCGTCGCTGCGCAGGGGCGAAGCGTTGACGGTAGAGAAGTTCATCGGGCTGGTGAGCGAGCTGGACGCGGACGAGCCGCTGGCCGCGGCGACCGATTTGGTCCGTGCGGCCCAGGCGAAGGGCTACGCGGCCATCCGTGCGGCCAATGACGACGAGTGGGCGCGAACCTGGGCCAGCTCCGATGTGAACATCGAGGGCGACAACCTGGCGCAAGCGGCGCTCCGGTTCGGCATCTTCCAGCTCTTGATCGCGGCCCCGCGACACACCGAGCGCGCCAGCATCGGCGCCAAAACGCTGAGCGGCCTGGGCTACCGGCATCACATCTTCTGGGACACCGAGATCTTCATGCTGCCGTTCTTCATCTTGACCCAACCGCGGCTGGCCCGGAACATGCTGATGTATCGCTGGCACGGCCTGGCGGCTGCGCGAGAGAAGGCGTGCGCCAACGGCTACGAGGGCGCGCAGTATCCCTGGGAGAGCGCGGCCGACGGCCACGAGGTGACGCCGGTGTGGGTGGTCAACAAGGCGGACTCGCGGCAACTGATCCGCATCTGGACCGGCGACATCGAGATCCACATCACCGCCGATGTTGCGTATGGTGTGATGCAATACTGGCGCGTCACAGCCGATGATGCCTTCATGGCCGACTACGGCGCCGAGATCGTGCTGGACGGCGCCAAATTCTGGGCCAGCGCGGCGACCCTGGGAGCGGATGATCGGTATCACTACCGCAACGTCATCGGCCCGGATGAAAACCACGACCGCGTTGACGACAACGCCTACACCAACTATCTGGCGCGCTGGCATCTGCGGACTGCGCTGGAGGTGCTGGCCTGGCTGAAGGCTGCGGATGCCGGCCGCGCGGCTGCGCTGGTCGAGGCGCTGGATCTGAGCGAATCGCGGCTGGCCTACTGGGCCGAGGTCGCCGACCGCATCTACCTGCCGGACGATGTGGAGACCGGCGTGATCGAGCAGTTTGCGGGCTTCTTCGGCCTACCAGCTCCCGACCTGAGCGTGATGCGCGATCCGCAGCGCACGAAATCCATGCAGGCGCTGTTGGGCATCGAAGGGTGCGCGGCTGTGCAGGTCCTCAAGCAGCCCGACGTTTTGATGCTCCAATACTTGCTGCCCGATCTGTTCACAGAGGAGCAGGTGCGCGCGAACTTCGAGTATTACGACCCGCGCACCGATCACGAGCTGGGCTCCAGCCTGGGGCCGAGCATCAGCGCGATCATGGCGCTCCGTGCAGGCGCTCATGACCTCGCATATCGCCACTTCCAACGCGCGGCTGCGGCCGACCTGTTGGACGTGCGCGGCAACACCAGCGACGGCATCCACGGCGCCGGCGCAGGCGGGTTGTGGCAGGCGGTCGTCTTTGGCTTCGGCGGCCTGCAGATCACGGATCAGGGCTGGGAGACCCGTCCGAGCCTACCCGTTGGCTGGACGCGGTTGGCGTTCAAGTTCTACGAACGGGGACGATTGCAGACCGTGGCGATCGGCAGCTAACCACGACCCAGCCGGGCCGTCCCGTGCGTCTTGGCCGACAGGGGGACGGCCCGGCGTCATCTGTCCAGCGCATCCGCGCCGGCCAGACTGAACGGCTATTCTACCAGGCAAGCGTCAGGCTGGCAAGGGCAGCGGTGCGCGGCGAGGAAGGAGGTGAGACGCACACGCCGCAGGCCACGTGCGCAAAGACCAATCTACCAACCTACCCAATCTCACGGAGGAGACAACCATGCGCACCTTTCGCTACACCGTCCTGATGATCCTGGTCGTGCTGGCGCTGGTCGCGAGCGCCTGCGCGACTCCCACGCCGCCTCCGCCGCCTCCGACCAAGGCGCCGGAGCCTACGAAAGCCCCGGCTGCCCCGCAGCCGACCCAACCTCCTGCGCCGACCAAGGCCCCGGAGCCGACGAAAGCGCCCGAACCGACCAAGGCGCCAGCCCCGGCGCCAGTCACGATCACCTTCCAGGAGCCCTGGTCGCTGACCTCTGACCGCGGCAAGGTGATTGACGCCCTGGTGGCCGACTTCATGAAGAAGTATCCAGAGATCAAGGTGGTGATCAAGGACAGCGGCGTCAACAGCCAGGTCTTCGTGACCGAGGTGCTGGCGGGCAACGCGCCCGATGTGGCCTTCTTCGGCGAAGACGGCGTCTACCTGTTCGCGCCCCAGGATGCGCTTCTCGACCTGGGATCTTATGTCGAGAAGTGGGACAAGGCCAAGCGAGACGACTTCTTCAAGCCGGTGTGGGCCTTCGGCAACTACGAGGGCAAGCAATACGGCGTGCCTTGGATCGCCCACGCCATGGCCCTGGTCTACAACAAGGGCATGTTCAAGGAGGCCGGCCTCGACCCCGAGAAGCCACCGAAGACGTGGGACGAGCTGTACACCTACGCCGAGAAGCTGACCAAGGGGGAGCAGTTCGGCTTCGGGCTGGTCGGCAAGCAGAGCCACGACATGGCCTGGAACTGGTACACCTTCGCCTGGCAGAACGGCGCGCAACTGGGCAAACAGGCCGACGGCAAATGGCAGATCGCCCTGAACAGCCCGCAGGCAGTCGAGGCGCTGGAGTTCTACCTCAAGCTCAAGAAGGTCGCGCCGCCCGAATCTTCTTCCTCGGGCAGCGGCGAGATTGACCAGCTCTTCCAGAAGAAGCGCGTTGCCATGTACATCCTCGGGCCGTGGGCTGTGGCTGGCGTGCGCAAGGCCGCCCCCGATATTGACGTGGGGGTTGCGGCGCTGCCGTTCAAGACGACGCAGGCCACCACCATCGGCGCGGGCCTGCTGACCGTGCCGCGCACCTCCAAGAACAAGGATGCAGCCTGGAAGCTGATTGACTTCCTCACCGAGGTCGAGCAGCAGGTCAAGCTCGTGTCCACCGGCTTCGCGTTCCGCGTGCCCACTCGCATCTCGGCGACTAAGGACCCGTGGTTCCAGCAGAACAAGGAGTTCATCCCCTTCGTCGAGGGCCTGGGCTATGGCAATGCGCCGACCATCATCCCGATCGCGGCGAAGTACAACACGGCGCACAACGAAGTGGTCCAGCCTGAGCTGTCCAAGGCCTACATCGGCCAGAAGTCGGCCAAGGATGCCCTGGCTGAGATCGAGAAGCAGGGCAATCTGCTCTTGAGTAAGTAAACCGGGGAACGTGCCTGGCGCTTTTCGGAAGCGCCAGGCACGTGATTGGCTGAGAGTGCCGCCAAGCGAGTCGCCGCCATGAGCCGTCTGCGCCATTTGAGCCGCGCCCTGGTCCGCGAGGCGCGTTACAACTATATCCCGTACCTGTTCGTGCTGCCCGCGCTCGCCATTCTCACCGTGTTCATGGTCGTGCCGGCGCTGCAGGCGTTCCGCATGAGCTTCTACGACTGGAAGCTCCTGGGCGCATCCGCTTTCGTCGGGCTCAAGAACTACCTGGATTTCTTCAGCTACCCCAATGTCCTGCTTTCGGTCAGGAACACTGTCTTTTTCAGCCTGCTCAACGTTCCGGCTACGGTAGCCGTCTCGCTGTTCTTTGCCTTGCTGCTGAACAACGACATCCGCGGCCGGCGGTTCTTTCGGGTGCTCTTCTATCTACCTGTCATTTCGTCAGACGTCGCCGTTTCACTGCTGTGGAAATGGCTATACTGGGCGGGCGAGATCGGCATCCTCAACAGCCTCTTGAAGGGGGTGGGGCTGCCGCCGCAGGATTGGCTGGGCAATCCGGCGCTGGCGATGCCGGCTGTGGCTGCGCTCTCGGTGTGGAAGGGGATGGGCGGGCAGGTGTTGATCTTCCTGGCCGGGCTGCAATCCATCCCGCCCGAGCTCTACGAAGCGGCGCGCATAGACGGCGCGGGCCTGTGGGCCAACTTCCGCCATGTGACGCTGCCGCTGCTGCGCCCCATCACATTGCTGGTCGTCTTGCTCCTCACCATCGGCTCGCTGCAAGTGTTCACGCCGATCATGGTGATGACAGGCGGCGGGCCTGCCAACAGCACGATCACCATCGCGTTCTATATCTACAACCTGGCGTTTTCCCAGGGTCGCTACGGCCTGGCCGCGGCGGTCAGCTACGTCCTGTTCGCGGACATCCTGGGCATCAC
>VGOD01000043.1 GCA_016876015.1 Chloroflexota bacterium
CTGTTGGCCGACTGTCAGATCGACCGCCCCCGACGTCCGCGCCTCAACCCACGGGTCGTCAAGGTGAAAATGTCCAAGTGGGCCCGCAAGAGTGCGTCCCACCATTCTGAAGAGCGAGACATCGCCACACAGTTGAAGATCGTTGACGTCGGGCTGGATGGAGCTACGGCGTGAGAATTCGTTCACGGGTATTGGGCTTTGCTTCACTCATGGCTACGCCTGGAACTATTGCGGCAGATGATGTCTCTACGGCCACGGTCGCACTCTCCGGCGCGCCGATGGGACATCAGGTGCGGTTCAATTCTAGCTTACCCGGCTCAACTTTTGCGTCGCATCTTGCGACAACCACTACGACCCACATATTGGCCAGTGACACAACCGAGACTCTTATTCTGAGCAGTGACACAACAGCGAAGGTATTTCTGATTCCCTATGGTTCTGGAATCGCCGAACCTGAAGGATGGACTGACCCGGAATTCGATGATTCCACCTGGCAGGCGGCCGTCATCGTCAACGGCAATAGTGGTTGGTTAGCATTCATTTATGGTGCTAATCCCATCTGGACAAACACATGGGCCGGGGATGGCGACAAAGTGCTGCTGCGCAAAACCTTCAACCTACCACTCGCAGGCACTTACTCGGCTTCAGATATGCAGTTCGTTGTGGATAATTTCGGAGATGTCCTTGTCAATTCGCAGATAGTGGGTCATTCAGACGGCAATTGGGACGGCCCCATTGCAGTATATCCTGTAGAGCCGACGCTGCTGCGCAGAGGTGCGAATGTAGTAGCAGTTCGCGCGGCGAATCATTACGAAAACTGCTCTGGTTCATGCAACCCTGCTGAGATCCAGTTCTCCTTTTCGGTAACATTCGAGTCAGGACCTGCAATGGGGGCTATGCCAGCAACAGTACCTGCGGACGGCGTGTCTACCTCAATCATCTCTTTGTCAGGCATCCGGGCCGATCATCCAACTCGCTTTCTTTCCAGTCTGTCTGGCATTGCTTTCTCGTATCCCATCGGTACCGTTGATGTCAACGGCCAACTTACCACCACCATCCGCTCCACCACCCCCGGCGCCGCGATCATCACCGCGCAAGACCTGACCACAGGCGAGACGTTCCCCGCGTCGGCCAGCGTCACCTTCACGGCGGTGGAGGGTCAGCCGTCACCGCCACCAGTCCAAGTGGGCGACATCGTGATTACGAATGTTCGCGCCCAACACCCTCTCGATGCCCGCTATCTGCAAGGCATCCCGGTTTCCAATCGCATTGACGTGACCGTGGATTGGAAGGGAACAACACCCGCTCGCGTGGACTTCATCCTCAACGGCACGACCTTCTCCCAGGCGACCAATGGCACGACGTCCAGCCACACGTTCGACATGGGCGCTGATCTGCGGGCAGGGAGCAACAGCCTGCGCATCGTCGCGGTCAACGCGGCGGGGCAAAGCTCGCAGCCGATGGACTTCGCACCGTGGTCTACCCCGATGCCGGTCTGGATGATCGGCTTGCAGCAGAGCGGCCTGGCTTCATTGCCGGTTCTCGCTTCTGGCGATTGGAGCGGAGAGGCTGGCTACGAATTGGGCTTCCACCTGCCTCCCTACGCCTTCGACATCAAGGCTCCTGGCTTCGGTGTGCCCGATGGCGAGACCAAACTGGGTTGGGAGTTCTCCGGCAAGCTATCTATCCCACTGTATTGCATGGGGCCATTCGAGGGCAGCCTTTCAGCAGGCGCGGAAAAAGGCTTCAAGTTCCTGGGCGCCAAACTCGAAGGGAAGGTCACAGGGTCTATGCGCGCCGACCCGATCGGCCTTTGCGTCTGGGAAGTACCGCAGGGCCACGGCTCTTTCCAGGTGGAAGTAACGCGCAATCTCTATCGCAAACCGGTGCTCGTGATGGTAGCGTACTTCAACGCGGCCGTGGGCGTTTTTGTCGAACAGACCGTCGTGTTCTTCCACATTGAAGAATGGGTCGCCAAGGTGCTGGGCGAGTTCTACATAGACGGGAAGGCCCGGATTCAGGCGGATTCCGACATCGCCTTGGGCAACGCCTTCCCATACTTCCAGTTCAGCAACTTGAATGTGGGCGGCGGATTGGGCATCGAAGGCGGCTACCGCTATCAGCTACCGGTGGTCGAAATCAAGGTGTGGGCCGGCGCGGATGGCATGGCGCGTTTCGCTCGTCCAGGCCCGATCACCTGGCCGCCAACCGACAACTGGGCTTTCGACAGTATCACCCTGACCGGCGAGGCAGGCGCGAAATTCCGCGCTGGCTGGTTCGAGCGCGAAGCCAAAGGCAGCATCGAGTGGAAATATCCACCCACCGCTGGTGTGATGGCAAGCGGCCTGCGCGACCTGACCGTGAGCGACTGGCGCCTCATCGGCCACGCGCACGCTCCCGACTACGCCACCTTCCGCGCCGCGCAGACTACCCAACAGGCCTTCGCATCCCGTACCGCGCAACTCGCGCCGCTCGCCCTCTCCGCCACGACCACGATCACCAGCGTCCTGGTCTCCAACGTCTACACCTACCCCGAACCGTCGCTGGCGGTGCAGCCGGTCGCGGGGGATGCGCTGCTGCTGTGGGTGCACGACGACATCGCCAAGCCGGTCGGCCAGGCGCAGGAGATCGCGTTCAGCCGGTGGGATGGGAGCGCGTGGAGTGTGCCCGCGGGCGTGACGAACGACGACAAGCTCGACGGCGCGCCGCAGGTGGCCTGGGCCGCGGGCGGCGCGGGGGTGGCGGTCTGGCCGCGGCTGAACGCCACGCTGCCCATCACCGCAACGTTCGATGTGACGACGGCCAAGAAGATCGAGATTGCGACCGCGGTCTACAGCACGACGCTGGCGACGTGGTCGCCGGTCAGCCTGCTGACGAACAACGCGGCGCTGGATATGACGCCGCACCTGGCCCGCAACGCGGGCGGCAAGCTGCTGGCCGCGTGGCGACAGAACGACGCAGGGCTGCTCAGCGGCACGGTCACAGACACCGACCGCATCGTGACCGCGTTTTACGATGCAGGCTGGAGCGCGCCGACCGTCGCGGTGAACGGCATCCCCGGCCTGGTAGACCTGGCCGCGGGCTACGGAAACGGCGCGGCGACGATTGCGTTCACCCGCTACCTGACCCCCACCGGCAGCCTCACGCCGACGCTGCAACTCTTCACCGCATCATGGAACGGGGCGGCCTGGGCCGCGCCGCTTCAGCGCACAGACGACAGCCTGGGGCACACCGATCCGCAGGTGGTCTATAACGCCGCCAACCAGCCGTTGGTGATTTGGCTGGCGGGAACGGGGGATGGACAGGGGCAAGCCCTGTCCCTGCGGAATTTGACGTCGGGCGCGACCGTGACGCTGACGCTGCCCGCGGAGATCGGCGCGATCGACGAGTTCCGCGTGGTGCAGGACGCGGCGGGCAACTTGGCCGCGGTCTTCACCAGCCAGGCGACGCAGCGCGATCTGTTTGTGGCGTTCTTCGACCAGGCGCACGGCGTCTGGGGCAACCCGGCCCGCCTGACCGACGACCGCGCCAGCGAGGCGTACCCCGCGCCCGGCCTCGACCCGACCGGACGGCTGCTGCTGGGCTACGCTGCCACCGCGATTACGCCCGTCACGCAGACCACCACCATCCCCGATACCGGCCAAGTGGTGACGTACACCCTGCCGACCGAGGGTCAGACCGACCTGGTAACGCTTTCGCACGAGTTCGTCCGCAACCTGACGCTGACCGATGCCGATTTCACCGTCTCAGACGATCATCCCGCCCCTGGCGCGACAGTCGTCCTCTCGGCCATGGTCCGCAACAGCGGCGACCTGGCGCTCGACGGCGTGGCGGTCAGCTTCTATGACGGCGACCCGGACGCAGGCGGGACGCTGATAGCGACGCAGGTCTGGCCCACGGCGTTGGCAGCCGGCTTCACCGCGACCTTCACGACGACGTACACCGTCCCGACGACCGGCGGCGTCCGCGACCTCTATGCGCGGGTGGATCCCGTGAACGCCATCGCCGAAGCGAACGAGGCGGACAACACCGCGCATCTCGCCGCATTCGGCCCTGACCTGGCGCTGATCGCCGCGGGTACGGCGCCGTGGGGCGGCAGCGATGTGGGGCTGGTGACGGTGATCCGCAACCTGGGCACGACGACCTCGCCGACGACGACGGTGGCGTTTTACGGGGAGGAGGCCGGCGCTCAGACCCTTCGGGTTTCCGAAACCCGAAGGGTCTTGCCCTCGCTCGTCACCGACACCCTACCCCCGCTCGCCGCAGGCGCGACCTACACCCTCACCACCCCCTGGAACTACGGCGCGCTGCCGGAGGGGAGCTACGCGCTGACCGCGACCGTCAACCCCGGCGCGGCGGACTTCACGGAGGTGGTCACGGCCAATAATACGACCGCGCTTGCCCTGCCCGTCCGCCCCGACCTGTCGGTGAATCCGCTCTACGTGTGGGCTGCGCCGCTGCCCGATGGCACAATGGTCGTGACCGCGGCCGTGTCCAACTTCGGCAGCGTAGCCGCGCTCCCTGCGGTGGTGGACATCTACGTGGATGCGGTCTTCAGCGACACGGCCCGCCTGCGGACGCTCACCCTGCCGGCGCTCGCGCCTGCATCGCAGATCTACGTGACCGCGACCTGGGATAGTCCGACGTCCGGCGAGCACACCTTCTACGTGGTGGTCAACGCGGACCGCAGCGTGGCCGAGCTGACCTGGGCCAACAACGTCGCCAGCGCGTGGGCCGCGGGGCCGCTGACCGATCTACGGGCGGCGAAGGACGGCGGCGGGGCGGCCTTGACCTGGACGCACGGCGGCCGCGGGGTGGCGCGCTACGAGGTCTACCGGAGCACAAACCCGTACTTCGCGCCGGGCGACGCCGATGCGCAGAAGTTGACCGACGTGCCGCCGCCGGCTGCGGGCGACACGGTCAGCTACACCGATGCGGACGCCTTTACCTCGCCGACCGGAGGGTATTTCTACGTGGTGGTGACGGTGGATCGGGCGGGGCTGAGCTATCTCGCTTCCAACCGCGTCGGCGCGTTCAGCTTTGAGCTGACGCCGGGCGCGCCGTAGGTCGCTGATAGCAGCGACCTGCCAATGCGCCGTCAATCCGGGCGCATCTCGATTTTGGGGGCAGGGCCGCCAGGGGCCGGAACGAGTGAGAGGTGGTAACACAGATTGGCTAGTTGCGCACCGACCCGAAATGCGGTAGAATAGGCGGCGTGCGCGAGCGCACGCCCTATCCTGTTCACGGAAGGTTCGTATGATCGTCACTACCACGAAACTGTTCGAGCTTGCCTATGGCAAGTTTGCGATCGGCGCGTACAACATCAACAATTTGGAGCAGTGCATGGGCCTGTTCCGGGGCAACCTGGACAGCCAGGCGCCCTTCATCATCCAGATCAGCAAAGGGGCGCGCTCCTATACCCACAAGCTGATGCTGGAAGCGTTGATCCGCGCCGCGAATGGGGTTTTCTCGGATGCAGTGTTCGCGGTGCACCTGGATCACGGCGACGAGAAGACCTGTATGGACTGCATCGAGAGCGACTTCTACAGCTCGGTGATGATTGACGCCAGCCATGAGCCCTACGCAAAGAACGTGGAGATCACCCGTCGCATAGTGCAGGCGGCTCATGGCCGCGGCATCGTCGTGGAGGCGGAGCTGGGCCAGCTCGGCGGCGTCGAGGAGCACGTATCCGTCGCGGAGGCCGACGCCAAGCTCACCGACCCAGATCAGGCAAAGGATTTCGTGGCGCGCACGGGCTGCGATTCGCTGGCCTGCGCCATCGGCACCAGTCACGGCGCGTACAAGTTCAGTGGAAGCCAGGGTGTGCGTTTCGATGTGTTGGCCGAAATCCAGAAACGACTGCCGGGCTATCCGCTGGTCATGCACGGTTCATCCTCGGTTCCCCAGGAAGAGGTCGCACGCATCAACGCCGCGGGCGGCAAACTCAGAGGCGCAAAGGGCGTAGATGAGGATGTGTTCGCCCAGGCTGCCCAGCTCGGCGTGACCAAGGTGAACATTGACACCGACGGCCGGCTGGTCTGGACCCGCGTGCATCGCGAGTTCTTCCTTCAGAACCCCGAGAAGTTCGACCTGCGCGATCCCGGCAAGACCTTCATGACCGAATACGCCAACTTCATCGCGCACAAGAACCACAAGCTCGGCAGCGCCGGGCAGCTCGCCGCAGCGCGCGCAGCCGCGTGACCATTTGCGATTTCAGATTTGCGATTTCGGATTTCAGATTGTGGGTTGCGGGAACCGAGATCGTCGGCCTGCGATCTGCAATCTGAAATCTGCAATTTGCAATCTCCCTTCTCCCTGACCTCCGTCACGTGAAGAAGTGACGCGGGGCACTTCCCCGAACATCTCCTTCGTGCTACCCTGATCCACAGAATCGGATCGGAGTGCGCACATGTCCATCATCCAACTCACGCGGCTCAGCAAGGACTATGCCACTGGCGCGGGGCCGGTGCGGGTTCTGCGCGATGTTTCGCTGACGGTGCAGCCTGGCGAGTTTGTGGCCGTGGTCGGGCCGAGCGGATCGGGCAAATCCACCCTCATCAACATGTTCACCGGCATTGACCGGCCCACGACCGGCGAAGTGGTGGTGGTGGGCACGCGACTGAACGATCTGAACGAGAACCAGATGGCGCGCTGGCGCGGCCGCAACGTGGGCGTGATCTTTCAGTTCTTCCAACTGCTTCCCGCTCTCACTGTGCTGGAGAACGTGATGCTGCCGATGGACTTCTGTAACACCTACCCGGCAAGTAAGCGTCGAAGCCGAGCCGAGCGCCTGCTGGAACAGGTGGGCATGGCCGACCAGTCCCACAAGCTGCCCAGCGCGATCAGCGGCGGCCAGAAGCAGCGAGCTGCCATCGCGCGTGCGCTGGCCAACGATCCGCCGCTGCTGGTGGGAGACGAGCCGACCGGCAACCTGGACACCAAGACCGCGGACCGCATCTTCGCGATGTTCGCCGACCTGGTGCAGGCGGGCAAAACGCTGGTAATCGTGACGCACGATCGGGAGCTGGCTGCCCGGGCGCCGCGCATGGTGCGGGTGCAGGACGGGCAAGTGCGTAGTGCGTAGTGCGTATTCCGTATTCCGTAGTGCGTATCGCGTATTCCAAAATCCAAAATCGAAAATCCAAAATCCGCTCCATGCCACACACCCTTCGCACCATCCGCATCAAGACCATCCGCGACCTGTGGCGCCACCGCAGCCGCACGCTGATGGTCGTGCTCAGTATCGCCATCGGCGTGTTGGGGATCGGCATGATCGTGACGACGTGGGACATCCTGCGCCACGATCTCGGCCGGCGCTATGCCGCAGTGGTCCCGGCCCACATGGAGATCTATGTGCCTGCCGGCGTCACGGTGGACGACCTCCGCGGCCTGGAGACCGCGGCCGGTGTGGCGCGGGTGCAGGGCCGGGCTGCTTTCAGCGGCCGCTACCGGTCGAGCCGGACCAGCCGCTGGGAGCCGCTCGACCTGATCGCCGTGCCCGACCCGGCCGGCCAGTCGGTCAACATCCTGCCCTTGCAGGCTGGCGTCTGGCCCGGCCGCGATCAGATCGCGCTCGAACGTTCGGCGCTGGGCGAGATGGGTGCGGACATCGGCCAGGCTCTCGAGGTCGAAGATGCGCTCGGTCGCAGCCGCACCCTCCAGGTCAGCGGCGTGATACACCAGCAGGACGATTTGTCTACGATGATCCGCGGCAGCCCGGTCGCGCTCGTCAGCCTGGACGCCATGACCCGGCTGGTGGGTCACGATCGCGTCAACACGATCTACATCACGGCCGCCGACCTCGCGCGCCAGGCCGAGGCGGCCCAGGCCGTGCGCGGCCGGCTGGAGCGAGCCGGCTACGCAATCGGCCGGGTGACGCTGCGCGATTCATTCGAGCACCCGGCCGAAGATGTGTTGGGCGTGCTGATGCTCGTGATGGGCATCTTGGGCGCACTGGCGCTTGTGCTCAGCAGCCTGCTCGTCACCAATACGATCAGCGCGTTGATCGCGCAGCAGATTGACCAGATCGGCGCGATGAAAGCGATCGGCGCGAGCACGGGCATCGTGTTGCGCATCTATGCACTGACCGTGCTCGCCTATGGGCTGTTGGGCACAGCCGTGGCTGCTCCGCTGGCCGAGCGACTGGGCTACCGGCTGGCCAGCTATCTGGCCGCACAGATCAACGTTGATCTCTACCCGTTTCGCCGTTCTTTCCTGGCGCTGAGCGTGATGTTGGCCGTCGGCATCATCGTGCCGTTCATCGCCGCGGCCAAGCCGTTGTGGGATGGCGCGGCGATTACCGTGCGCCAGGCCATCTCAGACTACGGTTTGGGCGGCGGCAGCGGCGAGAATCGGCTGACCCGCTGCCTTGGGCGGGTGCGCGGCTTGCCCCGGCTGTGGTCGTTGGCGCTGCGCAACGCCGTGCGCGTCCCCCATCGCCTGCTGCTGACGCTGCTGACGCTGGCGCTGGCCGGCGCCACCTTCATCGCTGTGCTGAGCACCGATCGTTCCTTCGACCGTTCCATCGCTAACCTCCTCGAAGGGCAATACCGTATGGATGCGCTCTTGTCGTTCAAGGGCACGCAGCGCGTCAGCCAGATCGTCCCGCTCGTCGCATCGCACCCTGACGTGGTCCATGCCGAAGCGTGGCATTTCAGCGGCGGGGTCATGAAGTTGCCGTCGGGACAGGAGCGCCAGGCGACCATCTTCGCCGGCCCCATCAACACCCGGTTCTATCAGCCTGAGCTGGAGAGTGGCCGATGGCTCGCGCCGGATGACAGCAACGCGGCTGTCGTCAACCGCAAGTGGGCCGACGAGGAAGGCTTGCGGCTGGGCGATGTGATCACATTTGACCTGGGCGGGGGCGCGCCCCAGACCGGGTGGGTGGTGGTTGGCTTCAACCGTGACCTGGTGCGCCGGCAGACCGGCGTTTTCCTATCTCTGGAGAGCCTGAATCGTGTTCTCAAGCGTGCTGATCGCACCATCACCCTGCAGGTGCAGTATGCGGCCCACGATCTGGCGTCTCAGCGCCGCGTTTCGGATGAGCTGTCCGATCTGTTGGCCGGTCACGGCATCGAGGTTTTCTCGACGTTGACGATGGGGCAAATCCGCAGCCAGGTGGTGAGCCTCTACCGCATCCTGGTCGTCTTCCTGCTCGTCATGTCCGCGCTGATCGCGCTGGTGGGCGGCCTGGGGTTGATGGGCATGATGAGCATCAATGTCCTGGAGCGCCGCAAGGAGATCGGCGTGATGCGCGCCATCGGCGCGGAGGCGCGGGCGATCGTCCAGGTCTTCTGGGGTGAGAGCCTGCTCATCACGTTGGCGAGTTTCCCACTGGCTGTGGCGCTGAGCGCGCCTATGTCGCGGATCATGGCGCGCGCGGTGGGCATGGCGTTCATCAACACGCCGCTGGATTTCGCATACACTACGGCCGGCGTCGCCTATTGGCTGGCTCTTCTGCTGCTGATCGGTACCGCCGCCAGTGTCGCGCCTGCGGTCAGCGCCGCCAACCTGCGCGTGCGCGAAAGCTTGAGCTATGAATGAGTTGTGTCTGCCGTCATGGCTGGGAATGACGCCAGGCACTACCGGCCACGCCCCGTCTGTGGTACGCTGTGACAAACAGGACGGGAGAGCAGGCATGAACTACAAGAAACTCATTGGTGCGCTGGTCGCGATCCTTCTGTTGGCCGTGGCTGCGCTTGCGGTTCACAGCAGCCGCCGCGTCGCGGCCGAGCGAGGTCCGGCGCAGGCGGCGATCGTGACCACGGCGCCCGCAGCGCAGGTCGCTGCTGAAGGGTACGTCGTCCCGCAGCGGCTCGCGACTCTCAGCGCGTCCGCGGCCGGCATCGTGACGCAGCTTCACATCGCGGAGGGCGCGTGGGTCGAGGCTGGCGCGGCGCTCCTGACCCTGGAGAACGGGGGCCAGGCTGCTGCGTTGGCCCAGGCCAGGGCAGGCCTGGCCCAGGCCGAGGCCAATCTCGCCCTTCTGAAGGCCGGCAGCCGGCCGGCCGAGATCGCCAGGGCCGAGGCGTCCGTCGCCGCGGCGCAGGCCCGGCTCGACCGGCTGAGCGGCGGCGCGACTGCCGAGCAGATCGCAAGCGCGCGGCAGGCGGTCGCGGTGGCCCAGGCCAATCTGGAGTGGGCGCTGGCAGGCCCCACGCCAGAGCAAGCGACCGCGGCCGAAGCCACGGTGCGCCAGGCCGCGGCGTCGCTCAAGCAGGCGCAGGCGAAATACGACGAGGTCGCCTGGCGCAGCGACATCGGCCGCCTGCCGCAGGCGCTGCAACTGGAGCAGGCCACGATCGAGTACGAGCGCGCCCTGGCCAGCCATGCCAACCTGCTCCGCGGCGCTACTCCTGCCGAAATCAAGGTCTACGAAGCGCAGGTGGGCCAGGCGCAGGCTGCCCTGGCCGAGGTGCTGGCCGGCGCGCATCCGGCCGACATCGCAGCCGCGGACGCCGACCTCCGTGGGGCGCAGGCGGCATCCGCGCTGGTGCAGGCCCCCGCGCGGCCCGAAGAGCTGGCCGCAGCCGCGGCGCAGGTTGCCGCGGCGCGCGCCAACGTCGCCCAGGCGCAGGCTGCATTCGATCAGACCGTGCTGCGGGCGCCGTTTGCGGGAACGATCGGCGGCCTGCATGTGGAGCGGGGCGAGTTCCTTGCGCCGGGCGCGCCCGCCGTCAGGTTGGGCGACACGCGGGCCTGGGTCATCGAGACCGATGACCTCAGCGAGCTGGAAGTTGTGAGGCTCGCCGCAGGCGAGCAGGTGGACGTTGTGGTAGATGCGTTGCCTGGCCGAACGCTGCGCGGCGAGGTGCAGCGCATCCAACCGGCCAGCCGGGTCAAGCGCGGGGATGTGACCTACACCGTGATCATCGCCCTGGATGCCAGCGATCTGCCGCTGCGCTGGGGGATGACGGCCGCAGTCAGCAAACGATAGACAACTCAACCAACCCAACCGATCCAACAGCAAAGGAGCAGTATCTATGACTAACAGACCTCTCGCATTCCTTGTCCTCATTGTCCTGATCACGTCGTTGTGTCTGGGGCCTGCGGCGACGTCGGGCGCGGCCGCCGGCGCCGGGCCATCCAGCACGCCGTCCGATGACCCGGTCGGCGTTATTCGGGGCGCCGCTCGCACCGAGGGCGGCGTGGCCGTGCAGAACGCGCGCATCGTCGCCCAGAAAGTCGGCGCTTCCGATCAGGTGTCAACCCTGACCGCGCCGGACGGCGCCTATACGCTCTCGGTGACGCGAGGTTCGTGGCGCGTGCGCGCCGAGACCACGGCCAACACGATCCCCACCAATGCGATCGCGCCGACGCTCGAACAGCTCGTCGTCTTTCCACCGTGGACCGCCAGGACCGTTGACTTCACGTTCAGGGTTGCCGCCGCCCAGATTACAGGTCGAGTGCTTATCACGGGCGCGCCGGCCACCGTCCCAAGCTTTCCTGTGACCGTCACTGCGACCAGCCTGGCCTCCGAACTTCAGATGGGCATGTTGGGCCGCGTGTCGCAGCCGATAGACGCCAACGGCTTCTTCACGCTGACCGTGACCGCGGGCCAGCACGTGGTGAGCGTTCTGCCAGCCAATCTGACCTACCTGCCGCCCGCGCCGGCGCCCGCGCAGGCGACCGACGGGCAGACAACCGATCTCGGCACGCTCTATCTGACGCCGCTGCTGAATCTGGCGCGCCTGAACGGCCACGTACAGACGCCGGCGGGGCAGGGGGTGGCCGGCATCCAGGTCACGGCGCTGAACCTCGATCCGAGTCTGAGCCTGCCCAGTCGCTCCACGACCTCCGAAGGCACGGACGGCGCGTTTTCGCTTGCGGTGACCGCAGGCACGTGGCGCGTGGCCGTCGCCCTGGCCGAGGAAGACCCCTACATGCCGTACCGTCTCCAGTGGCAGGCGATCGTCACGGTGGCGGCCGGACAGACCGTCAACGACATTGACCTGCTGATCGCGCCTGCCAGTAGCCGGATCGCCGGCGCGCTGGTGGTGGAGGGCAGCGCGGCCCCGGCCGTGGATGCCTGCGGCGTGGTCGCGGCCTACAAGGCCGGCGAGCCAATCGCCTACGACTATCGCCGATTCACCGGCGGCCAGTTTGACCTGCCGGTCATCTCAGGTACGTTCCGATTGGCCGTCTTGCCGATTCCTGCCGTCGAGCAACTGGCAGGCTACACGCCGCCCGGCTGCGCAGCCGGCAAGTACCTGGCCAAGACCCTGCGCGAGGTGGCCGTGGCAGACGGGGAGACGGTCGCGATCACCGTGCCTCTGCGCATCACGGACGCGACGATCCACGGCCAGTTGTGGGACGACTCGACCGATGCCGCGCTGACCGGCTGGGGCGGGCAGATCATGGGCTGGAGCCAGGGCAACTGGTCTGCGGCGCAGATAGATCCCCTCACCGGCATCGGCGACCTGCCGGCCAGCGCAGGCGTCTGGTGGCTGGCCTACCGGATTGATCCGCAGTCCAGCTATCAGGCGCAGCCCGGCGTGGCGCGCGCGGACGTGCCGACGGGCACGGTCGCCATCACGCTGCCGCTATCCGTCATCCCCAGCGCCGCCACCATCAGCGGTGTGGTGCTCGACCCGGATGGCAACCCGCTGCCGCGGATCGCGGTGGCGGCCATCAACCTGGAAAACCCACGTGGCGGCAGCACACAGGTCCTCACGCGTGAGGACGGCAGTTTCACCATCGGTCTCGACTATGGCACGTATCAGATCTCTATCTTCGGACCGGCCGAGCGCCAGGAGGCTCGTGAGTGGATCAGCCCTGAGCCGCAACGAGTCAAGCTCAGCCCCGCGCAGCCGTCCGAGACGCTGGAATTCCGCTTCCGGCGTGGCAACGCGACGATCAGCGGCCGGATCAGCCTGGCCGCCAGCGTCCAGGCCGGCCAGACAAAACTCCCCGCGCTGGTGTGGGCCGCGAACCGCGACGGGCACACCAAAGGCTGGGCGAGCCAGGACGGCGCGTACAGCCTCCCGGTCCTGCAAGGACAGACCTGGACCGTCGGTGCGATCTACGAGGCGGGCGCCAGCCTGTGGGTCACGGCCACGATGGTGTCGGTTAACAAGGCGGAGATTCCCCTCGATCTGATCCTCACGCGACCCTACACCCTGGCGACCGGTCTGGTGCAGGCCGTGGATCGCGATGCCGCGTTCTATGGCGAGCTGGCTGACGTGTTCAGCGCCTACATCCCCGCGGGCGCACTGCCGACCGACGCGACGGCAAACAGCCAGGTCGCGGCCCTGCGGTCGAGGAAACGGGTGCTACACCTGTCCGAAACTGTCCGGCTGCTCCTGGGGCTTAGACCGAAAGCTCGCGTCAGCGCCAGGCTCGGCTGCCTGCTTTATGGCGACTGCTTGCCGCCGTGGCGGGCCGCGGGGCTGACGACGACTGCGGCCGCTGGCGTCACCCTGCTGACGCCAGCTTACACCATCGCGGGCGAGGACGCGGGGGGTAATCCCATCGTGGGGTCATTGTCTGCGCCGGCGGTCCTGCGCATACCCTATGACGCAGGCGAGCTGGCGAGCCTGGGCTTCACCGAGGCGGACCTGCAGGCGCTCTACTACAACGAGACGCTGGACGCCTGGGAACGCGCGGCCAGTTTCATCGTGGATCAGGACGCGGATGCGGTGGTGATCTTCGCCGAGCGGTTGGGGAGCTATGCGCTGGTTGCCACAGAGGCGCGTAACCAGGTATACTTACCGTTGAGCATCCGTTAGGCGCTAACCGCCCGAGATCAAGGGGGGAAAGCCATGTCTGTTACGAACGCTCTGCCATCCGCTCCCTGGGAAGATCGCGACCTCTCGTCGTCTCTCGATTCCACAGCGTTGGCGCCAGGCCTCTTGTTCATCCTGCGGCAGGCTGTCGTCTTGCGCGCCGGTCTGTTGTGCATCGGCGTATTGCTGTATGCACTGGCCAGCCCTGGCCGGCTCATCTGGCTGGCGCTTGGCATGGTGGCAGAGTCGCTGGTCGTGCTAGCGCTGGTGCTGTGGCCGATCGCGCGGGGCAGACTGAAGCGGTGGTTCCTGCCGATCGTCCTGGCGTGGCTGTTGATCTCGCCGATGGTGGAGCGCGTGGTCGCGCTGCTGATCTTCGAGCCTGACATCTTGTTCGCAGACAGCCGCATGGTGCTCGAAGGCGCGGGCATCGCCACGGTCTGGCTGGTGATCCCGGTGGTGTTGGCGGCCTGGCAGTATGGCCGGCAGGGCTTTCGATGGAGCATGGGCGTGCTGATCGCTGCGCACCTGCTCATGGGACTGCTTTCGGGCAGCACCTTCCCGGCGTTCGGCAGCTACGTATTGAACGCCGGCAGCCGCCTGGTCATGATGGGGATCGTGGGTTATGTGGTGTTGCGCCTGGTCGCCGCGCAGCAGACAGAGCATCGGGCGCTGCAAGCAGCGCATCGGCAGCTTGCCCAACGCACGGCGACCGTCGAGCAGTTGGCCGAGAGCCGGGAGCGCAACCGGTTGGCCCGCGAGCTGCATGACACCCTGGCGCACTCGTTGAGCGGTCTGAGCGTGCAGTTGCAGGCGCTGGCCACGTTGCTGACCTATGATCCCCTGGCGGCCAATGCGCAGCTCAAACAGGCTCAGGCGACGGTGCGCAACGGCATCCAGGAGGCGCGGCGGGCGATCGGGGCGTTGCGCGCCGCGCCGCTGGAGGAGCTTGGGCTTGCGGAGGCGTTGCGCCAGCTCTGCCGCGGCCAGGCCGCTCGGACCGGCATCCAGTGCCAGGCCGACATCGCCCACGTGGACGCGCTAGACCCGTTGACTGAGCAAGCGGTGTACCGGGTGGCCGAGGCGGCGCTGGCGAACGTTGAGCAGCACGCGGGCGCCTTGCACGTGCAGGTCAGTCTGCGCAGTCCTGGGCCGGGCGGCCCCCTGCAGCTGGAGGTGATAGACGACGGCGTCGGCTTCGATCCGGGGGCGACGCCGGCTGGTCGCTTTGGGTTATCCGGCATGGCCGAGCGCGCGGCCTTGATCGGCGCGGCTCTGCGCGTGGAGAGCAGGCCGGGCGCAGGAACCAGGATCGTGTTGGAGGTGTGATGGCAGAGAAACCCATTCGCGTGCTGATCGTAGACGACCAGGCCATCGTGCGACAGGGACTCAGCGTGATCCTGCGTCACCAGGAGGGCATCGAGGTCGTCGACGCCGCGACCGATGGCAGCGAGGCGGTCGAGCGCGTGGCGACGCTCCGGCCCGAGGTCGTGCTGATGGATCTGAAGATGCCGCGGGTCAACGGCGCCCAGGCCACGCGCCAGATCGTCCAGGAATACCCCGCGGTCAAGGTGGTCGTGCTGACGACCTACGATACCGACGAATGGGTGTTCGACGCGTTGCGCGCGGGCGCATGTGGCTACCTGCTGAAAGACAGCGATGGGGAAGAGATCGCGGCGGCCGTGCGCGGCGCGGTGGCCGGCGAGGTGCGTATTGACCCGGCCGTGGCAGGAAAGGTGCTGCGCGAGTTCAATCGCCTGGCTGCG
This sequence comes from Chloroflexota bacterium, assembly GCA_016876015.1. Classification (GTDB taxonomy): domain Bacteria; phylum Chloroflexota; class Anaerolineae; order CG2-30-64-16; family CG2-30-64-16; genus VGOD01. The sequence goes on from VGOD01000043.1 coordinate 15,491, forward strand.
CAGTCTGCGGCCGCCGTCGTTTCCCCGCCCGCGTTGCGCCGCAGCGAGGAGAAGCCGCTTCTCGAGGCGCTCACCGAGCGCGAGCAGGCCGTGCTGCAGGAGCTGGCGCAAGGCAAGAGCAACCGGGAGATCGCCGACACGTTGTTCCTCTCTGAAGGCACCGTGAAGAACTACGTCAGCGCCATCATGGGCAAGCTGCACGCCAATGACCGCACGCAGGCGGCGATCCTGGCGCTGAGGCGCGGCCTGGCCAGGCTGACCTGAAATACGAAACCCCGTATTTTTGCTAAAGTTTTGTCCATAATGCTATAATGTCCCCCCTGGAATACCCGCACACCGTTTCGTGAAGGCGGATCATGAGCAGGCAACTACGCCTCGTTTTTCTCGTCACGGCTTTGATCGTTCTGGCAGGAGCAGGCGGCTGGCTGGCTGCCTCTTCGTTGCTTCCGTATGAGTACCACGGGCAAGAGTTGCGGCCGCCGCAACCCGTGGCCGACTTCACGCTGACGGCCGCAGGGGATCGCCGCGTCAGCCTGAGCCAGTTCCGGGGCAAGCTAGTGCTGCTCTACTTCGGCTACACCTTTTGTCCCGACGTGTGCCCGACGACTCTGGCGGAGCTCGGTCGGGGGCTGCGGAAGATGGGCGACCGGGCGGCCGACATCCAGGTCATCGTGATCACGGTGGACCCTGAGCGGGACACGCCCGCGCGCCTGGCAGAATACGTCGGGCACTTCGACCCAACCTTCATCGGCCTGACGGGCGCGGCAGAGCAAATCGCGGCGGTCGCGCAAGGGCTGGGGATCCACTATCAGAAGCGCGAGGGCACGGCCGCTTCTGGCTACCTGGTGGATCACACGGCCTCGGTGCTGGCGCTCGACCGCACAGGCGCGCTGCGACTACTTTTTCCGTTCGGCGCGCCGGGAGAGGAGATCGCCGAGGACCTGCGACGCCTGCTCGACGAGAGGTAAGCTGATCCCAGGGTTCTTCTCGCTCTGGCCGGTCTGCTCTGGTCGGTCTGCTCTGGTCGGTCTCCGACCGAGCCAGTTCGGGACCGTGACCTGCTGCTCCCGCTTCCCGCTCTGGCCGGTCTCCGACCGAGCCAGTTCGGGTTCTGTCGTGTCGCCTTCCCGCTCTGGCCGGTCTGCGACCGAGCCAGTTCGGGACCGTGACCTGCTGCTCCCGCTCTGGCCGGTCTCCGACCGAGCCAGTTCGGGTTCTGTCGTGTCGCCTTCCCGCTCTGGCCGGTCTCCGACCGAGCCAGTTCGGGTTCTGTCGTGTCGCCTTCCCGCTCTGGCCGGTCTGCGACCGAGCCAGTTCGGGACCGTGACCTGCTGCTCCCGCTCTGGCCGGTCTGCGACCGAGCCAGTTCGGGACCGTGACCTGCTGCTCCCGCTCTGGCCGGTCTGCGACCGAGCCAGTTCGGGACCGTGACCTGCTGCTCCCGCTCTGGCCGGTCTGCGACCGAGCCAGTTCGGGTAATGATGATCCACTGAGCTTGGGGTGAGAGTATGTTTTCAATACCTGGACGGATCGCCCTCGTCTCGATCATGCTCCTGACCGTGTTGGCGGCCTGCGCGCCCCTGCCAGCGGCCGGTTCGCCGATTGCTATCGAGTCCGTCTGGGCGCGGTCTTCGCCGGCGGCAGCCGACACGGCCGCGTTCTACCTGATCATTCGTAATTCCGGCGCGGAGGAGGATGCCTTGACCGGCGCACGTTCAGCAGCTTGCCGCGCGGTGGAGTTGCACGAGTCGTATCAGGCCGGCTCCGGCATGATGGGGATGCGGCCAGTGTCGGGCGGCGCGATCGTGCTGTCTGCCCGCGACAAGGTGGAGCTGAAGCCCGGCGGCCTGCACATCATGTGCATCGGCAAGCAAGTTGACTTCCGGGCCGGCGTTATCCTGTCGCTCACTCTCCAGTTTCAGAAGGCGGGCGATCAGATCGTCGAAGTAGAGATCACGGAAGAACGGTAGGTTGTTTATGCGTTCTCAACTCACAGGGGGAATGTGCACCATGCGTAAAGCTCTGTTCACACTCGTGATCCTGGCGCTGCTGGCGGCCGCGTGCGGCGGCAGCGGGGCCAGTCAGCCGGCCGGCAGCGGCAAGGCGGCCGGCGACGCCAACGCCGGCAAGGAACTCTTCGCCAGGCCCGTGCTCGGCACTTCGCCAGGCTGTATCACCTGCCACTCGTTGGAACCGGGCAAGACCCTCGTCGGCCCCTCGTTGGCTGGCATCGCGGGCCAGGCCGGCAACACGGTCGCGGGCCAGTCAGCCGAGCAGTACCTCCGCCAATCCATTACCGAGCCGGACGCCCATGTCGCCAAGGGCTTTCAGAAGGGCCTGATGCTCAAGGTGCAGCTCACAGATGCCCAGGTCAGCGATCTGACGGCCTATCTGTTGACGCTGAAGTAGGGGAGATACCGAAGACGCGAGCCGCGGCCAGCGCATGTGTAGCGCCGGCCGCGGCTGCGCGATTCTCGATGTTTTACCCGAGGTTCTGCGTGACGAAGTCCCAGTTGACCAGGTGATCCAGGAACGCCTGGACGAAGTCAGGCCGGCGGTTCTGGTAGTCCAGATAGTAGGCGTGTTCCCACACGTCTACGGTGAGCAGCGCCTTTTGGCCCGCGGTCATGGGCGTGTCCGCGTTGGATGTGCTCACGATCTTCAGGACGCCGTTTTCGAGCGCCAGCCAGCCCCAGCCGCTGCCGAACCGACCGACGGCTGCCGCCTTGAACTGCTCGACGAACTTGTCATAACCCCCAAACGCTTCCTCGATCTTCTTCCCCAGCGCGCCGGCCGGCCGGCCGCCGCCGCCAGGCTTCATGCAGTGCCAGAAGAAGGTATGGTTCCAAATCTGCGCGGCATTGTTGAACAAGCCGGCTTTGCCTGGGTCCTTGGCAACCGCCAGGATGATCTGTTCCAGGCTCTTGGTTTCCAGGTCTGTGCCCGCGACAAGCCGGTTCAGGTTGTCCACATAGGCCTTGTGGTGCTTGCCATAGTGGAAGCCCACCGTCTTGGCAGAGTAGTGCGGTTCGAGAGCGTTGTCGGCCCAGGGTAGAGGTGGAAGGGTGAAAGCCATCGTGTACCTCCTTGTTTCGGATGACCTCGCGTAGTGTATCGTCTCGATGATCCGGGGTAGGGGCGACCCCTTGTCATCGCCCACACAAGCTGGCATAGGTCGTACTGCTTCGTGCCCAGTATACCCAAATCCATTGCGCCCGTCAAGGCGCGCGCGACTACTTGAACAGCCCGACCCTGAGGAATTCCCCTTTCTCGTTGAGACCAGGCCAGACCGGGATGGCGCCGAGAATTCCGAAGAGAATGATGGCGACCATGACCGCGGTGGGCGAAACGCGCTTGTGCGCCACCAGCCACCAGATCAACAGCACCAGGACCAACGGCAGTAGATTGGGCATGAAGCTGTTGAGAAGGCCCTGGACATCAATCTTCGTGCCGCCGATCAGGAATACCACGCCGGTGGAGAGCTTGACGAAGCTGACCGCCAGCGCGCCCATCAGGAAGTTGCCCAGGACCCCCGCGCCGGAGATCAACCGGTTCAACGCGCCGCTCTTCAGGATGTTGGTCACCGCCACGCGGCCCTGCTGATACCCCTGCCACCAGAGCAGCCAGCCCACACCCCATACGAAAGCCGCCACAGCCGCGGCGAAGAAGAGGGGGCCGAGGATATTGCCATGCGTTGCGACGCCGACCTGCCCACCGGTGGCGATGCTCATCCCGATCGCCAGGGCCACCGGAATGACAATGCCCTGCTGAATCGTGTCGCCAATGCCCGACATGGGGCCCATCAGACCGGTCTTCACGCCGTTGATCGCGTCATCGCTGATGTTGGCGCCAGCCGCGCGCTCCTCCTCCATGGCGATCACCGTGCCATGGATCACGCCGCCAATGTCCGGCTGGGTGTTGAAGAAGATCAGGTGGCGCTTGAGCGCGGCGCTGATGTCGGCTGGCGTCTTGTACAGCCTCGCGATGATGGGCGTCATGGCGTGGGCGAACCCCAGACCTTGCATCCGTTCCCAGTTCCAGCAGGCGTGCGAGAAGAAAAGCCAGCGCAGCCAGGCCCGGAAGACATCGCGGCGGGTGAGCAGGCCGGGCGGCCGCCGATCGGCGGTCTCGCCGGCCGGCGTCTCGGCCGGCGGGCCTTCGGTGAACAGCACATGGATGTAGGCCAGACAAACGCCGATGATGGCCATGACGAGCAGATTCACCTGGCCGCCCATCAGCGATGTGACCGTGAAGGCGATGAAGAAATAGGGCCAGACTGAGCCGCGCAGCAGGAACTTGAGGTTGAGCGCGATGCCGAGGGCGGCCAACATGCCGCTGGCCGCGAATAGCCCCGTCATCACCCAGATGGCGTGCTGTGCGATCCAACCAAGGGCCTGGCTGACCGCGGCCGAGCCGAGCCAGGCGGCCATCGCCACCGGCGCAGCATAGAGCACGAAGAGAAACGGCTGAGAGTAGACATAATTACTGCGCGCCACGGCCTTGATGTCACCCTGGTCCGCAAAGCGATCGGCCCGGTGAGCGATGACCGAACAGAGGGACATGCGCAGCGAGAAGGTCAGGCCGCCCAGCAGACCCAACGGCGCGGCCAGGGCCAGGGCCGCCTTCACGTCCAGCCCGCCGCCCAGGGCCAGCGCGGCGCCCAGGTAGCCGGCGAGTCCAGGATCGCCGGGCAGCGCGCCGCCTGCGGCGATCCAGCCCAGGTAGAGCACGTTGATGTTGGCGCCGATCGCGATCCCCTCGGCGGGCCGACCCATCACGATGCCGACCAGCGTGCCCGCGACGAGCGGCCGATACAACACCGTGAAGCCAAGATTGGCGAACCAGGGCGACAACGCCAGGTAGTAGAGGACGCCGATCGCGGCCGCCATGAGGAAACTCATGCGGGGCGGCTCCTGCGCCGCCGGCGCAGCGTTGGCGACCACGTAGCTGGCGAACAATAGCGCCAGGCTGATGCCCATCGCAAAACCGATCTGTTTCCGTCGAAGTCCCATAGAGATACCTCCTCATTATCTGCCCAACAGCTCCGCGAACGGTTTCGACTTTTCTCCCGGCACGGTCAGAAGGGTGATGCGCACGCCCTGATCGTGCAGATGCCGCAGGGTCGAGATTTCCAGTTCAGAGAGCGCGATGTTCTTGAAGACCGGCTTGCGCCCGGGCCGGCCGCCGACGCCGCCGATGTTGAGCGCCTCGAAATGCAGGCCGCCGTCATACAGCTCGCGCGCGGCCTGGGGCGATTTCAGCAGGATCATCGTGCGCTCCCGGTCGGCCGCGTCCGCGTTCAGCGTTCGGATGGCCTCTGCCAGCGAGACCACCTGCAGCCGGACGTCGCGGGGCGCAGCCAGTCGCAGCACTTCCTGCATGAACGCATCGGCCGCCACGCCATCATCCACGATGACGATGCGGTCAATGTGCAGATGCCTGCCCCAGACCGCGATCACCTGGCCGTGGATCAAGCGATCGTCAACCCGCACCAGGCCAAACGCTTCGATGTTTCACCCCCGCTTGCCGAGCATCGGCCCCAGGTTCACGATGGCGTCTCGGCCGTGTCGCACTGCGAGCGCGGCCAGCTGGGGCAGTGGAACGCTTTCACGCGCGGTCAGGATCTCCAGCAGCATGGGCAGGTTGACGCCCGTCACGCACTCCACGTTGGCGCGTAGCAGCCAACGCGCAGCCACGTTATAGGGCGTGCCGCCCAACAGGTCAACCAGCACCAATGTGTCCGTATCATCGCCCTCCACCCTGGATAGCGCCGCGGTCAGCCGGGCGTCGAAGCTCGCCGGCTCCTCGTTGGCCAGCAGCGACACTGTCAACACACCTTCCGCCGGCCCGCAGATCAGCTCCGCGGTGCGCAGCAGAGCCTCCGCCAGGTCGCCGTGCCCCGCGATCACGATATTGGTCATGCCTCTCCTGATGGTTCTGTGTGGGTTGCTGCCGCGCACTTTAGCGCAAAGGAATGGGTCTGTCAAGAACGCCGTCCCTCTTCTTAGAACCTATCCGAATGACCCCGCTCGGGTCGGTCTCTGACCGTGCCAGGCTCGGTCGGAGACCGGCCTCAGCAGTAATTCGGATAGACTCTTAGCCGCGCGGTATCCGGTCACCGGTCTGGCCGAAGCCTCGCAGGTCTGCTATAATGGTAGCTCGATTTCACACGATCAACAGGATACTCGATGCCGCAAATCACCCTGACTATTCTCAATCGCGCCGGTCTCCATGCACGTGCTGCGGCCTGGCTGGCGCGGACTGCCCGCCAGTTCCGCAGCGACATCACGGTCTTGCATGGCGAGCGTCAAGCCAGCGCCAAGAGCATTCTGAGCCTGCTGGGGTTGGGCGCGGGACAGGGCGCGCTAATCACGCTGCGAGCTGAAGGCGAGGACGCGGACCGGGCGTTGCAGGCGCTTGGTCGGCTGGCTTCGCACGATCTCGAGGCGGGCGTATGAAAACCTTGCGCGGCGTTCCCGCGTCGGCCGGCGTAGCCATTGGCCCCGCCTTTCCCTTTCGCCGCCTGACGCCCCGCTTCGAGCGCCAGCGGTGCGCCGATCCTGCGGTCGAATGGGCGCGCGGCGAGGCTGCGCTGGCGACCGCGGCCGCGCGCCTGACCGCGCTGGCGATCCGCGCCCGCGATCAGGGGTTGGCTCAGCAAGCCGCCGTTCTGCAGGCGCAGGCGCTGATGCTCGACGATCCTGAGTTGTTGGATGCTGTGCGGACAGCGATCGAGGAGCACGCGCTGTGTGCGGAGGCGGCTTTGAGCGACGCGGCCGAACGGTATGCTGAGCTGCTCGAAGCGTTGGACGACCAATATCTGGCCGCGCGTGCGGCCGATGTGCGCGATGTGGCGCGGCGTGTGCTGCACGTCTTGCTCGGCTTGACCGACGCGCCGGGGGCCAACCTGACCCAGCCAGCGATCATTCTGGCGGACGATCTGGCGTCCTCCGACATCGCCTGGCTCGACCCTGCGTTCATGTTGGGCTTCTGCACGGCTGGCGGCAGCGCGGCGAGCCACACCGCGATCCTGGCGCGCGAATTGGGCCTGCCAGCAGTGGCAGGCGCCGGCGCAGAAATCTTGCGGATTCCGGCCGACACGCCTCTGATCCTGGACGGCGGCGAGGGCCTGCTGCTGCTCGATCCCACCCCCGCGACATTTGCGGCCTACGAGGCGGCTGGCCTGGCCGCGCAGAGCCGTTCCGCCGAGGCCCAGGCGCATGCGCACGAGCCGGCCGTCACGCGCGATGGCTGGCGTGCGGCGGTGCTGGCCAACCTCAGCAGCGTGGCGGGCCTGCAGGCGGCTCTTGCGGCCGGCGCGGAGGGGATCGGTCTGCTGCGCACCGAGTTCCTCTACTTCGAGCGCGCGACTGCGCCGACCGAGGACGAGCAATACCTCGCGTATCGGGCCATCTTCGACGCGTTTGGCGATCGGTCGGTCGTGCTGCGCACACTGGATGCAGGTGGCGACAAGACCCTGCCATATCTGCGGCTGCCGCCGGAACCCAACCCGTTCTTGGGCTTGCGTGGCCTGCGCCTCTGCCTGCGCCGGCCCGAGCTGTTTAGGCCGCAGCTACGCGCCGCCTTGCGGGCTGGAGCGGGCCGTCGTTTGAAGATCATGTTTCCGATGGTGACCGCGGTTGCCGAAGTGCGGGCTGCCCGCGCGGAACTGGAGAATTGCCGCCGCGCCCTCGTCGCGGAGGGTCTGCCCGCAGCCGAGCGGCTGGAGGTGGGGATCATGGTCGAGGCCCCGGCCGCCGCGCTGATCGCCGATCACCTGGCGGCCGAGGTGGATTTCTTCTCCATCGGCACGAACGACCTGACGCAGTACACCCTGGCGGCTGATCGCACCAATGCCGAGGTGGCCGACCTGGCCTCTGCGTATCATCCGGCCGTCCTCCGGCTGGTGCAGGGCGTGATCGTCGCGGCCCATCGGCAGGGCAAGCTGGTGGCCATGTGCGGCGAGCTGGCAGGCGATCCTACGGCGCTCCCGCTGCTGTTGGGGCTGGGCGTGGATGAACTGAGCATGGCCCCGGCCGTCATCCCGCTGGCCAAGCAGGTCATCCGGACGCTGGATCGGTCCGCACTGCGGTCGCTGGCGCAAGGGGCGTTGGCTCTGTCCGAGCCCGATGCGGTGCGTGTGTTGGTGCGAGCGGCTGCGCCTTGAGCTCGTCGGTTTTCCCCTTCAGGTCATTTGACAGACTATCCTCCCTGCGCTATACTTCACAAGAGGGCCGGAGCTTGCGAGATGGTCCAGCACACGCGCCGCGGACCGGTCTTGCTTGCGGAAAGGAGGCGTGATTTACAACAGAAAGCCTGACCGCTGTACGAGTCGGGATCAGTGCATGGCGCTGCGGCGCCTGGCCTGTACAGGCGAGGACGTGCAGTGTTCCGCCGTTGCAGTATCCATCTGCTTCTGTTCAGAAAAGGAGGTGGGCTCGTTCCATGGGCGCTATCAAGATTTCGCGAAGGCAGTTTGTCAAGCTCGCCGGCACCGCATCAGGTTCCCTGCTTCTCCCATCAGGTTCCGCACGCGCCGCGGAGGGCAGGCTGAGGCTCCCGTTGCACAAGGCCATCGGCGAGGCACCGAGCATCTGTCCCTTCTGCGGCGTAGGCTGTGGCCTCATCGTCGCCGCGCAGGGGAACCGCGTGGTCAACATCGAGGGTGATCCCGATCATCCCATCAACCAGGGCAGTCTGTGCAGCAAAGGGATGTCCACTGCCCAGCTCAACACCGTGGACGGCAAGATCAACCCCCGCCGCTTGCAGACGGTTAAGTATCGTGCACGGGGCTCGAACCGCTGGGAAGTGAAATCCTGGGATTGGGCGATGGATGAGATCGCCAAGCGCGTCAAGGCGACGCGCGATCAACACTTCATCGAGAAAGACGCCGAGGGCCGCACCGTCAACCGCCTGGAGGCCATCGCCTCGCTGGGCGGCGCGGCGCTCGACAACGAGGAATGCTCGCTGATCTCCAAAGCCATGCGCTCGCTGGGCCTGGTGTACTTCGAACACCAGGCGCGGATATGACACTCCGCAACTGTTGCGGCTCTGGCAGAGTCGTTCGGCAGAGGGGCAATGACCAATCATTGGTGCGATCTGCAAAACAGCGATTGCATCATGATCGTCGGCAGTAACGCGGCCGAGAATCACCCGATTTCGTTCCGCTGGGTGACCAAGGCCATCGAACAGAACGGGGCCAAGCTCATCAGCATTGACCCCCGTTTCACGCGCTCATCGGCCAAGGCGGACATCTATTGCCGCATCCGCTCTGGCGCCGATATCGCCTTCTTCGGCGGCATGATCAAGTGGATACTCGATGACATGGCGGTCAATCCGGGCCTCTACAACATGACCTACGTCACCGAGTACACCGACCTGTCGTTCCTGGTCCATCCCGACTTCAAGACGGCGGCCGAGAACGATGGGAAGTTCTCCGGGTTCAAACCGGGCGAAAACCCGGACTACGGCACGTACGACAAAGCTACCTGGAAGTTCCAGAAAGACGCCAAAGGGATCATCCTGAAGGACAAGACCCTGAAGGATCCGAACTGCGTCTTCCAACTGCTCAAGAAGCACTACGCGCGGTATGACCCCGACACGGTCTGCGCCATCACCGGGACGGACAAGGCCACGTTCCTCAAGGTCTGCGAAACCTATGCGCGGCTGACCGGGCCGGCCGGCAAATCCGGCACGATCATGTACGCCATGGGCACCACGCAGCACACGAAAGGGACGCAGAACGTGCGCGTGTATGCTCTGCTGCAAACGTTGTTGGGCAACATGGGCGTGGCAGGCGGGGGCATCAATGCGCTGCGCGGCGAGTCCAACGTGCAAGGCTCGACCGACCATGGCATGTTGTTCCATCTCCTGCCGGGCTATCTCACCCCGCCGTCGGCCGCCGAGCAGGCCCTGAAGAACCACCTGGATGCCAAGTTGGCCGGCTACGCCACGGCCGATCCCAAGAGCGCCAGTTGGTGGCTGAACTACCCCAAGTACTACGTCAGTCTGCTCAAGAGCTGGTACGGCGACAACGCCACCGCGGCCAACGACTTTGGCTATGCGTGGCTGCCGAAGACCAACCCCGGTACCAACTACTCCCACATCGCCCTGTTCGAGGCGATGGAAAAGGGCACGATCAAGGGGCTGTTCTGCTGGGGGCAGAACCCGGTCGTGGGCGGGCCCAACAGTGCGCAGGAACGGCGAGCGCTCCGCAAGCTGGACTGGATGGTGGCGGTGGACTTGTGGGAAACGGAGACGTGCGCGTTCTGGCAAGAGCCGGGCGTGAACCCCGCCGACATCCAGACCGAAGTCTTCTTGCTGCCGGCCGCGGCCTCCTACGAGAAGGAAGGCACCATCAGCAACAGCGGCCGCTGGAGCCAGTGGCGCTGGAAGGCCGTGAAACCGCCCGGCGACGCTATGCCCGACCTCGAGATCATCACGGAACTGATGTGCAAGGTCATCGAGCACTATCAGGCTGAGGGCGGCAAGGCGCCTGAGCCGCTGACGAAACTGCGCTGGAAGGGGTGGTACGACGCGAAGCCGCTGCCGCGCGGGGCCAAGAGCCTAGTGGATCTGATCTCGCGCGAGATCAACGGCTGGGCCGAGGCCGAGATCAAGAATGCTGACGGTTCGGTTCTATACAAGGCAGGCCAACTGGTGGCCAGCTTTGCGCAGCTGCAGACAGATGGGAGCACATCGTCATCCAACTGGCTGTACACCCAGTCGTACAACGAGAAGGATGGCAATCGCCAGCAGTGGCGCGACAACGTGGATCATCACCCCGCGGGCATCGCTACTTTCGACAAGTGGGCTTGGTGCTGGCCGCTCAACCGGCGGATTATCTACAATCGGGCGGCCGTGGATCTGGACGGCAACCCGTGGGACCCGCAGGACTTCGTCATCAAGTGGGACAAGGCCCTCAACGATGGCAAGGGGGGCTGGGTCGGCGACGTGCCCGATGGCGGTTGGGCGCCGATGAACATGGAAGGCACGCGCTATCCGTTCATCATGAAGCCCGAGGGCCATGCCCAGTTCTTCGGGCCTGGCCTGGCTGACGGCCCGTTCCCCGAGCACTACGAGCCGCTCGAAAGCCCGATCATCCACCCGCTCTCGAAAACCCAACACAACCCAGCCGTCAAGGTCTGGCGGCCAGACGAAATCGGCACGCCGGACGAGTATCCCATCATCGCCACCACCTACCGCGTCACCGAGCACTGGCAGGCCGGCCAGATGACCCGGAACCTGCCGTGGCTGGTCGAGCTGATGCCGCAGATGTTCGTCGAGATCAGCGAGGAGTTGGCGGCCGAGCTGGGCGTCAAGAACGCTGATCTGGTGACCGTGGAGTCCAAGCGGGGCCGGATCCAGGCGGTGGCGGTCGTCACCAAGCGCTTCAAGCCGATGCGGCTCAACGGCCGGCTTGTGCATCAGATCGGCCTGCCGTGGCACTGGGGCTTCCAGGGCCTGTGCGTGGGCGACAGCGCCAATCTGCTTACCCCGCATGTGGGCGATGCCAACACGATGATCCCTGAGTACAAGGCGTTCCTGGTGCGGGTGAAGAAGGGAGGTGCAGCATGATCCGCGGTGTGTTGGTAGATCTTGGACGGTGCATGGGCTGTCGCAGTTGCCAGGTGGCCTGCAAGGCGTGGAACGACAATACCAATGAGATCACCGTTTGTCTGGGATGCTACGATAATCCTCCCCGGTTCTCGGCCGACACCTGGAGCCTGATCCGTTTCGACGAAGTGGCGGAGGGGGATCAGTTGCACTGGGTCTTCTCTAAGCTGCAGTGTATGCATTGCGAACATCCGGGCTGCGTGGCTGCCTGCCCCGTTGGGGCGCTGGAGAAGACTCCCCAAGGGCCGGTGATCTATCACGATGAAAGGTGCATCGGCTGCCGCTACTGCCAGGTGGCCTGCCCCTTCCACGTGCCGACGTTTCAGTGGGACCGGCCGGTGCCCTTCATCCGCAAGTGCACGTTCTGCGCCGATCGCGTGAGCCAGGGGATTGAGCCGGCCTGCGTCAAGGCCTGTCCGACCGATGCGCTCGCGTTCGGTGAGCGGGAGGAATTGCTGGTCGAAGCTCGCAAGCGGGTTCTTGCCCGTCCCGAGAAGTACGTGGATCACATCTACGGCGAGAAGGAGGCGGGCGGCACCTCCTGGCTCTACATCTCACCTGTGCCGTTCGAGATGCTGGGTTTCATCGCGCACGGCGCAGTGAAGATGGGGTTCCCGACCCTTGGCCCAGAGCGGGTGGACAAGTTCGCGTCCGTGGCGATGAGCGTCGTGCCGCCGTGGATCCTTGCAGCTACGGCCACCCTATCTGGGCTGTACTGGTTTACCAAGCGCCGCGAGAAAGGCCTCCAGGCCAGGCGTGAAGCGCAGGCCAGGAAGGACGGCCAGGCAGGGCACGAGGAGGAGGCTTGACATGACCACTGCACAACGACGCCAGTTGCCGATCGGTACGGCTATCCTCGGCGTTCTGATCCTGATCGGTCTCATTGTGGCAGGCTATCGTTACGCCAATGGGATCGGCGCGATCAGCAACCTGAGCGACGGCCGGCCGTGGGGTCTGTGGATCAGCTTTGACCTCTATTGCGGCGTGGCCCTGGCCGCCGGCGGTTTCGTCTTGGCTGCCACCGTCTACCTCTTCCATCTGAAGAAGTACTACCCGATCATCAGATCCGCGATCCTGACGGCCTTTCTGGGCTACCTGTTGGTGGTGTTCGCGCTGCTGGTTGACCTGGGGCAGCCCTGGCGCATCTGGCATGCGCTGATCTACTGGAACCTGCACTCGCCGCTGTTCGAGGTAGCGTGGTGCGTCATGCTCTACACCGCCGTGCTGGCGTTGGAGTTCAGCCCGGCGGTTTTCGAGCGCCTCAACTTGCAGATCCCGATCCGCATCATCCGGCGGATCCAGATTCCGCTGGTCGTCACGGGCGTTGTCTTGTCAACCATGCACCAGTCGTCCCTGGGTTCGATGCTCCTGATGATGCCCGATAAACTCAATCGTCTGTGGTATACCCCCATCCTGCCGATCCTGTTCCTGCTGTCTGCTATCTCGGTCGGTTTGGCCATGACGATCGTCGAGTCGAGCCTCAGCAGCCGGTCGTTTGGCCACCACGTCCACCTGGACATTCTGGCCGGTCTGGGCCGGGCGATCCCCTATGTGCTCGGCCTCTACCTGGTGGTAAAGCTCGGCGACGTGTTGATCGCCGGGGAGATCGGTCTGATTTTCTCTCAGGGCGTACACAGCGTTCTGTGGCTGGTAGAGGTGCTCGGCGGCGTGGTCGCGCCGATCATCCTCTTCTCGCTGCCGCGCGTCCGCCAAAGCCCGCGTGCGCTGTTCTGGAGCGCGGTGATCGTGGTGTTGGGGCTGGTCCTCAACCGCTTCAATGTGAGCTGGCTGTCTCTGGCTGGCCGGCCCGGCATAGGCTATGCGCCGCACTGGATGGAGTTCGCCATCACGGTCGGGCTCTTATCGGGCGGCATCATGGTGTTCATGCTGGCCAACCGGTATCTGTCGATCGCACACCATGCGCCGGCAGAGTCAGGCTGAAATCACCAAACGTGCCAGGCGTCTTGCAAGCGCCTGGCACGTGACGGCGATTCTCAAGGAGGGCTACCTCTAGCCTGTGATCTTGCTGCGATCCTCCGATTCCATCGAACGCCAGGAGCGACCATGACGGCCACCGAACAGATCATCGCGCAATTGCGGGCAGCGCGGGCGAAACATCCTGAACTGGCGGAGCACCTCGATCTCCACGCCGATCTTTGGGCAGTGGAAATGCCCACTTCGGCCGGCGCGCCAGCGTCCAAGATCAGCGCAGAGGAGGCGCGAGCGCGCTGTGTCGCTGGCGTCCCCTTGCTGCGCCCCCAGGAAATTCCTCTCGACTGGACATCGCTCAGTCGCAGGTTTGAGCAGGTGTGCGTCATCGCGGCCCGGCGCCGGCCCGATCTGGCGGGGCCGTTCGGTGAGTTGTTGGCGTTAGCGCAGGCCGCGCCGGATCGGACCAAAGCCTTGCTGCGGCAATATCTGATGGTGGGCGAGGTCGAAACAGACGAAGGGGGCTTGACGCACCAGGCAGAGCTCCTGGCGTTCGTCTTCGGCCACACGCTGCGTCCGGCGCTGCGCGCGTGCGCCGAGCAGCTCGTGCCGCATCTGGCGCTGGAACTCTGGCAGCGCGACATCTGTCCGATCTGCGGCGGGGCGCCGGACTTTGCCATCCTGAATGAGCAGGCGGGGGCGCGCTACCTGGTTTGCTCGCGTTGTGATACACGCTGGCTCTACCCGCGCGTGAAGTGCCCCTTCTGCGGCGCCAGCCGACCCTCGGACCTCTCGTACTATCCAACAGATGATGGGCGGTATCGTCTCTATGTGTGCCAGGCGTGCCGGCGCTACTTGAAGGCGATGGATCTGCGGCAGGCCGGCGCGCAAGAACTGCTTGTGGAGGCTGCGCGCGTCATCACCGTGGATTTGGATGTGGCTGCTCGCGCGGAAGGATATGTGTAAGAGTTATCCTGTCAGTCTTGACCGCGTGCGCTAGGGGTTGCGGTTGCCGCCGGCACAGTGACGACGACCTTTGTGCCCAGGCGTGGTTTTGACTGTATGACCAGTGTACCGCCCAGCAGCCGGGCGCGTTCGTGCATGCCGATCAGACCCAACTGGCCCGACGCGGCCGGCTCCTCGGCCGGGGTCGCGATGGTGAACCCCTTGCCGTTGTCTTGGATGGCTATCTCGACTGCGCTGGCGGTGAACTCGACCGTAATCACCACTTGAGTGGCCTCGGCATGTTTCTTCACGTTGTTCAGGGCTTCCTGGGTGATGCGAAACAGCGTCAACTCTGTCTCCGGCGCAAGGCGTCGTTTCTCGCCTGTAACCCATAGCCTCGTCAGGATGCCATCCTTCTCGGTCAGGCTGGCCGCCAGCCCCTCCAGCGCAGGCACCAGCCCCAGGTCATCCAGGATCGAGGGCCGCAGATCTCGGCTGAAGCGTCGCACGCCCTGGATGACTCCATCTGTGATGCGTTGTAGCTCCTCCAGGCGACGGGCCCTGGCCGGCGAGATCCTTTCGTCAGTTCTTGCCAGCGCCTCAACCTGGCGCGAGAGCATGATCAAGGACTGAATCGTGTCATCATGCAGCTCGCGTGCGATGCGTGCACGTTCATCTTCTTGCGCACGGGTGATCTGCTGGGCGTAGTAGCGCATGTTCTCATACAGATAGGCGTTCTCTATCGCCACCCCGATCTCGTTGCCCACTGAGGAAAGCAACTCGACGTCCTGCGTCGAAAAGCGCCTATACTGCTCATCGGCAAGATCCATGACCCCCAGCGCCCGATCGCGCGACATCAGCGGCACCGCGACAAAGGATCGCATCCCGGCCTGGCTGGCCAGGCTGGTCGTCAACTGGCGCTCCTCCAGCAGGTTGTCCACCACCCGCGGCTTGCCGGTCTGCGCCACCCAGCCGGAGAGGCTCTCGCCCATGCGCAGCCGTTTGATCTCGTCGGCGAACTCAGGCGGGACGCCCCGCTGCACCGTCAAGACCAGGTCTTGGGTTCCTCGTTCCACCAGGAAGATGAACCCCATTCTTACCTGCATCACTTCGAGGATCTTGTCTAGCGCGCCGCTGAGAATCTGTTCTAGCTCCAGCGATCCGGTGACGATGGCGCCGATGACGTTGATCGTTCTCAGCCGCGAAACGGCTTCCTGGCGCAGCCGTTTCTCCCGGTCCTGGGTCGCGATCATCCAGATCACGAGATAGCCGACGAGACCGACCGCCATCGTCTCCAGCAGAGCGTCTCCCTGGTAGGCAGAGATCCAGAACACGCGTGGCAGCATGATCAGGATGGCTGCGCTGAGGGTCGCCAGCCCGCCGGTCTGGCCGAAGGCGAAGGTCGCGCTGGCTACGGGCAGCAGGAACGCGATGCGTTCCATCGCGTGTCGCTCCAGGAAGCCGTCAGGGAACAGCTTGACTTGAGGCCGGAAGTAGTGGAGCAGCGTAAGGATGCCCAGCATCGCGAGGATGATCCAGAGGCTCCGCTCGCTTGCGAGACGTCGCAGTCTTTGTCCCAGCGCCACAGATCGCGATGACATCACCATTGACCTCATGCGCCGCTCACAACGCGTCCTCGAGCATGAGCCAGCCCCGCTTCAACGCTTCGAGCACGGCTTCGGTGCGTGAACCGACCCCCATTTTGCTGAAGATGTTACTCAGATGGGTCTGCACTGTGCGGATGCTGAGGAACAGCTCGCGAGCGATGTCCTGGTTTTTCAGCCCCTTGGCCGCCAGCTTGAGCACTTCGATCTCCCGCTCGGTAAGCTGATCGAGTGCGTTCGTCTCGCCGCGCTTGGGCTGGGGCGGCGCAAAGCGGCTCACCACTTTGCGCGCGATGGCTGGGTGCAACACCGCTTCGCCCGCAGCCACCGCCCGGACCGCTCTGATCAGCTCATCTGCATGTACGTTCTTGAGCAGATAGCCGGCCGCGCCCGCTTCGAGCAGGGCAAAGATGTATTGGTCGTCATCGTAGGCCGTCAGCACCAGGACACTGACTCGAGGATTGGCGGCCTTGATCTGCCGAGTAGCGTCAATGCCGTTGAGCTTCGGCATCGCGATATCCATGATCGCCACATCGGGCGAATGCTTCGCAGCCAGATGCACGGCCTTTTCGCCATCGCCTGCCTCGGCCACCACCTCCAGATCGTCTTCGCGCTCCAACAGCTCGCGTGTGCCCTGCCGCACGACTGCGTGGTCATCGGCTAACAAAATCCTGATTTTGCCCACGGTATCCTCCTCGCGTTGCGCCAGACATCACAGAGATTATACCTCATAGCGCGGCTACGTAGAAATACGTAGCCCGGTTTGCTGCCATCTACGCAGAATCGCGGGCAGGATGGACTTCACGATACGCATTCCTGCGCTGTGCAAGATCGGTGTTTCGCCCGATGACGCCGCCGGACAAGTGTGGTAAGGTATGGTCAAACAGCAGGTCAACAGCCAACAAACAATCGTCTGCAAGCCAGATGAAGGAGGTACTACGATGGAAAACATTCTGTTCGCTCTCAAGGGGATCGAGTTCCTGGTGATCGAGGTGCTGGTGATCGCGGCGGTCGCAGCCGTGCTGATCGGTGGGGTGTATGAGGTCGTGCGCTCCAAGGTGCAGGAAGCGCGGCGCAGGGATCGGATCGCCCAGGCGCCCATCGCAAAGACACCGACGGCCTACCAGCCGGCACGATCATAGCACCGGGTACCAATCCGGGAGATTTACCTATCTTCTCAATAATCCGGGGTAGGGGCACGGCCTTGCGCCTGCCCACCGGGGCGACCGCGAGGGTGCTACAAATTGAGAAGATACGATTTACCCGGTCTCGAATCGAAGATGGGATCAAGCTCCGGCAG